>DAORMO010000250.1:3419-3785 GCA_035440585.1 Terricaulis sp.
CGATAGAAAAGGATTTGGCCAAGCGTCTGTTGATCGCCGGCGCCAGCGGTCGTCATGGGGTTCTCCAGGGTTTCCAGACGTAATCGGAGGGCTCTCCAACCACGAATGCGCGCTTTCTGCAACACTGGAGCGCAAGGGGGGAAAGCGGCGCCCCCGGTTTTCCCAGTTGCGACGCATGCTATGCAGCGTCAGCGCCCCCGGTCACGCGGGCGCGCCGGCGGGAGAAGCGAATGAAACCATGGGCGTGGGCGTTGGCGCTGGGGCTGAGCCTGGGGCTGGGCGTGGCGGGCTGCGGCCCGCGCGGGGCCGCCCCTTTGGGCGCCTTTGAGGGCCGCCTGGCCGATTGGTCGCGCGAGATCCTGGCCG
>DAORMO010000251.1:0-283 GCA_035440585.1 Terricaulis sp.
CGGCGCGCGCGGCGACAACGATCGGCGCGGCCAAGGCCAGCGCGGCGATTGGAATCGCAATGATGGGCGGCGCGATTTTGCCTCCAATCATCGCGACAGCCGCCGCGATGATCGGCGCTACGATTCATATCGCCACACGCACCGCGATTTCTCGCGCCCGCGTTACAACGATTGGCGCCATGTGCGGCACGGCCATTATTTCGATCGCGGCTATGTCACCATCGTGCACAATTATTACGGCTGGAACTACCAATGGTGGGGCTATGACGGCTGGCGCCGCCCC
>DAORMO010000251.1:293-3398 GCA_035440585.1 Terricaulis sp.
TCGGGTTTGGGGCGTCGGCTACGCGCTGCCGCACCATCTCTATTGGGAGCCGGTGCCGTATGATCTCTATTATCGGCTGCCGCCTGCGCCGTATGGCTGCCGCTATGTGATGGTGGATCGCGACATCCTGCTCGTTGTCGTCGCCACCGGCGTTATTCTTGACGCGCTGATGTATTACTGACCGCGCGCAAGAGGGATGCGGACGGGGCTGCGCGCTGCGCGGCCCCGTTTTGCTTTAGAGCTAAGCCCGCATCGGCGGCGGGCGCTTAGGCTCTTCGATCGGCGGATCGGCGGGCTCAAGCGGCGGGATCGGCTCAGGTTCTGGCGTATCAGGTTCGGGCTGGGGCGGATGGCTCATGCCAGCTCAACGCGCCAGGCGCGGGTTCGGCGCCATCAGCGCTCTTCTTCCGTCGCCCCCAGCAGCACCGCCGCGCGCGGCGATTCCGACAGCGTGAACGCGCCATCATTGTTGGCGTCGAGCAGACGGAAGCGGCGCGTCACGCAGGCGGCGAATTCATCGCGCGTCACCCAGCGGCTCATATCCGCATCGCACGACATCACCGGCTCGATCTCACTCAACAGGCCATAGCGCGCGGCGCCGCGCAGCGGCTCAGCCGGGGGCGTGCGCCGCTCGCGATTGGGGTCAGTCAGCCGACCCGGATCGGTGGGGCGGCGCACGGTGGGGCGTTCTGCTGGCGGGCGCGCGTAAATTTCCGGCGCGGTGGCGCGGTAAAACATTTGCGATTCCACCGAGGTGACGATGCCATCGTCATTGCGGTCGATGATGGCGTGCAGCGCTTCGGCGCGGGTGAGGAAGTCCTCCAGCGTCAGCCGCCCATCCTGATCGGCGTCGGCGGCGTCAAACCATGCCTGCACAGCCGGGGTTCCGTCCTCGGTGCGAATGGGCTCGCCCCAGGGGGTGATGAAAAGGCTGGCTTCCTGCGCTTGCGCGGGCGCTGCCGCCACTGTCGCCAGGATAAAGGCCGCCGCCAGAATTCGCCCCGCCATCGCTTGCTCCTTTGGCCCTGTTGTTTCGCACCTTTTTTCCCCGGTTTGTGTCAAACCATGGGGGGCAAATCGCCGCGCAGGTCAGCGCGCAAGGATGTCCCACATCACCCGCCCCGGCGCGAGCGAGGTGGCGCCCGAAATCACCAGGCCAATATAGAGCCCGATCATCGCCCAGACATGCCCTTCCCGCTGGCCCGTGCGCGCCAGCCAGAGCGCCCAGGGCAAGCCGATCAGCGTCATCAGTGAGAACAGATGGATCGGGCTGAAGGCGCCATCGCGCATATCGCGGATGAAGAGCGTGGCGATGGCGGTCGCGCCCATACACGCCGCCCAGGCCCAGCCGATCGCCTTATGCGCCCGCGTGCCCTTGGGCATGGCAAATTGCACCGGGCCGATCAGCAGCGCGGCCAGCGCCGTATAGATGTGAAACTGCACCAGCGGCGACAGCGCCAGCAGCGGCGCCAGATCGGGCGCCTTGAAGGCAAAGCCGCTATAGGCGCCCAGATTAAGCGCGCCGGGGGTGAGCGCCAAAATCAAAGCCACCGCGCCAAAGCAGACCGCGCTGACCAGCAATCCCTGGCGCATGCCGGCGCCGCCGCCAGCGCCCTCGCCTTGCCGCTTCGCCACCTCGCCCTCCTTCGCATACGTGAGAGTTCTTTGTATTGCAAAGTTCTTGGTTCGGCAACGTGAACTTTTTTGATCTGGCTGGCGCGCGCGGTTGACGCTGGCGCGCCCACCCCCTATCTGCCCGCCATTAGCAGCCGGCCTGGGTGAGTGCTAACGCCCGCCGGCTGTTGGATTTAGGTAGCAAAACAAGGGAGTAAGGGCATGGCCAGTTTCCGTCCCCTGCATGATCGCGTGCTCGTCCGCCGCGTGAAGGAAGAAGAAAAGACCCGCGGCGGGATCATCATCCCCGAAACGGCGCAAGAAAAGCCGCAAGAAGGCGAAGTGATCGCTGTCGGCCCCGGCGCCCGCGACGAAGACGGCGAGTACATCAAGCCGGACGTGCAAGTCGGCGACCGCATCCTGTTCGGCAAATGGTCGGGCACGGAAGTGAAGATTGATGGCGAAGATCTCCTCATCATGAAGGAGAGCGACATCATGGGCGTCATCGAAGAGAAGAAGTCGAAGAAGAAGGACGCCGCCTAAGGCGGCAATCGGCAGTCGGCAATCGGCAGTCGTGAACTGCTGCCGCCTCGACTGCTGACTGCCTATTGCCGACTGCCGTCGGCGCAATCGTTGAATTCAAACACAGAGGTTCAGCACCAATGGCTGCTAAGATCGTCAATTTCGGCGCCGATGCGCGCGAGCGCATGCTCCAAGGCGTCGACATCCTCGCCAACGCGGTGAAGGTCACGCTCGGCCCCAAGGGCCGCAACGTCGTGATCGAAAAATCCTTCGGCGCCCCGCGCACCACCAAAGACGGCGTCACCGTCGCTAAGGAAATCGAGCTCGAAGATAAGTTCATGAACATGGGCGCCCAGCTCATTCGTGAAGTTGCTTCCAAAACCAACGACGAAGCCGGCGACGGCACCACCACCGCCACCGTGCTGGCGCAAGCCATCGTGCGCGAAGGCATGAAGGCCGTGGCTTCTGGCCGCAATCCGATGGATCTGCGCCGCGGCATCGACAAGGCGGTTCTCGCCATCGTCGAAGATCTGAAAAAGCGCGCCAAGAAAGTTGGCGGTTCGGAAGAGATCGCCCAAGTCGGCACCATCTCGGCCAACGGCGACACTGACATCGGCAAGTTCCTGGCCGACGCGATGGCCAAGGTTGGCAATGAAGGCGTCATCACGGTTGAAGAAGCCAAGAGCCTCGAAACCGAGCTCGAAGTCGTCGAAGGCATGCAGTTCGACCGCGGCTATCTCTCGCCGTATTTCATCACCAACGCCGACAAGATGGAAGTTTCGCTCGAGGATCCGCTGATCCTGCTGTTCGAGAAGAAGCTCTCCTCGCTGCAGCCGATGCTGCCGATCCTGGAAGCGGTTGTGCAAAACCAGCGCCCGCTGCTGATCATCGCTGAAGACGTCGAAGGCGAAGCCCTCGCCACGCTCGTCGTCAACAAGCTGCGCGGCGGCCTCAAGGTCGCGGCCGTGA
>DAORMO010000251.1:3408-3771 GCA_035440585.1 Terricaulis sp.
CCGGGCTTCGGCGATCGCCGCAAGGCCATGCTGGAAGACCTCGCCATCCTCACGGGCGGCCAAGTCATCAGCGAAGACCTCGGCATCAAGCTTGAGAACGTCACGCTCGACATGCTCGGCAAGGCCAAGAAGGTCGTCATCAAGAAGGACGACACCACCGTCGTGGACGGCACGGGCGACAAGAAAGACATCGAAGCCCGCATCGGCCAGATCCGCAAGCAGATCGAAGAAACCACCTCCGACTACGACAAGGAAAAGCTGCAAGAGCGCCTTGCGAAGCTCGCGGGCGGCGTTGCCGTGATCAAGGTTGGCGGCGCGACGGAAGTCGAAGTCAAGGAGAAGAAGGACCGCGTTGACGATGCG
>DAORMO010000252.1:0-3717 GCA_035440585.1 Terricaulis sp.
AGGCCGGGTGTGGATCCGCATCTTCCCGGATCTGCCGGTGTCGAAGAAGCCCAACGAAGTCCGCATGGGCTCGGGCAAGGGCGCGCCGGAATTTTGGGCCGCGCGCGTGGCGCCGGGCCGCATCATGTTTGAAATCGACGGCGTGCCGGAAGCGGTTGCGCGGGAAGCCCTGCGCCTTGGCGCAGCCAAGCTCCCGATCCGCACCAAGATCGTCTCGCGCGTGGAGGGGCTCTAAATGAAACTCCGTGAGATCAAGAAAGAGCTGAACGATTATCGCGGCGGGGACGCTGCGAAGGTCGAATCCGAGCTCGTCGATCTGAAGAAAGAGCAGTTCAACCTGCGCTTCCAGCAGGCCACCGGCCAGCTCGAGAAATCTTCCCGCATCCGTGAAGTGCGCCGCATGATCGCGCGCTCGAAAACGGTGCTGCGGGAAAAGCAAGCGCCCAAGGCGTAAGGTAGAGGATACGAAGATGCCGCGCCGCGTAATGCAAGGAACGATCGTGAGCGATAAGGGCGACAAAACCGTCGTCGTGCAGGTGGAACGCACCTACCTGCACCCGCTTCTGAAGAAGACGGTCCGCCGCTCCGCCAAGTTCCACGCCCATGACGAAGCCAACGCCTACAAGGTGGGCGAGGCCGTCGAAATCATTGAATGCCCGCCCAAGTCCAAGCTGAAACGCTGGGAAGTGGTCGGCCGCGTCGGAGCGTAAGCCATGATCCAGATGCAAACCAATCTGGACGTCGCCGATAATAGCGGCGCCAAGCGCGTGATGTGCATCAAGGTGCTGGGCGGCTCGAAGCGCCGTTACGCCACCGTGGGCGACATCATCGTCGTTTCCGTCAAGGAAGCGATGCCGCGCGGCCGCGTTAAGAAGGGCGATGTCCGCAAAGCGATCGTGGTGCGCGTGTCCAAGGATCTCAAGCGCAAGGATGGCTCCACCATCCGCTTTGACTCCAACGCCGCCGTTCTCATCAACAACCAAGGCGAGCCGATCGGCACGCGCATCTTCGGCCCGGTGCCGCGCGAACTGCGCGCGAAGAACCACATGAAGATCGTGTCGCTCGCGCCGGAGGTGCTCTAATGGCCGCCCGCATCCGTAAAGACGACACCGTGATCGTCATCGCCGGCAAGGATAAAGGCCGCTCGGGCAAAGTGCTGAAAGTGCTTCCCAAGGAAGAGCGTGTCGTTGTCGAAGGTGTGAACCTAATCAAGCGTCACACCAAGCCTGACGTCGCCAATCCGAACGGCGGCGTGATTTCCAAGGAAGCCCCGCTGCACCTGTCGAACGTCGCCCTGCGCGATCCGCAGACGGGCAAGGCCACGCGCGTGGGCTTCAAAGTCAATGACAAGGGCCAGAAGGTGCGCGTCGCCAAGGGCTCGGGAGTCGAGATCGATGTCTGAGGCATATGAGCCGCGCCTGAAGACTCGTTACAAGAACGAGATCCGCAAGCAGCTGCGCGAAGAATTTGGCTACACCAACGAAATGCAGATCCCGCGTCTGGAAAAGATCGTGATCAACATGGGCGTTGGCGAAGCCACCCAAGACAGCAAGAAGCTGAAATCGGCGATCGAAGCCTTGACGGCGATCGCGGGCCAAAAGCCCGTGGCCACCAAGGCCCGTAAGTCGATTGCGGCGTTCAAGCTGCGTGAAGGCATGAATATCGGCGCCAAGGTCACGCTCCGCGCGGACCGGATGTACGAATTCATGGATCGTCTGGTCACGATCGCGCTGCCGCGCGTGAAGGATTTCCGGGGCCTCAACGGCAAGAGCTTTGACGGCAATGGCAATTACGCCATGGGCGTCAAAGAGCACATCGTGTTCCCCGAAATCAATTATGACCAGATCGAACAGATGTGGGGCATGGATATCGTCGTCTGCACGACTGCCAAGACTGACGCCGAAGCCAAGTCCCTTTTGAAGCAATTCGATTTCCCGTTCCGGAACTGATCGCACCTGCGATCCACCCCTGAACGCACCGGGAGAGAGTGAGAGTATGGCGAAGACAAGCTCTATCGAACGCAACAAGAAGCGTGAGCAGCTGGCGAAGAAATTCGCCGCCCGCCGCGCCAAGCTGCGCGCGACCGCCCTTGATGAAAGTCTGCCGCTTGAGGAGCGCTTTGACGCGCGCCTGAAGCTGGCGCAATTGCCGCGCAACTCGTCGGCCACGCGCATCCGCAATCGGTGCGAGGTGTCGGGCCGCCCGCGTGCGTTCTACCGCAAACTCCGCATCTCGCGGATCGCGCTGCGTGATTTGGCCTCCAAAGGCCAGATTCCCGGCATGGTCAAGTCGAGCTGGTAAGGGGCGCGTCACATGAATCTGAACGATCCCATCGGCGATCTCATCACCCGCATCCGCAACGCTCAGCTGCGCGGCCGCTCCAAGCTGGTCTCGCCGGCCTCGACCCTGCGCGCCCGCGTCCTGCAAGTGCTGAAAGATGAAGGCTATATCCGCGACTTCCGCGAGATCGAAAACGGCGTCCACAAGGAGCTGGAAGTCGAGCTGAAGTATTTCGAAGGCGCGCCAGCGATCCACAAGATCCAGCGCGTCTCCAAGCCTGGCCGCCGCGTCTACTCGTCCATCAAGGACTTGGGCCTCGTGCGCAACGGGCTTGGCATTTCTATCATCTCCACGCCGAAGGGCGTGATGAGCGATGCAGCCGCGCGCGACGCTAATGTCGGCGGCGAGATCCTCTGCGAGGTCTACTAATGTCCCGCCTTGGTAAAAAACCGATCCCCGCGCCCAGCGGCGTCACCGTGACGGTGAAGGGCCAGGACGTGAGCGTGAAGGGCCCCAAAGGCTCGCTCGATTTCCGCGTCCATGACGATGTGGAAGTTGCGTTCGGCGACGGCGCGCTTTCGGTGAAGCCGCGCTTTGAAACCCAACGCGCGCGCGCCCAATGGGGCACCGCGCGTGCGGTGCTCGCCAACAACGTCAAGGGCGTGACCGAAGGTTTCGAAAAGACGCTGGAAATGACCGGCGTCGGCTATCGCGCCGCGATGCAGGGCAAGAACCTGCAGATGCAGCTCGGCTACAGCCACGAAATCCTCTACACCCCGCGCGATGGCGTCACGCTCGCCACCCCGAAGCCGACTGAGATCAAAATCTCCGGCATCGATCCGCAAGCTGTGGGCCAAGCCGCCGCTGAAATCCGCGCCTATCGCCCGCCCGAGCCCTATAAGGGCAAGGGCGTCCGTTACGCCGGCGAGCGCATCCGCCGCAAAGAAGGCAAGAAGAAGTAAGCCATGGCTCGCAAACTTTCCCCCGTCGCGCGCCGCACGCAGCGCAACCGCACCCGGCTCAAGAAGTTCGCTGGCGAAGGCCGTCTGCGTCTTTCGGTGAGCCGTTCGTCGAAGAACATTTCGGCGCAACTGATCGACGACGCCAAAGGCGTGACGGTCGCCGCCGCTTCTTCGCTCGAGAAAGCGATCACGGCCAAAGGCTCCAACAAGGAAGGCGCCGCCGCTGTCGGCAAGCTCCTGGCTGAGCGCGCGCTGGCCGCTGGCCAAAAGAGCGCTGTGTTCGATCGCGGCCGTTTCATTTTCCATGGCCGGGTGAAAGCCCTGGCCGACGCCGCCCGCGAGGGCGGGCTCGAATTCTGAGGAAGATCCGATGACTGACGAAACTGCAGGCGCTCCGCCTTCTGACTCGCCGGATCAGCCGCGCGGCCGTGGCCCGCGTGGTCCGCGTCGCGGCGGCCCCGGCGCTGGTCGTGGC
>DAORMO010000253.1:0-2036 GCA_035440585.1 Terricaulis sp.
GGCCGCGACGTCTTCCGGGCCGCGATAGGCTTCCTGCTGATCCACGCTCCAATAGCGCAGCTCATCGAGCGGGATGTGCGCCCCGCTCACCGCGCAGCGGACGTAATTGCCGGCGACGAGGATGGTGAAATCATTGTCCCCGTACTTGATTTTGGCTTCGGGGCCGCTGGGATCGTGCTTGTTCATGGGCGATTTGTAGCGCCATCGGGGGGCGGCGTCACCCTTGGCGGGTGGGCGCGCGGGGCGCAAACTGGGCGGCATGATTCGTTACCGGCGCCGGTTCTGGGTGCTGGCTGCGGCGCTCGCCGCCCTGGCCGGCTTTGTGGACTCGATCGCCTTCATTCATCTGGGCGGGTACTTCGTCTCATTCATGAGCGGCAATTCCACGCGCCTGGGCGTTGGCCTCTCCCAAGCGCCGGAGCAGGCGCTGATCGCGCTGGGGCTGATCGGGGCGTTTGTGCTGGGCGTTATTCTTGGCACGCTGATCAATCGCAGCGGCGATCGCAAAGGCGGGGCGATTGTGCTGGCCTTCGTGACGGCCGCGCTGGGGCTCGCCGCGCTGAGCGGGCAGACAGGCGCGATCGCGGCGGCGATGGCGCTCCTGGCGATCGCCATGGGCGCGGAGAACGCCGTGTTCCTGCGCGATGGCGAAGTCAGCATCGGCGTGACCTACATGACCGGCGCTTTGGTGCGCATGGGCCAGCGCATCGCCGGCGCCTTCACCGGCGGGCCGCGCTGGGCCTGGGCGCCGTTTCTGATGCTGTGGCTTGGGCTGGTGTGCGGAGCGAGCCTCGGCGCGCTTGCCTTCGTGCAATGGGGCTTCGCCGCGATCTGGCTCGCGGCCGCAGCGGCCGGCGCGCTGGCGGTGACGCGGCTTTATCTGCGGGATTAAAACAAATCGCCCTGGCCTGCGGGTTTGGGTTTTGGCTTGGGTTTCGCCGGTTCAGCGCTGGGCAGCGGCGCTTCGGCGGGATCGATGACGGCGCGTTGGGTCGCATCCGAAAACGTGAGCTCCACCGCATCGCCGCGCGTGAGATCCTTGGCCGCGCGCACCAGCGTGCCATCCTCGCGCTGCACCATCACAAAGCCGCGCGCCAAAACGCTTTTGTGCGACAGGCTTTCAAGCATACGGGCGGACGCTTCGAGATGCTTGCGATGATTGAGCAGATTGCGCGCCATGGCGGGGGCGATGCGCGCGGAACTGAGCGCGAGTTTTTCGCGCCGGCGCGCCACGTCTTGGCTCAGCGCTTCGGGGCGCAGGCGCGCGGCGATGCGATCAAGCTTTGATTGCGCGGCGCGGGTGTTGGAAAGCAGCGCGGAGGCCAGCTTTTCGCTGGCGCGGTCAAACCGCTGCTGCGGGATTTGGAAAAGCGTTTCAAGGCGCGGCAAGCGGCCGGAGGCTGCGCGCAATTCGGTGCGGCGCTTATCGAGGCCGCGGATCAGGCTGTTTTTCAAACGCCCGTCGATCGTATTGATGCGCTGGATCAGCTCGGCGCGCACCGGCACGGCTTTTTCAGCCGCGCCCGTGGGCGTCGGCGCGCGCAGGTCTGAGGCGAAGTCAATCAGCGTGGTGTCGGTTTCGTGGCCGACAGCGGAGATCAGCGGGATCGCGCTTGCGGCGGCGGCGCGCACCACGATCTCTTCGTTGAAGGCCCACAGATCTTCAATCGAGCCGCCGCCGCGCGCGACGATCAGCACGTCGGGGCGCAGATCACCTTGCAGCTTGTTGAAGCCCTCGATCGCGCGCGCCACTTGGCCGGCCGCTTCCTGGCCTTGCACCAGCACCGGCCACAGCAAAACGCGGCAGGGAAAACGCTCCCCCAAGCGATGCAGAATATCGCGGATCACCGCCCCAGTTGGCGAGGTGACGACGCCGATGGTGCGCGGCAGAAACGGGATCGCCTTCTTCCGCTCCGGCGCGAACAGGCCCTCTGCGGCGAGCTTCTTTTTCAGCTTCTCAAGCTGGGCCAAAAGCGCGCCGACGCCCGCGGGGGCCATGCGCTCGGCGATCAATTGATATTGCGAGCGGCCCGGAT
>DAORMO010000253.1:2059-3332 GCA_035440585.1 Terricaulis sp.
CACCACCTCCAAGCCCTCTTCCGGCTTGAACGCGAGCGCGGCCACATTGCCCTTCCACATCACAGTGGAGATGGTGGCGTTCTCGTCCTTCAAATCCACATAAAGATGGCCGGACTTGGCGATCAGCACGCGGCCCAATTCACCGCGAACGCGCACGCGGTCAAAAGTTGTTTCCATCGTGCGCTTTACCGCCTGGGCAAGCTCGGAAACCGAGACCTCGGGCAGGTTCGCGCCTGGGGTGATGGGGGCCGTCTCTGACATCTCTTTCATATAAGCCGACTCGCGCGCGGGCGCCTGGGATGGTTAGATCAGACCGGCGGCGGCTGGGGGGCGGCCGGGGGATTTGCATGGCGTTCGACGCGAACGACCTAAGGGATAGCGAGCATTTCGTTATCCAGCGCACGCGCGAGGGCGCGACGGCGGATTTTTCCACATTGACGGGCGGCGATGGCTCCCAGCGCACGGTGCGCGCGGGGTTTTTGCGCATGCTGCTGATGGGCGTCAATGAAGGCTGGCCGGTGCAACTCACAGGCGTGCGCATCAAGGGCGCCCGCATTGAGGGCCAGCTTGATCTCTCCGATTGCGCGGGCGCGGGCGGCGCCGGGCTGCCGGCGTTGGCGCTGGAGGGCTGCGAGATCGAGAGCCTGATCCATATCGCCAATGCGCGCTTTGCGCGGCTCTCGCTTAGCCACTCGCGCCTTGCCCAAGTGAATGGGCGCGGCGTGGTGATCGACGGGCCGCTCTCATTCGCAGGCGTGAAGCCGTTTGCCGAGGGCGATGCGGCGGAGGCTTGGCTCTGCTTTCGCAACGCGGAGATCGCGGGCGATTGCAGCGGGCGCGGCGCGCGGCTGATGATGGGCGCAAGCGCGCCCGAAGGCGTGCGCGCGTTCACCCCGCTTGATCTCGAAGGCGCGCGCATCAGCGGCAACCTTTATCTCGATAAGGGCGGCAAGGATGTGCACTTCTACGCCAAGGGCGCTGTGCGCCTCAGCCAAAGCCGGATCGGCGGCAGCGTCTACCTGATGGGCGAGCTTGGCGCGCACAATGGCGATAAGCGCCGCCACGCGCTCTCGGCGCAGAAGATCGAGGTGGGCGGGGATTTTTCCGCGCGCGCCAGCTTCAAGGTGCGCGAGGGGCGCGTGAATTTGCGCGGCGCACAGATCGGCAAGAACCTCAATCTGCTGGAAGCGGAGATCGCGGGCGGCGATGGGATCGATGCAGGCAATGCGCGCATTCGCGGCTCGCTTTTGCTGCAGGGCGCGATTGTGAAAGG
>DAORMO010000253.1:3358-3696 GCA_035440585.1 Terricaulis sp.
ATGGCGATGCCGGCTTTGGCGGCGGGCGTTTTATCCATCCCGGCCAATGGGCGATCCGCGCCGCCAAATTACGCACCGGCGGCGATGTGAGCTTCAAGCTCGACGGCCCCACCCCGCATGGGCGCAAAACTGTGATCGAAGGCGGGGTGAGCCTTGAGGGCGCGGAGATTGGCGGCGGGCTCGGTTGGGAAAATCTGGCGCTGCGCGGGCCGGGGCCCGATGGCGCGCAAGGCGCGCTGCTCACCTTCGCGGACGCGAGCGTGCGCGGCGCGATTGATGCGCGCGCGATCGAAGCCCAGCCCGATGCGCGCATTGACGCCTCCGGCGCGCGCGCGGGC
>DAORMO010000254.1:0-3691 GCA_035440585.1 Terricaulis sp.
CCGGCGAGGACGCCGGCGGTCCAAGCGGGCGGTCCAAGCGGAATATCCGCCCATCGCCCTTGGCTTGACGCCGCCGCCGCACCCGTCTTGTCTCTCTCCCCAAGTCAGGGCCGGGCGGGAAGCCGGCTCTCGGGGGAATTTTCATGACTGATCAAACCGCTGGCGCGAGCGCGGAGCCGACCTTCCTCGGCCACCCGCGCGGCCTCGTCACCCTGTTCTTCACCGAAATGTGGGAGCGCTTTTCCTTCTACGGGATGCGCGCGCTGCTGGTGATTTATCTCACCCAGCATTTTCTCTTCAGCCAAGGCCACGCCCAGGCGCTCTACGGCGCGTATGCGGCGCTGGTTTATCTTATCCCTGTCATTGGCGGGGATCGCCGATCGCTATCTCGGCGCGCGCAAGGCCGTCACCATCGGCGCGGCGCTGCTTGTGCTCGGCCACTTTGGCATGGCGTTCGAGGGCTCGGGCTCGCGGCAATATCTCGATGCAGGCGGGGAGAGCTTCCTTGTCACCGCCGAGGGGCGTGACGCCAACCGCGTCGCCTTCATCGACTTGCCGGAAGGCCGCGCGAACCTGCGCTTTGACGTGCTCGATCGTGTGGAGCTTTCCGCTGGCGGGCAAACCCGCACGCTGACGAACGGCGATTACGCGCTCGTCTCCGAAGCGCCCAGCTTTGTCTATTCGCTCTGCTCCATGGTCGGCGCCCCGTGCGGAACCGCGCCCGCCACCTCGCTCAATATTGAAGGGCAGGGCTCATATCCCGTCCGCGTCGAGGATGGGGAAACCTTCGTCGACATCAACGGCACGGCCTTCACGCTCAACCAGATCAGCCAGCGCAACGCCGTGGCGTTCGAGGGCGAGCGCGTGATCCGCACCTTCGAGGATGGCGCCTATACCGATCGCGTGGAGCAGGAGCAGCTCTACGTGCAGATCCTCTATTTCTCGCTCGCGTTGATCATTATCGGCGTCGGTTTCCTCAAGGCCAACATCTCCACCACGGTCGGCGCGCTCTATGCCGAGGGCGATCCGCGCCGCGATGGCGGCTTCACCATCTTCTACATGGGCATCAATCTCGGCGCCTTCCTCGCCACGCTCGCGTGCGGGTATCTCGCCCAGACCTATGGCTGGAAGTACGGCTTCGGCCTTGCCGGCATCGGCATGGCGCTCGGCCTCGTCCAATACCTGTTCGGCCAGAAATACCTGAAAGGCAAAGCCGATCCGCCACGGCCGATCGGCGCGACAACCCAAGGGATTTTCTGGGTTTTGGGGCTCTTGGCCGTGATCCCGGCCTGGCTCCTGGTGCAGCAAACCGATCTGATGGAAATGGCGCTGCCGATCCTGGTGCCGGCGCTGTTTGCGCTGGTGCTTGGCTACGCGCTGCTGGGTTTTAAAGGGCTTGAGCGCTCCAAGATGGTGGCGGCGCTGATCTTGATCTTCTTCAGCGTCATCTTCTGGATGCTGTTTGAGCAGGCCGGCTCCTCGCTCTCGCTCTATGCCGAGAACTCCACCAACCTCACCATCGCCCAAGGCGGCACGTTCGGTCACACGGCCATGACCGGCATCCTCTTCCTGGTCGCCGCCCTTGGCGCGATCATGGTGGTGGTTTCGGTGCTGGCTTATCTGCGCAAGCAGATCGACATCGTGATGCTGCTTTACGGGGTGGCGTTCTTCGCGCTGCTCGCGGGCGCCGCCGGCTACATCGCCGCCACAACCGGGCTTGGCGGGGGCGTCTATGAAATGACGGCCGCGCAAACCCAGAGCTTCAACGCCGGCTACATCGTGCTCCTGGCGCTGCCGTTCAGCGCCATGTGGATCTGGCTGGCCAAGCGGAAGATGGAGCCGTCCACGCCGGTCAAGTTCGCGCTGGGCCTTGTGCAAGTCGGCCTTGGCTTCTTCGTGCTGGTTTGGGGCACGCAGTTTGCCGGGCCCGATTTCCGCGTGCCGCTCGTCTTCCTGGCGGTGCTCTATCTTCTCCACACCACGGGTGAGCTTTTTCTCTCGCCTGTCGGCCTCTCGATGATCACCAAGCTCAGCGCCGCGCGCGTTGTCGGCTTGATGATGGGCGTGTGGTTCTTGTCCTCGTCGCTGGCGCACATTCTCGCCGGCCTCATCGCGCAGCAAACCGCGTCCGACACCATCGCCGGCGTCGTCGTGAACCCCGCAGCGCAGCTTCAAGCCTACGTTTCGGTGTTCACCGCCGTGGGCGTTTTGGGCATCGCAACAGGCGTGCTGCTGCTCTTGCTTTCACCCATCCTGAAAAAGTGGATGGGCGATGTGCGGTAGAAAAAAGCGTTAAAAATCAAAGCGAATTGGCTAAGTATCGGCTAAGGCGCGCTTTTTTGAACAAACTGTCCCCCGCGTGGCGTCAAGGCGTTGCGCGGGGATTTTTTTCGGGCTGATGTGTCCGGAGACGGGCGGGGACGCCCCGTCGCCGGGCCCGCCCAGCCGCGTCGCATCCGCGCCGCAATCTGGATCGGTTCCGGCCTCGATTGATTATTACAAGCGATTCATCCGTCCGCATCTCCCCTGCGGCGGGAAGGAGGGTTCACCCATGTCTCGGCCCCGCACCACCCGTACGCGCAAGAAGCCGGTCGAGGCCGCGGTGCAGGGCAAGCCCGAGGCGATGGACCTCCTGCTTGGCTGGAAATCGGACGACAACCGCCGCGGCCCCATGGGCTTTGGCGCCCCCCGCGCGGCCGAGGCCGCCCCGGACGGCGAAGTCCCGATCCTCTACGGGGAGGACCGGCACCTGGTTACCATCGCGCCCACCGGCGCGGGCAAGGGCCGCAGCGTCATCATCCCAAACCTCCTGCGCTTTGAAGGCTCGGTGATCGTCATCGACCCCAAGGGCGAGACCTGGCACGTCACCCACCGCCGGCGCAAGGAAATGGGCCAGGAGGTGCGGCTGCTCGATCCGTTCGGCGCCATCGGCAAGAAAACCGACAGCCTCAACCCGTTTGATCTGTTCAACCGCCCCGGCGCGCTGCTCGACGCTGACAGCGAAATGCTGGCGAGCCTGCTCGCCGGCGATGTCGGCTTCCACAAGGAGCCCTTCTGGGACAATTGGGGCCGCTCGCTGATGTCGGGCGTGATCGCCGCCGTCGCCGAAACCGCCCCGAAATCGGAGCGCCATTTCGGCCGCGTGCGCGAGCTCTTGATGAGCGATGATGCGGTCTACAATCTCGCCGCTTTGATCGAGAGCCACGATCATCTCAACCGGCTCTCCAAGCAAAATATCTCAAGCTTCCTGCCGATCACGGAGCAAACCCGTTCGGGCATCCTTTCGACGACGCAGAGTTATCTCAAAGTCGTCAATTCCGATTCCGCGCTGCGTTCGCTCTCGAAATCGACCATCAATCTCGACGCCGTGCGCCGCGGCGATCCGATGACGATCTACATCGTCATTCCGCCCGATAAGCTCGAAAGCCACGGCGCGCTGTTGCGCCTCTGGGTGGGCGCGCTGATGCTCACGGTGATGGGGCGCAAGCGGCGGCCCAAGCGCTCGACGCTGTTCATGCTCGATGAGTGCGCGCAGCTGGGTGAGTTCGGCCCGTTGCGCCAGTCCATGACGCTGCTGCGCGGCTATGGCCTGCAAGTGTGGCCGTTCTTCCAGGATTTGAGCCAGCTGCAGCGGCTCTATCCGAAAGATTGGCGCACCATCTTCAACAATGCCGGCGTGTTTCAGCTGTTT
>DAORMO010000255.1:0-290 GCA_035440585.1 Terricaulis sp.
ACCCAGCGCGTGCGACCAGGCGTCCGTCGCCCGATCCACTTGCGCTTGGCTAGGCTGGCCCGCGAGCAAGCTTGCCCAGGCGCCGCGGCTTGCGGCGTCGGCATAGCGCAGCGCGGGGCCTGCGTGCGGATTGGTGGCGCAAGCAGTGAGTGCGAAAAGCGCAATAAGCAGGGCGCGGCGCATGGGGGCTCCTTAAGAGGGATGGCTCACACTCGCTCCAGGCGCACGGCAAGCCAAGCCAAAATCTCATCACGCACCTCGTCGCGGATAAGATCGTTGAGCAATTCGTG
>DAORMO010000255.1:383-750 GCA_035440585.1 Terricaulis sp.
GCTCTCCATGCAGGGCAAGAACGGGCGTGATCCATTGCGGGTAGCGGGCCCAGGCCGCTTCCGAGACGCTGATTGCTGTCGCGCCTGTCTTGGCCGGCACGCGCGGATCGCTGATCATCGGATCGTTGCGATAGGCTTCGACCTCTTCGGCGATGCGCGAAAGCCCTTCGGCCTCAAGCGGCGGCGCCAGCCGCGCTTCCGGCGCCAGCGCGCCCGCGACGCCAGCGATGGCGCGCAAATGCCAAGGCGCGCGGATCAGCAAAGCCGGCGCGCTGAGCACGACGCCGGCCACGCCGTCGCCATCCTCAGCGATGCTGGCGGCGGTGATGAGCCCGCCAAGCGAATGGCCAAAGAGATAAAGCGGCTT
>DAORMO010000255.1:875-3688 GCA_035440585.1 Terricaulis sp.
CAAAGCCCAGGTCACGGAGGTGCGGGATGAGGCGGTTGTAGCGCGCCACATAGCGCTCGGCGTATTCGGCAAAGCCATGCGCCAGCAAAATGGAGCCGCGCGCGGGCGTGGCGCGCCATGCGTAGCCGCTTAAGCCGCGGCCGAAATTCCAGACTTCCTGCATGAATCGGCGCCCCCGCTCGTTCCGGGTGAAGATGGATCAAATTTTAAACGCAGTGCAAGCGGCGTTCGTTGCATGCCCCATGTGCATAAGTCGCAAATCAGTCCATGCTGCATCTCCGTTGGCGTCGTTGCGCGTCCGATACGCGCGCGCCGCAAAGCGGGAGACCGGCCCATGCGCAAATACGCGGCGCTGCAAACGCATCTCATCCGGCGCAACGGGCGCGCCGAAATGCTCACCTTTGAAGAGATCGAAGACATCATCGGCAAGCAATTGCCGCAAAGCGCAATCAAGCACCGATCCTTCTGGGCCAACGATAATGAGGGCCACCACAGCCATGCCCGCTCCTGGATGAAGGCCGGCTACCGCGTGGCCTATGTGGATCGGGATGAGAAAGTCGTCCGGTTCGAGCGGACCCGCTAACGGCGCTTGACGTAAAGCCAGCCTGGCCCAAGATACCGCCTCCGCCCGGAGGTTTTCATGCGCCGCGCTTTGCTTGCCCTGGCCGCCGCCTTTATGCTGGCGGCCTGCGCCTCCACCCTGGATAGCGCATATGAAGAGCAGCAGCGCCGCGAATGCGAGCGCGACAGCCGCGGCGTTGAGCGGGCGATGTGCTGAGGAGGCGGTGATGCGCGCAGGGATGCAAAAAACTTGGGGGCTGCGCACGCTGTTTGCGGCGCTGGCCGGGATCGCGCTGGCCGCCTGCAGCGCCGATGTGGAGGTTGCGGATGCCGATCCGCCCGGCGGCTACACGCTTGAGGTGCGCGCCGAGAATGACGTGAAAGTCTATCTGGTTTCCGCGCCCGATGGGCGCGCAGCGGCCGGGCGCTCGGCCGGAGATATCTCAGGGCTGATGGAGCCTGAGGCGGCGCGCGCGTTCACGGTGTTGCCCGAGGGCGAGGCGAGTGAGCTGCCGGAGGTGATGGCGCTGCGCTTGCCGGGGCTTGATCTTTCAATCCGCGCCGAAGGTGACGCCAGCGGCGCCGAAGGCGCGCGCGTGGCCATCAATGCGGGCGGGCGCCAAGTGCACGTGAACGCGCAAGATGACGGCAATGGCGGCAATGAGCGCGCGCACGTGCGCATCCTAGGCGCAAGCGAGCAGGAAGCGCGCGAGTTCATCGCCGACGCCGAAGGCCTCTCAGCCGAGACGCAGGCCGAGATGCTGGCCGTGCTCGGGCTCAGTTAAGCAGGTAGGCGAAGCTTAGAAGCGCCAGCACCGCGAGCACGCAAACCGCAAAAAGCGCCAGCTTCTGCGTGGCGCTTCCGTTCGTTTCGTGCGCGGGTTCGGTGTGAGTGTCCTCACTGCCGTGCTCGCGTGAATCATCCTTTGGCATGTGAGGGCAACGGCGCGCGCTGGCGCGCGGTTCCCGCTGCGGCGCGGCGCTTGCGCTAGGGCGGGGCTTGGGGTCTTCTCGCGCCGAATAAGTGATTTGCGGGGAGCATGCATGCAGCGCTTCAAACGCGCCGCCGCCTTGGTTGCGGCGCTGGCTTTTGTCTCGGCGTCGGCCTCGGCCGAAGAGGGGATGTGGACGTTTGACAACATCCCCACCCAGCGCATCCAGCGCGCGCTTGGCTGGGCGCCGGATCAGGCCTGGCTGAACACAGTGATGGCCGGCACGGCGCGGATTCCCGGCTGCTCCGCCTCCAATGTCAGCGGCGCGGGGCTATTGCTCACCAACCATCATTGCGTCACCGCCTGCATCAGCGCGCTTTCCACCGCGCAGGAAAATTTTCTCGACAACGGCTTCTTCACCCGCGCGCGGGAGGAGGAGCGCCGCTGCCCCGGCATGAGCGTGCAGGTGCTCACCGGCATTGAGGATGTCACCAGCCGCATCGAGGCGGCGACGGCGAGCGCGGGGGCGGAAGGTTTCGTGCGCGCGCGTGATGCGGAAATCTCCGCGATCGAGCGCGCCTGCGCCGAGGGCGTGCGCTGCGAGGTGGTGACGCTCTATCAAGGCGGGCGCTATGCGCTCTATCGCTACAATCGCTATGATGACGTGCGGCTTGTGTTTGCGCCGGAAGCCAGCGTGGCGGCGTTTGGCGGCGATCCGGACAATTTCAATTTCCCGCGCTACTGCCTCGATTTCGCGCTGCTGCGTTTGTACGTCGACGGCGCCCCGGCGGAGACGCCGGCGCACCTTTCCATGCGCTTCACCCCGCCTGAGGCTGGCGAGGTCACGTTCGTGGCCGGCAATCCGGGCGGCACCTCGCGCCTGCGCGCCAGCGCGCAATTGGCGTTTGAGCGCGACGTGGTGTTGCCTTGGCAGCTGACGAATCTGGCCGAAACGCGCGGGCGCGTGATCGCCTATGCGCGCCAGGGCGCCGATCAAGCGCGCATCGCCGCCACCACGCTGGAGAGCGTGGAAAACACATACAAAGCGCTCTGGGGCCGGCGCATGGCGCTGACTGATCCGCAAGGCTTCGCGCGTGTGACGGCGGCCGAGGCGGATTTGCAAGCGCGCGTGGCGCGCAACGCAGCGGCCCAGCGCGTCACCGGCGATCCCTGGAGCGAAATCGCTGCAGCGCAGGAAACCTATCGCGATATTTTCTACGCGTACCAGCATCTGGAAGCGCGCGCGGGCGAGCGCTCGATGCTGTTCGCCTATGCGCGCGACATCGTGCGCGCCGCAGCAGAGCGTGAGCGCGGCGACGC
>DAORMO010000256.1:0-3682 GCA_035440585.1 Terricaulis sp.
GCGCCGCGCGCTGTGCGGATAAAAGCGCAGTTTACTTGGACCGCCGGCGCCCTCGCCGGCAGGGCTATTGGCCCAACACGCTTGCGCAAACAGATAAAGCGCAGCCGGCGAGGACGCCGGCGGTCCAAGTGCGCCTAAAATTTCAGCGGCTCGCCCTCAAGCCCCGGCAGTTTCAGCGTGATGAAAAGATCGCGCAGCTCCTGCCGCGCGGCCAGGTGCCCCATCTTCAAATCGCCCGCCGCATCCGGCGTATCGAGATCCAGCATGGTCAGCCCTTGCGGGAAAAGCTCGCGATAAATCACCCGCTCCGAAAGCCCCGGCGCCAAGCGAAAGCCGATGCGGTTGGACAGCGTTTTCAGCGCATCGCCCACGCGCTGTTTATTCTTCGCTTCAATGCGGCTGGTGGAGGTGCGGTTGCGCAGCACGATCCAATCGATCGGCGTGCGCAAGCTTTGCGCCTTCTTCTTGCGGCTCTCCCACACCATCTCGCTATAGATCGATGGCCGCACCACGTTCGGCTGCGCCGCATCGATGGCGCCAAGCAGATCGAAATCGACGAAGCTGTCATTCAGCGGCGTCACCAGCGTATCGGCGCAGGCGTGCGCCAGACGCGCCATGAAGCTATCGCCGCCGGGGCTGTCGATGACGATGAAATCGCATGTCTCGGAAAGCCGCCGCAGCGCGGCGCGGAACGCGGCCTCATCCGCAGCTTCTGCGGCGTCGAGGCTGCGATCGCGGCTTTCGCTGAGCTCAAAGATTTGCGGCGCGGGCAGTTTGGCGCCGCGCGCGGCGATCCAGCGGCCGCGATTTTCAATGTAGCGCGTCAGCGAGCGCTGACGGGTGTCGAGATCCATCACCCCGGTGCGGCGGCCCATGCGCATCAGCGCCACAACCAAATGCATCGCCACCGTGGATTTGCCGGCCCCGCCCTTCTGGTTCCCGACGACGATCACATGTGCGCGGCGCGGCGCCAAATTGGGCTCATAGGCGTGCGCGAGCGTCATGGCCGCCCGCCCAAGGTGGCGGGCGCCGCGAAGCCAAAGGAAGCCGCAACGCCAAAACGCATGGGTTAACAATCTCTGATCTCGGTTAAGGCTCGCTTAAGCCGCTTGACGCCGAACCATCGCGGAGGGATGCGAATGCGCATGGCCGCTACCCTTTCCATCGTCCGCACCGTTGCTGAGCTGCGCGAGGCCGTGGCGCGCGCGCGCGCCGGCGGCGCGCAGATTGGCTTTGCGCCCACCATGGGCGCGCTGCATGAGGGCCACCTCTCTCTGATCCGCGCGGCCAAAGCCCGCTGCGGCTTTGCCGTGGCGAGCCTGTTCGTGAACCCGCGCCAATTCGCCCCGCACGAAGATTTCGATCGCTACCCGCGCACCGAAGCGGCCGACGCCGCGCTGCTCGAAAGCGCCGGCTGCGACCTGCTGTTCGCGCCCGAGCGTGAGGCGATGTACCCGCCTGGCTTCTCCACCAGCGTCCATGTGGCCGAGGTCTCCGCCCCGCTCGAAGGCGAAATGCGCCCGCATTTCTTCGGCGGCGTCGCCACCGTGGTTATAAAGCTCCTGCTCCAGGCGCAGGCGGACGCCGCGTTCTTCGGGGAGAAGGATTATCAGCAACTGCTGGTGGTCAAGCGCCTCGCCCGCGATCTCGACATCCCGACGGAGATCATCGGCTGCCCCACGCTGCGCGAGGAGGACGGCCTCGCCCTCTCCTCGCGCAACGCTTATCTCAGCGCCGATGAACGGCGCATCGCCGGCCGGCTCAATCTGGTGCTGCACGAGGCCATCAAGGCCGCGCACGCGGGCGAGCCGATCGCCCGCGCCGAAGCCGACGCCGCGCACCGCCTGCTCGGCGCGGGCTTCGCAAGCGTGGATTACGTAGCGATACGCCACGCTGAAACTTTGGAACCGGTCACCAATCTTGCCGCGCCCGCGCGCATTCTCGCTGCGGCATGGCTCGGCAAGACACGGCTGATCGATAACATGGCCGTTTGAACGCCCCGCGATCTCTCCTAGGCTAAGCCCCGGGAGAAAACGCGATGAGCTGGGAAGACGAGATCGCCGAAAAGCGCCGGCGCGAAGCCATGGCCGAAGAAATGGGCGGCGCTGATCGCATGGCCCGGCAGAAGGCTTCGGGCAAACTCAATGTGCGCGAGCGCGTGGCCGCGCTGTGCGATCCCGGCAGCTTCCACGAAGTCGGCAAAATCGCCGGCCAAGCGCGTTACGGCAAAGACAATCAGCTCGAAAGCTTCCGCGCCTCGCCGTTCGTGGTCGGCCGTGCGCTGATCAATGGCAAGCCGGCAATGATCCAGGCCGATGATTTCACCGTGCGCGGCGGCGCAGGCGATGCGGCCATCTGGCAAAAGCTGGTGCACGCAGAGCAATCCGCCAACCAATATCGCATGCCGCTTGTGCGTCTGATCGACGGCACGGGCGGCGGCGGCAGCGTGAAGATGCTGGAGAAAGATCCGCGCACTTACATTCCGCAAACGCCCGGCTGGGAATGGGTCGTGGCCAACATGGCCAGCGTGCCTGTGGTGTCGCTCGCGCTTGGGCCTTGCGCGGGCCTCGGCGCAGGCCGCGTGGCGGCGAGCCATTATAGCGTGATGGTGCAAGGGCTATCGCAGATCTTCGTCGCCGGGCCGCCTGTTGCAAAGGCGATTGGCGAGGATGTCGATAAAGAGCAGCTCGGCGGCGTTGAGATCAACGGCCGCAATGGCGTTGTCGATGATGTGGCGCAAAGCGAAGCCGAAGCGTTCGAGAAAGCGCGGCGCTTCCTCTCCTATCTGCCCGCCTCCATTCATGAGACCGCCGCGCGCGTGCAAAACGGCGATCCGATCGATCGCCGCGATGACACGCTGATCAAAGCCGTGCCGCGCGATCGGCGCGTTCCTTACAAAATGCGGCGCATTGTTGAGGCGTGCGTGGACGCCGGCTCGTTCTTCGAGATCGGCGCCAATTGGGGGCGCGGCATCATCACCGGCCTCGCGCGGATTGACGGCTATAGCGTCGCGGTGATCGCGGGTGATCCGATGTTTCTCGCCGGGGCGTGGACATCGGACGTCTGCCGCAAAGTGATCAAGCATGTGGATCTGGCGCAGACCTTCCATCTGCCTGTTGTGCATTTCGTTGACTGCCCGGGCTTTGCCGTCGGCGTGAAGCATGAGCGCGCTGGCGTGGTGAAGCTCGGCGTGCAGGCGATGGCGGCGGTGTACCAGGCGCGCGTGCCCTGGTGCTCGATCGTGGTGCGCCAAGCATTTGGGCTCGCGGGCTCTGCGATGATGAACCCCACGCGCGCCAAGGTGCGCTATTGCTGGCCTTCCGGCGATTGGGGCTCACTGCCGCTCGATGGCGGCATTGAGGCGGCGTATAAAAGCGAGATCGAAGCGCACCCTGAGCCGGAAAAGCGCCTCGCGGAAATCCGCGCTTGGGCCGAAGCGCTGCGCTCACCCTTCCGCACCGCCGAAGCGTTCTACGCCGAAGAGATCATTGATCCGCGCGATACGCGGCCCCTGCTGTGCGAATGGGCGCAGCTTGCGCAAGGCGCGCTCGAAACAGGCCCAAGCAGCTTCGGCATGCGGCCCTAAACGAAAAGGCCGCAGCTTGCGCTGCGGCCTCTCGCATTTCGAAATGGCCGAACCCTTACGGCGTGGCGTCAGCCGGCTCCGGCGATTCTGCCGGGG
>DAORMO010000257.1:0-3679 GCA_035440585.1 Terricaulis sp.
GCGCGCGGCGGCGGCTTGATTGCGCAAGCGCTCGGCGCGTTGCGTTTCAGTGCGCTGCTCACGCTCGGCCTGCGCAGCCGTGCGCGCGCGCGTTTGCGCATCCGCATCGTTGGAAAGGAAGGCCAGCGCGCTTGCTGCAATCACAGCAAGGGCGCAGGCGCGCAGCGTGCGCGTCTTAGCCATTGGTTCACCATACCGTTCGGGATCTTATGTCCCTTGAACGCGCATCTTATGCACAGAAGGGTGAGGGCCGCGTAAACCAAGCGGTAAAACGCAGTGTGCAAGGCGCCGCTAATCGCGGTGATAGGGCGTGTTCGCCAGGATGGTTATCGCGCGATAAACCTGCTCAGCCAGCATCACGCGCACCAGCTTGTGCGGCCATGTTTGCCGGCCAAACGCGAGCTTCTCGTCGGCCTGATCTTTCAGCGTTTGCGCCGTGCCGTCCGCGCCGCCGATCCAGAACGTGGTCGCGGCCAAGCCATCATCGCGCCAGCGCGCCAGCTTCTCGGCCATCTGGCGTGAGGCCCATTCGGCGCCGCGCTCATCCAGCAAAATCTTGCGTGACGTCTCCGGCGTTGCGCCCAGCAGCACGCCCGCTTCGCGGCGCATGTCGCCTGGGGGTCTTGCCTCCACCTCGATCAGCTCAACGCCCTTGAAGCCAAGCGCGCGGCCATGGGCGGCGGCGCGCTGAATGTAATCAGCGGCCAGCGCCGCTTCCGCATCGCCGCGCAAGCGCCCCACAGCCGCAATCACAATACGCATTAGTTGGCAGCGCTGGGCCCGGCCCAAATCTTCTCGATATTGTAGAAGGCGCGCACTTCGGGGCGGAACAGATGGATCACAACATCGCCCGCATCCACCAGCACCCAATCGGCCTGCGGCAAGCCTTCGGCCTGCACATCCTTCACGCCCTCATCCTTGAGCTTGCGCATGATGTGTTCCGCCAGCGCCGCAACGTGGCGGCTCGACCGCCCGGAGGCGATGACAAGCATATCGGCGAAAGAGGATTTGCCGCGGATGTCGATGGCGAGGATATCCTCGGCCTTGTCGTCTTCCAGCGAGGCCAGAACGGCCTTGGTGACGGCGTCCGCATCAATGCCGCGCGCGGGGCGCGGGCCTTTCGGCGCTCCAGTAGCGTTAGCGGCTGGTTCGCGTTTCATTTCCGGTGACAGGCGTTCGATCCTTCCATGGCCTTAAGGGGCCTTATGTATCACTTCCCAGCCCCGCTCGCCAGCTTGGCTTGCGCACGGATGGCGCTGGAACTCTGCGGATGCAGCCGCGCATTCAGGAAAATCCAGCCAGGCGGCGCACTTAGCCGCCCGCTCGGCCCCGCGCCGGGCCGCGCCACAATCGCCACCGGCAGCGCAGCGGCCACCTCGCGCCAGCGCCGCCATTTGCGGAAATTGCTTAAATTGTCCGCACCCATCACCAGGGTAAACGCAACGCCGGGATAGCGCCGCTTGAGCGCGCGGATCGTCTGATAGGTGTAGGCGCAGCCAAGCTGCGTCTCCAAATCGGTGACGATCATCTTCGGACCCCGCGCCATCGCGCGCGCCGAGCCCATGCGTTCGCCAATCGGACTCGATTTCGGCTTCAGCGGATTCTGCGGCGAAACCAGCCACCACACTTGATCGAGCGCCAAGCGCTTCAGCGCCGTTTCAGCCACATGCGCATGGCCTTCATGGGCTGGATCAAAGCTGCCGCCGAAGAGGCCGATGCGCATGCCGGGATAGGCGCGGGGGAGGCCCCGCGTCACGGGCGCGTCTGCCCCGTTCCGCGCACCACGTATTTGAAGGTGGTGAGCTGCTCTGCGCCCACCGGGCCGCGTGCGTGCATCTTGCCGGTGGCGATGCCGATCTCGCCGCCGAAGCCAAACTCGCCGCCATCGGCAAATTGCGTGGAGGCGTTGTGCATCACGATGGCGCTATCGACCTCGGCCAAGAATTTATCCGCCGCCGCCTGATCTTCGGTGATGATCGCGTCTGTGTGTTGCGAGCCGTAAAGGCCGATAATGGCGATGGCTTCGTCCACATCATTGACCGCGCGCACGGCGATGATGGGCGCCAGATATTCCGTGCGCCAATCCTCACTGCTGGCGCGCACAACATTGGGCCAAAGCCGCTGCGTTTCCGGTCCGCCGCGCAATTCGCAGCCTTGAGATTCGAGCGCGCGCGCGATCAGCGGGAAAATCTCCGCCAGGATCTCGCGGTCGATCAGCAATTTCTCCGTCGCGCCGCACACCGAAACCCGGCGCATCTTGGCGTTGACGACGATGTCGATCGCCTTCTGCGGATCGGCGGCGGCGTGCACGTAGGTGTGGTTTACGCCCTCAAGGTGCGCGAACACCGGCACGCGGGCTTCCTCCTGCACGCGCGCCACCAGCGATTTGCCGCCGCGCGGGATGATCACGTCGATCGCGCCGTTTAAACCCGAAAGCATCATGCCCACCGCGGCGCGATCGGCGCTCGGCACAACCTGCACCGCATCTTCGGTCAAGCCCGCTTCCTTCAGCGCCTCGCGCATCACCGCCACGATGGCGGCCACGCTCTGGGCGCTATCGGAGCCGCCACGCAGGATCACCGCGTTGCCGGCGCGCAGCGCCAGCGCGCTTGCATCGGCGGCCACATTGGGCCGGCTCTCGAAAATCATGCCGATGACGCCAAGCGGGGTGCGCACGCGCTGGATTGCAAGCCCGTTCGGGCGCGTCCATTCGCTCGTCACTGCGCCGACTGGATCGGGCTGCGCCGCGATCGCCTCAAGGCTCGCGCTGATGCCTTCCATGCGCGCGGGATTGAGCGCGAGCCGATCAATATAGGCTTCATCACGCCCCGCCGCGCGCGCGGCTTCGATATCCATCTGGTTGGCGTCGATAATCAGCGGCGCCGCCGCGCGAAGCCGCCGCGCCATCGCTTCAATCGCGCGCGTGCGCGCCTGGCCATTGCTCAGCGCCAGCTTGCGCACGGCGTCGCGTGCGGCATTGCCAAGGCTCTGCATCTGCGCATCAAGGGGGGCGGTGAGTTCCGTCATGAACAATGATTTAGGGCGCCGTGAGCACAAGGTCATCGGCGTGCACCAAAGAAGCGCCCGCCGCATAGCCTAAAACATCGGCAATCGCCGCGCTCTTGAGCCCCTTGATGCGCTCTGCGTCCGCGCCGTCATAGCGCGCCAGCCCGCGCGCCAATTCCGCCCCATCGGGGCCAAGGATGCGCACCGCATCGCCCTTCTCAAACCGCCCGCGCACTTCGGTGACGCCCGCAGGCAAGAGGCTCTTGCCTGCGCGCAGCGCGTGCACGGCGCCTGCATCCACAACCAAAACCCCTTGCGCCGCAAGGTGGCCGGCGATCCACGCCTTATACGCCGCGCGCGGGGAGGCGGCGGGCAAAAACCACGTCGCGCGCGCGCCATCGCGCAAGCGCTGCAAGGGATGAGCCTCCGCGCCCTTGGTGATCGCCACAGCGCAGCCCGCGCCAGTGGCGATCTTGGCCGCGTCGATCTTGGTGCGCATGCCGCCAGAGCCGAGCGCGCCGGCATCGCCCGCCATTGCCTCGATCGCGGGCGTGATGGCCGAAACCTCGGGAATGAAGGGCGCATCGGGCCGCTTGCGCGGATCGGCCTCGTAAAGCCCGTCAATATCGGAAAACAAAATCAGCGCGTCGGCGGAGATCATCTGCGCGGCGCG
>DAORMO010000258.1:0-3666 GCA_035440585.1 Terricaulis sp.
CCCGCCGCGCTGCGCACGCAGTGCCTTGCGCTGCTGGCAGCGCAGAGCGACGCCGCCCAGCGCGATCCCATGGCCGCAGGCGTGCGCGCGCTGGCGATTGACCTTTTGGAGCAGCGCGAGGCGGGCGCGCTCGGCGCCGCCGATCTGCATGCGCTGGTGAAGCATGTGGCCGATGAAGCCTTGCGGGCGCGGGCGCAGCGCATGGCGGAAAGCAAGCCGGGCGGCGATTGGGCGGGCGTGGTCGCTGAGGCCCTGGCGCCGCTCAAGGGCAAGCCGCTTGAAGAGATCAAAGCCGCGCTGGAGCGCCCGCGCGCGGGCGTTGTGTTCACCGCGCACCCCACCTTCGCGCTGTCGCGTGCGATGCGTGAAGCGCTGGCCGCGCTTGCTGGCGGCGGGGAGGCTGATCTTGCGCCGCTGCCACATCTGCCGGATCAGCCCGTCACGCTGGCTTACGAGCATGAGGACGCCGCCGCCGCCATCACGCGCGCGCAAGATGCGCTCAGCGGGTTTAACGCAGCAGTGTTTGATTGGCTGGAGGCCAATGCCGATGGCGCGTGGTGGGCCATTGCGCCGGCGCCGGTGCGGCTCGCCACCTGGGTGGGGTACGATCTCGATGGCCGCACCGATATTCATTGGGCGCAGACCATTCGTTTTCGCTTGATCGAAAAGGCGGCGCAGCTTGCGCGCTATGCGCAAGCGCTCGCGCCGCTCGGCAAAGCGGCCAAAGCGCTGGGCGAGAAGCTCGCGCGCGCCGGCAAAGAGGCGGAGGCGCAAGCGGCGCTGTTTGACGGCGATCTCAATGATCCCGCGCGCACAGTGGCCGCCGCCAATCGATTGACCGGCGAGGGGCCGGATCGGCTCGTTTCCATCGGCCCGATGATTGCGCAGCTCGATGACATCATCGCCGGCGCAAGCGGGGATGCGCGCAAGGCGCTGTGCTTGGTGCGCACGCAAATGGCGGCGTTTGGCCTAGGCGCGGCCGCCATTCATCTGCGCGTGAATGCAAGTCAGGTGCGCTCAGCCGTGCAGGCCGATCTTGGCCTTGCCGCCGACGGCGAGTTCATGGATCGCCGCGCGATGGATGCAGCCGCCGAACGCAGCGCGCATGCCGTGCGCGAAGCGGTGAATTTCGGCGCGATTTTTCAGGAAAAAATGACAGCCCGCCGCCAGCTCATGCTGGCCGCGCAGATCGTCAAGCACATCGATGCGGATGCGCCGATCCGCTTCCTGATCGCCGAATTGGAAGCGCCGGCCACCATCATGGGCGCGATTTATCTGGCGCGGCTTTATGGCGTCGCCGATCGTCTTGATGTGTCGCCGCTGTTTGAAACGCCGGATGTGCTGGAGCGCGGCGGGCGGGTGATGGAGCGGCTGCTCGATGAGCCGGAATATCGCGCCTATATCCAAAAGCGCGGGCGGCTTTGCGTGCAGTACGGCTTCTCTGATAGTGGGCGCTTCATGGGCCAGATCGCCGCTGACATCGCGGTGGAGCGGCTGCATGTTTTGCTCTCACGCGCCATGGCCGCGCGCGGGGTGAAAGGCGTTGAGGCGCTGGTGTTCAACACGCACGGCGAATCCATGGGCCGCGGCGCCTATCCCGGCGCGATGCAGGAGCGCCTCGATTATCTGCTGACGCCCTGGGCGCGCGCGCGCTTTGATCATGATGGCGTGGCCGTGAATGCGGAGGTGAGCTTCCAGGGCGGAGATGGCTATCTGCATTTCCAGACGCCGGCGCTTGCCGAAGCCACGCTGCGCGCGGTGGTCGCCTGGGCGTTTCGGAGCCCGCACGGCAAAGCCGATGATGCGTTTTACGCCGACATCAATTTCTCATGGGATATCTACCGCGCCGTGAAAAACTGGCAGGAGGAATTGTTCGCCGATAAGCATTATCAGCGCGTGCTCGGCGCGTTTGGCGCCAATCTTTTGCCCAGCACCGGCTCGCGCAAAACCCGCCGCCAAAGCGGAACCTCGAAGGATGACGCCGCGCGCTCTTTGCGCGCTATCCCGCACAACGCGATCCTACAGCAGCTGGCCTCGCCCGCGAATGTCTCGGGCGGGTTCGGGCAGGTGGCGGCGCGCGAGCCGGAGCGCTTCGTGGCGCACGTTTCCGCTTCGCCGCGTTTCACCGCGCTGGTGCGCATGGCCAACGCGGCGCGGCGGCTCACCTCGATTTCCGTGCTGCGCACCTACGCCGATTTCTACAGCCCCTCGTTCTGGACCATCCGCGCCGCACGCACCGATGACGACGCCGTGGCGGATCGCGCCCTGCGCATCGCTGGCCGGCTTGAAGCGCGCGAGCTGGACGTGGCGATCGAGCGTTTGGCCAATCTGCTTTCGGCGGATCGGCGCCAATTCGATTCTGTGAGCCGCGGGCTTTTGCCGTTCGCCACCGGCGATTCAGGGTTTGAGCGCGATCTTTACATCCTGCACGCTGCGCGCCTGATCTGGATTGTGGAAGGCTTCACGCTCGCGGCTTCGATCCCCGCATTCTCTGGGCGGCATGATATGACGCGCGATGATCTCATCGATTTGGCGCTCGATCTGCGCTTTGCGGATTTGGCCGATGCGCTGATGGAGATTTTCCCCGTCACCAGCGAAGCGCCCGCCGCTTTCGATGCGCTCACCGAAGCGGGGCCGGCTGACGCGCACGCCGGCTATCCGCACATCGCCCGCGAGATCGCCGCGCCCCTGCGCGCGCTCGATGCGGCGATCAAAGAGGTGACGGTCTCTGTCACGCATTTTTACGGCGCGTTTGGCTAAGGCGCTGGGTTTGAGCGATTGAAGATCGAGGCGTCTGATGCGCCATAGCGCAGGATGGCCGGATAGCGCGCGGCGTCCGCGCATTGCATGATCACACGCTCGTTGAGCGTGAGCGTCACGACAAGCCCCTGCGCATCGCCGGTATTGTTCGTGTGAAAGCGCACCACCCCGCGCGCGGGCTCAACGATGGCGGCGAATTGCCCGCTGGCGGCGAGCGCTTGGCGGATTTCGGCGAAGGCCGCGCGCGCCTCGCGCTGATTGCGGAATTGGGAATCGGCGATCACGGCGGCGATCGGGCGCTCGGGCGTCGGCGCGAAGATCGTGGTGCGCCGGATGAAGGGCGGGAAATCGGCGGTGAAATCGTGAGTGTTTTGCTCATGCGCATAAAGCGGGGCGGGGGCGGTTTCGCCGAACGTGCGCCCGAACGCGCCCTCAGGCGCGCAATAGGCCGCCACCTCAGCCGGCGTCCAAGCCTCGGCGGCGCCAAGCCCTGCGCCCATCCAGGCCAGCAGAGCCGTTAGGGCGCTAAGCCATGCGCGCATCGCATCCCCTCCTGGTTGAAGCTTAACAGCGGCGCGCGCGCTGCGGTAGCGTTCTGCGCGCGTGACCGGCGTTTCGCGCGCCAGCGCCTGTTTTATTGGCGAGGGCTTGGCTATAATGCCCTGGCCAGTCGGCCGGGCGGCCGCGGGCGCAAGCTGGAAACGGCGCGTTCGAGGAAAGTCCGGGCTCCATGCGGAAACGGCGGCGGGTAACACCCGCCGAGAGTAATCTCAGGGATAGCGCCACAGAGAATAGTCTGCCCTCTGATGCTTCGGCGGAGGAGGGTGAGGGTGAAACGGTGGGGTAAGAGCCCACCGCGCCAACCGTAAGGAAGGCGGCACGGCAAGCCCCGCCGGGAGCAAGACC
>DAORMO010000259.1:0-3664 GCA_035440585.1 Terricaulis sp.
CACAGCGCCGCCGCCAGCGCCACCACCGCCGCCGCGCCCGCCGAGCCAAGCTGCGGCAGGATCAGCGCGTAAAGCGCAAAGCCAGAAGCGAACACCGCCATCACCGCAGCCGCGCTGGCGGCCGCGATGGCGACGATCCGGGTTAAGGCCCGATCAAGCATGTTTAGCGCCGGCTGCCGAGCAGCAGGCCCACCAGCAGCCCAACGCCCACGGCGGTGGCGGCCACGGCCACGGGGCGCTCTTTCCATTGCCGCTTCATGTAGCGATGGGTGTCATCGAGGCCGTCTTCGACGGCGCCTTTGGCTTGTTTATAGGTTTCGCGCGCGCTTACCTTCGCTTGATCGAGGGCTTCGCGGGCGGATTCGAGGGCAGCTTCCGCGCGTTCACGCGCTTCGGCTGCGATTTCAGAGGCTTTGGCGTTCGTGGCCATAAGGGGGGCTCCAGGCTTTTCTAAGCTTTGAGGGCGTTCAAATCAGACAATTAGCACACACTAGGAAACATGAGGTTTCCTTGCGCGCGCACAATCCCTGGACACGAATCCACCCCCGCGCAGAAGATGAACGCCATGAAAGCTCTCCAGGTTCCCATGACGTGGCCGGTTATCGCGGCCATTGGTTTTAACCTTATTCCGATCATCGGTGTGGCGTTTTGGGGCTGGAGCGCGTTTGCGCTCATTTTCCTCTATTGGCTTGAGAACGTCATTATTGGCGCGCGGACGCTGCTCAGCATGGGGGCCAACGCCGTCGCCAGCGGCATGCTGACAGGCTTTGCCGCGATCTTTTTCGGCGGCTTCTTCACCATGCATTACGGGCTGTTTTGCTTTGTGCATGGCACGTTTGTGGTGACGCTGTTTGGCGGCGACGTCAGCGGCGACACGATGGGCGAACTTTGGGCGACGGCTCAATCTGTTCGCGCAGCAGCCGCAGCTTTACCTTGGCTTGTTCTCGATCATCGCCTGGCAGGTGGTGCAGCTTGTGCGCTTCATCGCCAGCGGCGAGGCCAAGACGACCAACCCGATGGCGCTGATGATCCAGCCCTATCCGCGCATCATCATCCTGCACCTGACGATCATCTTCGGCGGCTTCCTGCTGATGGCGCTGAACGAGCCGGTGGCGGGGCTCATTGTGATGGCGCTGGTGAAGACGGCGTTCGATGTGGCTGAGGCCACGGGCAGGGGCCCGCGCTTTGGCGCGGCCAAGGATGAGGATGCGCCCCCGCCTGCCGATCCCACGCACGGGCGCCCCGTCTCGATCAGGCCGCGCCGCCGCTGAGTCGCGCGCGCGCCAGTGCGATCACGCGCTGCGCATCGGCGGTGAGGTTGAGGGCGGGAAGTTCCTCCGGTGCAAAGAATCGCGCCTCGGCGGCGTCGTCGCCCGCGATCGGTTCGCCTGCGATCCAGCGCGCGGCGTAGTCGACGATGAGATAGTGCGCTGCGGTTTCGCCGGGCGCGCCGGGAATCAGCGCGTCGATCACATCGACGAGGCCGCAGAGCTCGGCGCGCACGTTTGTCTCTTCGGTCAGTTCGCGCAGCGCCGCTTGCGCTGCGGTTTCGCCCCATTCGATTCGCCCGCCGGGGATCGACCAGCGCCCCTCAAGCGGGGCCTTGCCGCGCTTGATCAAGAGCACCGCATCGCCGCGAAAGCACACGGCGCCCGCACCGGGGATCGGCGTGCGTGAAGCGGGGCTTTCGACCATGGCTTGCTCCCCTGTGGGCCAGTGTTTTCAAGGCTCGCAGCGGAATCATCATCGCCAGCGCGCCGCCGCAAGCATAACCGGCTTTCGCGCAAAGCCCGCCCCCAAACGAAAGATGCGCGACGCTTTCGCGCCGCGCATCTCACCGGGCCATTCGCCCTTATTCAGTTGGAGCACCCCACCAGGTGAAGGCGCCCAAGCCGTTTGAAGCTTAGCGCTTCTTGGCGGCCTTCTTCGCCTTGGCCTTCTTGGCGACCTTGGCTTTCTTGGCAACCTTGCGCGGCGCCTTCTTGGCCTTCGCTACCTTCTTCGGCGCCGCTTTCTTCGTCGCCTTTTTCGCCTTGGCCTTTTTGGCGACCTTCTTGGTCGCTTTCTTGACGGCCTTCTTCGCTGCTTTCTTAGCCATGCCCTGGCTCCTTCTTAGTCGCGACAATGACGCCGCACTACGTCTTCATAATGTCATGCGCAAGCATAATCGCCAGCGAAAAAATTCAGCGCGACGAATTTGCCACAACACACAACGCGCATGCGCATCGATTCGATCCGCGCGCGCATGCGATTCGTGATGCGATGTTACGGGATCAGCGCGCGCGGATTCATCACGCCGTTCGGATCAAGCGCGCGCTTGATCGCGCGCATCAGCGTCAGCGCTTGGGCGTCCTTGTAGCGCGGCAGCTCGCCCGCGCGCGCGACGCCAATGCCGTGCTCCGCCGAGATCGAACCGCCGAGCGCAACCGCGATCGTGTTGGCGATCTCCGAGAGGCGCGCGCCGGGAAAGTTCGCCGCCGCATCGGCTGGCGCTTGCATCAGCGTGTAGTGAAAATTGCCATCGCCCATGTGCCCGAAGGCGACGATGCGCACGCCGGGATAAGCCGCGGCCACCGCCGCGTTCGCCTCCGCTAGAAATTGTGGCGTGCGCGAAACTGGCACCGAGATGTCGTGGTTCACTTGCGCGCCTTCGGGGCGATGGCCGGCGGAGATGTCTTCGCGGATATGCCAGAAATCCTTTGCTTGGCTTGCGTTTTCAGCGATCAGCACATCGCTAGCCATGCCCGCTTCCAGCGCGTTCGCCAGCGCTTGCTCCACGCTCTCGCGTAAGCCGTTTGCGCTCGCCGCTTCAAACTCAACCAGCACCAGATAGGGCGCGCCCGGCATCGGATCGCGCCGGCCCGGCACGTTCTTGATCACCAGATCAACCGAGAGCCGGTTCATGATTTCAAACGCCGAGACAGCGCCGGTGCCCGCCTTCATCAGATGCAAAAGTTCAAGCGCCGCCTCCGCGCTTGCCACACCCAGCAGCGCTGTCTCCCGCGCGCGCGGGCGGGGGGAGAGCTTGAGGCTCGCGGCGGCGACAAGCCCCAGCGTGCCCTCGGCGCCGATGAACATCTGCTTGAGATCGTAGCCGGTGTTGTCCTTCCGCAGAGACTTGAGCCCGTGGAAGATCGAGCCGTCAGGCAGCACCGCCTCAACACCCAAAACCAGCTCGCGCATCATCCCGTAACGCAGCACATGCACGCCGCCTGCATTTGTGGAGATCAGCCCTCCAATCGTCGCTGAGCCCTCGCTGGCGAGGCTCAAAGGGAAGAGTCGATCCGAATCGGCGGCCGCTTGCTGCACCGCGGTGAGAATCACGCCGGCTTCGGCGATGAGTGAGTCGTTGGCGGCATCGACGCTGCGAATGGCGTTCATGCGCCGCATCGAGACCAGCACTTCGCCGTCCCGCCGACCAAGCCGGTGTTGCCGCCTTGCGGCGTGATCGACGCGCCCGCTTGCGCGCAAAGCCGCACCGCATCCGCCGCTTCCTCTGTGCTCGCAGGCGAAACGAGGCAGGGCGTGCGCCCTTCATAACGGCCGCGCCATTCCTTGAGGTGCGGGGCGATGAGATCGGGATCGGTGGTGAAGCCTTTCGGCCCCAGGCGCGCCGCGAGGCGTTCGAGAAGATCGGAATGCATAGGGCGTACGTAGCGCATTT
>DAORMO010000260.1:0-3300 GCA_035440585.1 Terricaulis sp.
GGCAATGCCCCATCGCCACCAGCGCCTGCCCCGGCCGCCGCCGCGCCAGCGCCAAAAGCGGCCGTGAGCGCCCCCGCCGCGCCGCGCAAAGCCACCAAGCTGAGCTATAAGGACGAACGCCGCGCCGCCGAGCTTGATGCGTTGATGCCCAAGCTCCAGGCCGATATCGCCGCGCTGGAGGCGCGCCTCGGCCAAGACGGCGCGTTTGAGCGCGATCCAACCGCCTTTCAGAAAACCGCCGCCCAATTGGAGGCCGCGCGCGCCACGCTCGAGGCCTCTGAGGCCGAATGGCTTGAGATTGAGCTCAAACGCGAGAGCCTCGCCGCCGAAGCGTAAACGCCCGTTAACGCCCTTCGGCGCGCGCGTGCAGGCTTTATTTACGAGCGTAAAGCTAAAATCCCGCGCTTATTGAACATCGCGGGCGCCCCCTCCCTATGACCCAAGCGCGGTTTGCCAAACTGATCGATCTGGCGCAGGCCCAAAGCAGCGAGCGGCGGCGCGATCTGCTGCGCGAGGTGACGGACCTGTTTTTTGAAACGGCCAGCACCCGCAGCGCGCGCGAGACAGCCCTGTTTGACGAAGTGCTGCAGCTTGTCGCCGCCGAGATGCAAGAAGGCGTGCTGGCCGAGCTCTCAGAGGTATTCGCCGGCGCTGACGATGCGCCCAAGGGCCTGCTCACCGATCTCGCCAACCACGCCTTCGCCGTCGCTGGCCCCATTCTCAAGCGCAGCACGCTGCTGGATGATCAGACCCTCATCAAAGTGGTTGAGCGCCAAAGCCAAGATCACATCAACGCCGTCGCCGCGCGCCCCGTGGTGAGCGAGGTTGTCTCCGACGCCATCGTCCAGCATGGCGATGATCAGGCGCTCGACACCCTCGTGCGCAATGACGGCGCCAGCATTTCCCGCGCCAGCATGGAAACCGTGGTGGATCGCGCGCGCGCCAACACCAAGCTACACGCAGGCGTCATCGGGCGCCGCGATATGCCGCTCGATCTGCTCAACGAAATGTATTTCGTGGTTGAAACCGGCCTGCGCGATCAGATCCTTGAGCGCAACGCCAGCGTCGCTCCCGCCACGCTCGATAAGGCCCTTGCCCGCACCCGCGCGCGCATGCGCAAAGCTGCCGGCGACACCAGCGCCGAAACCCGCAACGCCATCCACTACATCACGCAAAAGCGCAATTCAGGCGAGCTCAACGCGCGCCTCCTGGTTTCGCTCTATCGCGAAGCCAAGACGCAGCACTTCCTCTGCGGCCTCGCCGAACTCACTGGCGTTGACCGCGAGACTGCGAGCGACATCATCGCACGCAAGGATATGGATGGCCTGGCCATGCTGTGCCGCGCCGCTGATGTTGAGCGCCCGCTGTTTGTGACGCTGGCTGTGCTCGCCTGCGGCGGCGATGACGCGATCGGACGCGCCGAAGAATTTGGCCGCATGTATAATGACGTGCCGATCGAAGCCGCCCAGCGCGCGATGCGCTTCTTTAAAGTGCGCAAAACCGCCGAAGCGGCTTAAACCGCGCGCTCTTTGGTGGTGGAAAAGCGGATCTTCGGATTCTTTTCCTGCACGTAGCCGATTTCCCAGGCGCTCTTGCCAAGAAACACCGGCGCTTCATCCACATCGGCCGCCATCTGCGATTTTGACTTATCGGTGAAGGCTTCCAGATCAGCGCGCGTCTCGGCGCTGACCCAGCGCGCGGCTTGATAAGGCGAGGGCTCGAAGATCACCTCAAGCCCGTACTCGGCCTTCATGCGCTCATCGAGCACTTCAAACTGAAGCTGGCCAACCGCGCCCACCACAAGATCGCCGCCCGTGACCGGCTTAAACACTTGGGTCACGCCCTCTTCGCCGAGAGATTCAAGCGCACGCCGCAAATGCTTTTGCTTGAGCGGATCCTTCACGCGCACGCGTTTCAGAATTTCCGGCGCAAAGTTCGGAATACCGCGAAAGCTCACATCCCCGCTCTGCGAAAGGCTATCGCCCACGCGCAAGCCGCCATGATTGGGAATGCCGATCACATCGCCGGGGAACGCCTCATCGGCGATCTCACGCTCCTGGGCCATGAACATCAGCGGATTGTGCACGTTGATCGCTTTTCCCGCAGCAGTTTTCAGCGTCATCCCGCGCTGGAAGCGGCCTGAAGATACGCGGAAAAAGCCGACGCGATCGCGGTGCTTGGGATCCATGTTGGCCTGGATTTTAAAGATAAACCCCGTCACCTCGCTAAAGGCGGGGTCGATCTCTTTGTCTTGGCCCTTCGCGCTCGCCGGCAGCGGGCGCGGCCTCGGCGCATGCGCGCCAAGCCCCGCCAGCAATTCCGGAATGCCAAAGCGGCGCAGCGCCGAGCCGAAATACACCGGCGTCAAATGCCCTTCGCGGAAGGCCTTGAGATCAAATTTCGGCAGCCCCTCGCGTGCGAGCTCTGCGGTTTCTTCCAATTCGGCGCGCACGTCATCGCGCACGCCTTCAAGGAAATTGGCCGCGCCGCGCGCCTGGCGCTCCTGGTTTGCAAAGCCCTCCTCGCCCGCTTCGAGGCGCTTGAACGGCACGAACTCATCGCTTGTCAGATCAAGCATGCCGGCAAAGCGCTGGCCTGATGCGGCGGGCCAATACATCGGCGCTGTATCCATCGCCAGCTTGGAATGGATTTCATCCAGCAGCGCGAACGGATCCTGCGCTTCACGATCCATCTTGTTGATAAACGTGGTGATCGGAATGTCGCGCAGCCGGCACACCTCAAACAGCTTCAGCGTTTGCGGCTCAATCCCCTTGGCCGCGTCCAGCACCATGATCGCCGAATCCGCCGCCGTCAGCGTGCGATACGTATCTTCCGAGAAATCCTCGTGGCCCGGCGTATCGAGCAGGTTGAACACGCCGCCATCGTGCTCAAACATCATCACCGAGGATGACACCGAAATCCCGCGCTCACGCTCGATCTTCATCCAGTCCGAGCGCGTGCGCCGCGCCGCCCCGCGCGCGGCCACCGCGCCGGCCAAATGGATCGCCCCGCCCGCCAGCAGCAGCGATTCCGTCAGCGTGGTTTTGCCCGCGTCAGGGTGAGAGATGATCGCAAAGGTTCTCCGCCGCCGCGCTTGCGCGGCGGGTGAACTCAAGTCTTGCGCGGCCTCGGTGGCGGGATCGGCGGACATCGGGATTCGGTTCTCGGGGCTCGGGACGAGGTTTGGGGTGCGGGTGTTAGCAAGAGCCAAGTCAAAACGCCACCGCGCAGCCCCCCGCGTCCCTAATCCCGCGTCCCTAATCCCGCATCCACCGGTTCCTCCAGAAAATGCCGCCCGTG
>DAORMO010000260.1:3310-3661 GCA_035440585.1 Terricaulis sp.
CGATCAGCCAGAGATCAGGATCGCGCTCGGCCCGTTTGCGCGCAGCCTCATCCACCGCGCGTTCTTCGTCGCCCAGCGCGCCGGTGGAAAGATCGAGCCAGATGCGCGCCCCCTCGCCATTGCGCGCGGGCGCATAGAGCCGGGCGCGGCCATCCAGCGTGGCCACCTTCACCAGCACCGCGCCAGCGTCCGCATCGCCCTTGCGCACCACGCCGGCGAACGCCCCCGCAATCTGCGCGCGGCGGATGAGGGCTGAGGCCCAGAAATCAGTTTTTAACTCGTCCATCGCCGTTCACCGGAATTTAGCCCCGATACTTTAACGCTTGGCGCGCCCATGCGCCTTATCTTCTT
>DAORMO010000261.1:0-1568 GCA_035440585.1 Terricaulis sp.
CGGCCTCGCGCCTGCGATCGCATTCACCGGCAACGCGCAAGCCCAACCGGGCGCCGGCGCGCTCACCTTCACCGGCTTCGCGCCGGCAGTGAACACCGGCCAAGAGATCGCCGCGCCCGCAACGGGCCGGCTAACTTTCACAGGACACCTCGTGAGCCTTGATCAAACCGCCAACAGCCGGATTACGCCGCATGCGCTTGATGAGGCCGCGCGCATCATTGGCGAGGCGCTCGAAATCGACGTGGCGCGCGAGCCGATCGGCGCGCTCGATGAAGATGAAGATGAGGACGGCGTGCGCCTGGTCGCGGCGCTCTCCGAAGGCGCGCAGACTGAGCTTGGCTATGCGATGGGCGGCGGCTATCGCTCATTCGAGTTTGAACAGCGCGCCGCTTTTGAATTGCTCGCTGTTGGCGGCGATGAGGATCAACGACGCGCCCGCGTGAGCCGCGCGCTTGTCGCCGCATCAAACGCCATCGCCGCGAACCGCCGCCTTGGCGGGCTCGTGGATCACGCGGACCTTGAGCAACCCGACCCGACAGATGAGGTGCGTTATGCCGCCCTCGCTGCGGTGCTTGTCCTAACCTTCACGGCGCCCACGGCGCTCGGCTGATCATTTTTCAAAGGAGCGCGAATCCATGTCCGGTATTTTCGGCAGCGGCGTTAAGGCCGTGTATCAAATCCAGAGCGCCTTCAGCACGTTCCCCAGCAGCGGGACTTGGATTCCGCTTTCGGCCTATGAGCACAGCGATGGCGAAACCGAACCGCGCGAGGTTGATCCCCTGCTTGGTCGCGCCGGCTTTAACCGCCGCGACCCGGAGGCATCAGCGCCGGGCTTGCCGCAAGGCGGCGGCGCTAAGGTGGTGCCGATCTGCTTGCGCGAGCATGGCTGGTGGTTGACCGCGTGCTTCGGCGAGCCGGAAACCACAGAGGATGACGGCGTGTTCACGCACGTTTGGGAATCGGGCGCCGATGTAATCCCCACGCTGGCGCAATCGAAATTCCTAGCGACGGGCAGCTATCTCCGCTCGCGCGGCGTGTGCGTCGATACCTACGCGCTTAACCTCGCCAAAGAGGCCGGCTATCCGCGCGCGTCGCTTGGGCTCATGTTGCGCGATGAAGCGGCCAACGCCTCGGAAGTCACCGGCACGATTGCCGAGCCCTACAATCTGTTGCGCGCCCCGGCCGCGACGCCTTTCGTGCGCATCGACAATACCCCGCGCGGCGTCACCGCCGTGACCTTCAACTACGCGAACCAAACGCAGCGCTTCGATCCGCTCAACGGCGGGCCATACCCTGAGGCGCTCGACGCCGAGGACGCGCTCGTGAACGGCTCGATGACGTGGCGCGCCGGTGACGCCACGATGGACGGCCTCGCCAGCGCCAGCACGCCCTTCAAGGCGGAGTTTGGTTATCTCATCGCGGGCGGCCTTGGCCCCGGCCTCGATGCCTCGATCACTTGGGAGGTGTCGCGCGCGATTTTCGACAAAGGCCCGCTGGCGATCTCGGGCCGGGGCCGCGTGATCCAGACGCGCAATTTCCAAGGCGAGCAAACCAACGACGCGCCCGCC
>DAORMO010000261.1:1688-3661 GCA_035440585.1 Terricaulis sp.
GGCTTCCCGACCACGAACCCGAGAGCGCAGCCTTTGTGTTGCGCTCTCGTGGCGCGCTGGCGCTTGGCGCGTATCGCCACGCGGCGGCCTGCGTCGCCGGCCTCATCGCACGCGATGCGCCGACGCGCGTGTGTGTCCGCGACGCCGATGCGCCGGGCGCTCCGGTGCTCACTTTCTCAATGCGGCTTGAGGGCCGCGAAACCATCACCACGCTCTTGGAGGGGCACTGATGTTTGTTAGCCGATCGGCGCCGCCGCGCCGCATCCTGATCGATCTTGGCCGGGGCGCAACGGCGCATGCCCGCGCCCTCACCGCCTTCGAGTTGCGCACCGTCGCCGCCGAAGCGCGCGCGGAATGGACGCGGCTTCGCGAGGGCGAGCCGACCCAACGCACTTGGGCTTCGATCAATTCCGCGACACGCGCAGCGATGCGCGAGGATGACGGGCTCGCCAATCAAGTCTTTGATTGGATGCACGCGGTGCTCACCGCCACCGCCAGCGTTGAGCGCCTTGATGGCGTCGATGAATGCGACATGGACGCCGATGGCGCGCCGATCAATCTCCGCCCGATGCAAGCGAGCTTTGAAGCCTTCGAGCTGCTCTTTCTCGATGGCGAAGTCGAAGTGCGCTTTCGGCTTAACTCGCCATCGCTTGAGCGCGTATGGGCCGAAGAAAAAAACGTCTACGCCTCCGCGCCGAATGGATCTGGCGCGGAGGCCGAGAATTTTGCGACGGGTGCGCCGCCATCGGTGACGACTGCGCCCGAGGCGGAATCAATCGAAATCTCCCCGACCGACCCCCCGGCCCTTGCCCAATCCGAAGCAACGCCCCCCGAACCGCCGAAGGAGAGCTTGCATGGGACATCGCCAACGCCGGCCCCTGGCAATTCGCCGGAGGCATGAGCGTGGTGCTGACCGGATTGGATTGGGGGGCCGTCGCGCTGCGCCTTGAAGGCGCGGACGCTGACACGCGCGCGCGGGTGATTTATCTCGCCGGCGCCGTGGAAGCGGGCGCGGTGGCGGCAAGCGCGGCGATCGCGCGCGAAACCGGAGGCGCCGGCAATGGCTAAGATTGTCCAAGTCGCGCGCTTCACCGCTGACGGCTCGCAGGTGTCGCGCGAGTTTAAGCAGATGGGCGACGCCGGCCAGCAAATGAGCCATCGCGTTCAGCAAGGCGCGCGCTCAATCCCGCCATCGCTGCGCGCGGTGGACACCGCTGCGGGCCAAGCCAAGCAAAAGATTGACGGGCTCGCTTCATCGGCCGGCTCGCTCGGCAAGGTGCTGACCTCGCTGGGCCCCGGCGGGGTTGCTGCCGCCGCTGCGATCGGCGGGCTGGCGCTGGCTTTCGGCACGCTCGGCAACGCATCGCGCAACGCGGTGCGCGATCTTGCGCAGATCGACGTGCAGGCCCGGCGCATCGGCACGTCTACCATCACCCTCCAAGAATATCGCTTCGCCATGATCGGCGTTGGCCAAGCCGCCGAAACCGCCGATGCGGCGCTCAACGCCTTCAATGAGCGCTTGGGTGAGGCCACGCTGCAGCGTTCCGGCGCCGGCTTTCGCTCGCTCCAATTGCTCGGCTTTTCCGATGAAGAGATCAGCCGCATGCGCTCGATTGAGGATGCGTTGCCGCGCATCGCGGAGCGGCTGGAAAAAGTGGCTGATGCCGGCGAGCGCACACGCCTTGCCAAAGAGCTTGGCCTTGATCCCTTCCTTGCTGTGCTGGCCCAAGGCGAGGGCGCGATGGCGCGCGCTCGCGATGCGGCGCAGCAAATGGGCTACGTGCTCGATGAATCGCTCATCCGCCGCGCCGGCGAGTTTAACGCGCAATGGGAGCAAGCGTCCCGCGTGATCGATCTGCAATTTAAGAGCGCGCTGGTCGATCTTGCCCCGGCATTCAGCACTCTGGCGACGGAGATCGCCAAAGCGGCAACGGCGCTTTCTCACTTCCTGGAGCGCGGCCGGGAAGTGGATG
>DAORMO010000262.1:0-3621 GCA_035440585.1 Terricaulis sp.
CGCCGCGCGCGAGTTCAAGTCCGCCTTCGGCCCCGCGCCCTGCGCCGCCGCCGAGCGCGCCGGCGCGCGCGCCTGAAACCAATGATGGCCCGGAATATCGCTCCGAAGCGTATTATCGCGTCAAATCCACGATTTTTAACGCGCTGATCGAGACGATCGATCTCACGCAGCTGGCGCAGCTCGATCCCGAGAGCGCGCGCGATGAGATCCGCGACATCGTCGCCGAGATCATCTCGATCAAGAATGTGGTGATGTCGATCGCCGAGCAGGAAGCCCTGCTCGACGACATCTGCAACGATGTTTTGGGCTACGGCCCGCTCGAGCCGCTGCTGGCGCGCGACGACATCGCCGACATCATGGTCAACGGCGCCAATGCCGTGTTCATCGAAGTCAGCGGCAAGATTTCAAAAACAGGCATTCGCTTCCGCGACAACGGCCAGCTGATGAATATCTGCCAGCGCATCGTGAGCCAAGTCGGCCGGCGTGTTGATGAAAGCTCGCCGATTTGCGACGCGCGCTTGCCTGACGGCTCTCGCGTCAACGTCATCGTGCCGCCGCTGGCGATCGATGGGCCCACGCTCACCATTCGTAAGTTCAAGAAAGACAAGCTGAAGCTCTCCAATCTTGTGGAGTTTGGCTCGATCTCGCCGGCTGGCGCGAAGATTTTGCAGATCATCGGCGCGTGCCGCTGCAACGTCTTGATCTCCGGCGGCACCGGCTCTGGCAAAACCACCCTGCTCAACACGCTGACGGCCTTCATCGATCCGACAGAGCGCGTAATCACGTGCGAGGACGCGGCCGAATTGCAGCTGCAGCAGCCGCACGTGGTGCGCCTCGAAACACGGCCGCCGAACCTTGAAGGCACCGGCCAGGTGACGATGCGCGATCTCGTCAAAAACTGCCTGCGGATGCGGCCTGAACGCATCATTGTCGGCGAGGTGCGCGGCAGTGAATCGTTTGACTTGCTGCAGGCGATGAACACCGGCCACGACGGCTCGATGGGCACGCTGCACGCCAACACCCCGCGTGAGGCGCTGTCGCGCCTGGAATCCATGATCACCATGGGCGGCTTTTCGCTGCCGCCGAAGACGATCCGCGAGATCATCGTGGCCGCTGTCGATGTCGTGATCCAGGCGCAGCGCCTGCGCGACGGTTCGCGCCGCATCACGCAGATCACTGAAGTGCTTGGCCTTGAGGGCGATACGATCATCACGCAGGATCTGCTCAATTACGAAATCCAGGGCGAAGATCAGAACGGCCGCATCATTGGCCGCCACAAAGGCACCGGCGTTGGCCGCCCCCGCTTCTGGGAGCGCGCGCGCTATTTCGGCCTTGAGAAAGAGCTCGCACAAGCGCTCGACGAAACGGAGAACGCCTGATGGATCCCGCGCTGATCGCGGCGGTGCTCGCCTTCGTCGCTATCGGCGGGATCGGCATCGCACTCACCGGCAACAATCAGCCCGGCGCGTCGCAGAAGCGCGTGAAGGCTGTCTCCAATGCGCGCGGGACGCAGGATCGGCGCAAGCAAGGCGTCGAGAACGCTGCGCTTAAGCGGCGCCAATCGGCGCAGGAAGCGCTGAAGGAGCTTGCGGCGAACGAGCGCCAGTCGCGCAAGCGCCGCGTCTCCATCAAAGGCCAGCTGACGCAAGCTGGGGTGAACATCACGCCAAGCGTGTTCTGGATGATCTCAGGCGGGGTCGGGGCGGCGCTTGGCATTGCGGGGCTCATCATTCAGGGCCCCATCGGCGCAGCTGGCGGCTTTTTCGTCGGCTTTCTTGGCCTGCCGCGTTGGGGCCTTGGCATGCTGGTGAAGGGCCGCCAGAAAAAATTCGCCGAGCAATTGGCCGACGCAATCGATGTGATCGTACGCGGCGTGAAATCGGGCCTGCCGCTCAATCAATGCTTGCGCATCATCGCCACCGAAAGCGCAGAGCCGCTGCGCGGGGAGTTTCAGGCGCTGGTGGATTCCCAGGCGCTGGGCGTGCCGCTCGATCAAAGCTTGCAGCGCATGTATGAGCGCATGCCGCTGCCGGAGATCAATTTCTTCACCATCGTGCTTTCGATCCAACAGAAAACCGGCGGCAACCTTTCGGAATCGCTGGGCAACCTTTCTTCGGTTCTGCGCTCACGCAAGCTGATGAAGGAAAAGATCAACGCGCTTTCCGCCGAAGCCAAAGCTTCGGCCATGATCGTGGGCTCTTTGCCGATTATCGTGGGCGGGCTCGTGTATCTGACGCGGCCTGATTACATCTCGGTGCTGTTTACCGATCCGCGCGGGCATGTGGTGCTGCTGGGCGCGTCGGTGATGATGGGCATGGGCATTTTGGTCATGCAAAAAATGATCAACTTCAAGTTCTGAGGCGCAGATGAGTTGGATTGACACCGTCACCGACCCGATGACCATCGCCGCAGTGCTCGGCGCTGGCGCGTGCTTCGCCACTATCGTCACGTTGGCTGCGCCGATCTTGGCCGAAGACAAGCTCGGCTCGCGCCTTAAGGAAGTGGCCAAACGGCGCGAGGAATTGCGCAAAAGAAGCCGCGCCGATCTCAACAAGGGCGCAGGCAGCCTGCAGCACAAAGACGCCAATCTGCTGGCGAAAAACCTCGTCAATAAGCTGCAGCTGCAAAAGGCGCTGGCCGACGACACGTTGACGGAAAAGCTGATCCGCGCCGGCCTGCGCGGGCATGCAGCGCAGACGATGTTTTATTTCTATCGCGCCGCGCTGCCGGTCGGCTTTGGCGTGGCCGCCCTGCTCTACGTTTTGTTTTTCGCCGCGCCGGACATGACCTTGCAGATCAAGGCGCTGACGGTGATGGGCGGGGTTGTGCTCGGCTTTTACGCGCCCAACCTTTATCTCAAGAACCTCGCTGATAACCGCAAACAAAAAATCATGCAGGCGTTTCCCGACAGCCTCGACATGCTGCTGATCTGCGTTGAGAGCGGCATGTCGATTGAGGTGGCGCTGGGCAAAGTGGGCCAGGAAATCGCGCCTGCCTCGGTTGAGCTTGCCGAAGAGCTGGCGCTGACGACGGCTGAGCTTTCCTATCTGCCCGAGCGGCGCATGGCGTATGAAAATTTGGCGCGCCGCACCGATCACCCGGGCGTGAAATCTGTGGCGATGGCGCTGACGCAGGCGGAAAAATACGGCACGCCTGTCGGCAACGCGCTGCGGGTGATGGCCAAAGAGAACCGCGAGTTGCGCCTTTCGGAAGCTGAGAAAAAGGCCGCTTCGCTGCCGCCGAAGCTCACCGTGCCGATGATCGTGTTCTTCCTGCCGGTGCTGTTCGCCGTGATTATTGGCCCTGCCATGATCCAAATCTCGGACATGCTGGGCGAGTAAGCGCTTGCTTGGACCGCCGGCGTCTCGCCGGCGTCGCCATTAGCCCCGCGCGCTTGCGCAAACGGATAAAGCCATGCCGGCGAGGGCGCCGGCGGTCCAAGTGAACTGCGCTTTTAACCGCACAGCGCGCGGCGCTTGCGGAGATAAGTAGGAGAGCGGGGCGCGCTTTAAGCTACGCGTGAGAATTTAGTTTGGGTTTGCGCCTAAGGCGCGCCCCGCGCGATCTGTTTTTCAACCGGCGCCTGCGTGCAGCGTTCTATCGTCGCCCTGGGTGGCCATA
>DAORMO010000263.1:0-1345 GCA_035440585.1 Terricaulis sp.
CGCCAGCGGGGCGATGGGTGGCGCCGCCGCCGCTGCACGCGCCAGCTGGATAAATTCCGCGCGCCAGCCAAACTCGTCGCTCCCGCGCGCGCCTTGCGCCAGCGCGATCACCTCATCCCAGCCGAACTCGCGCGCCAGATAGGGGTCGCCGCGCAGCAGCTGCCCATAGGCGGCCACCGCGGCGGCCCAGCGCGTATATTCTGGCGCGCGCGCCAGCGTGCTTACGGCGTCGGTGTTGGTGATCGGCCGCTCGATCAGGCGCGAGTCATCTTCGCCCGGCAGCTTGTAGCGGATGCGCAGGAAGGCGAGCTCATTGGCCGTGCTTGAGGGCGCGGCGCGCTGCTGCTGATAGCGCAGCGGCTCGGTGAAGGTGGGCCCGCCAACGGGGATGATCTCATAGATCGCCGTCACCGAATGGCCCGCGCCGATATCGCCGGCGTCCACCGCGTCATTGCTGAAATCCTCACGCCGCAGCATGCGGGTTTCATAGCCGATGAGGCGATACTCAGCCACGCGCGCAGGATTGAACTCGACCTGGATCTTCACATCGTTGGCGATGGTGAAGAGGTTGGAGGCGAATTCATCGCGCAGCACGCGGCGCGCTTCGTTCAGCGTGTCGATATACACCGCCACGCCATTGCCGTTCTGCGCCAAGCGCTGCATCAGCGCGTCGTTGTAATTGCCGCCGCCGAAGCCAAACACTGAGAGGTAAATCCCAGTTTCGCGCTTGCGCGAGATGAAATCCTGCAATTCCTGCGGATTGTTGATGCCGACATTGAAGTCACCATCGGTGCCGATGATGACGCGATTGACGGCGTTGCGATCGAAATTCTGCTCGGCCAGCGCATAGGCTTGGCGCAAGCCTTCGGCGCCTGCCGTGGAGCCCGACGCGCGCAAGCTATCGAGCGCGGCGAGGATGCGCGCATGCTCATTGCCAGGCGTGGGCTCAAGCACTGTGCCGGCCGCGCCCGCATACACCACGATCGAAACCCGATCGCGCGCATTGAGCTGATCCACCATCATGCGGAAGCTCTGCTGCAAGAGCGGCAGCTTATTGGGCGCATTCATCGAGCCCGAAACATCAAGCAGGAACACAAGGTTCAGCGGCGGCCGTTCGCGCGGCACGATATTGTAGCCCTGCAGGCCGATATGCACGAGCTGGCGCCCCTCGGCCCAAGGCGAGGGCGTCACCGTCACGTTGGTGGAGAAGGGTTGGCTGCGATTTTCCGGCAGCGGATAATCATATTGGAAATAATTGATCAGCTCCTCGGTGCGCACCGCATCGCGCGGGGGCAGGCGCCCCTGGCCAAGGAAGCGCCGCACGTTGGAATACGAGGCCGTATCG
>DAORMO010000263.1:1360-2825 GCA_035440585.1 Terricaulis sp.
CGACTGAGAAGGTGGACACCGGCTCGTCCGCGACGATGCGGACCGGATTGGCCTCCTCATTCTCATAATTATCGCGGTCCACCGTGCCAGGCGCCGGCTGCGGCGCAGGCATGGCCACAACCCCGCCCACGGCGCGCGAATACATCTGCGATGAGGGTGAAGGCGGCGGTGGCGGCGGCGGCGGCGATGGCGGCGCGAGCACGGCCTCGTTGCTCGCGTTGCGCGAACCGGTGACGACAATCTGATCCTCAGATGTCTGCGTTTGCCCCGCGCAGGAGGCCAAAAAAAACGCGCAAGCCAGCAAGGCTGCGCGCGACAATGGGCGGTGGGTTGTGTGTAGCAGCATGGACGTCTCCCCTCAGACTCGTCCGGACCAACGATAGGTGCAAATCAACGCGTGGTAATCGAGCCTGCCGAACGCGGCGGAGATGAGGCGCGCGCGCGGCAATTTATGACGTGAGCGCAATCATCACGCAGGCGTGTCAATCGCGCCGTCTGCGCTCGCGCTCAGCCAGCCTTCGCTGTTGCGGAATCCATTCGCTGACGATCTGCGCCAGCACTGAAAGCGGGGTCTCGCCCGAGAGCAGCACCGCGTCATGGAAGCCGCGCAGATCGAAATCAGGGCCAAGCTCATTGCGCGCAACCTCGCGCAGGCGCGCGATCTCGCGGCGGCCGATCTCATAGCCGCAGGCTTGGCCCGGCCACACGATGTAGCGATCAACTTCGGTGGCGATCACGCCAGGGGCGTCGCCGGTGGTTTCCACCAGATAAGCGATGGCGCGGGCGCGGCTCCAATCCTGCGCATGCAGGCCCGTATCCACCACCAGCCGCGCGGCGCGCCACAGCTGCCAGCGCAGATAGCCGATGCGCCCGATCGGATCGCCTTCGTAGAAATTCTGCTCTTCGGCCAATTCCTCGGCGTAGAGCGCCCAGCCTTCGGTATAGGCGTTGAATGAAATCAGCCGGCGCAGCAGCGGCATGTCGCGTTGTTCTTGCGCCAGCGCGATCTGGAAATGATGGCCGGGAACGGCCTCGTGATAATCCTGCGTCGGCAGATCGATGCGCGTCATTTCCGAAAGATTGCGCAGATTGATGTAGTAGATCCCGGGCGCGGAGCCATCGAGTGCGGGCGGGTTGTAATACGCCCCCGGCGCGCCGGCCTCCGCGAACGCCGGCACGCGGCGCACTTCAAGCGGGGCGCGCGGCATGCGGCCAAACCATTGCGGCGCGCGCTCCATCACCCGCGCCACCCGCGCCTCCACATCGGCGATCAGCTGGGCGCGGCCTTCATCCGTATCAGGATAAGCGTGGCGCGGATCAGCGGTGAGCTGCGAAAGCCTTGCGCCAACTGAGCCTTCCGTCAGCCCCACGCGGCGCAGCGCGATGTCGAGCGCGCTGTTGAGCGCGCTCACGCGATCAAGCCCGATGCGGTGGATTTGCGCGGGCGTGAGGTCTGTCGTGGTTT
>DAORMO010000263.1:2877-3190 GCA_035440585.1 Terricaulis sp.
GGGCAGGCGGGAAACGCCTGGCGCTTCTTCTGCGTCAACGCGCGCACGTTCGCTGCGGAGGAAGGCGGCGGCGCGCTGGTGCGCTGGGATGATGCGCTCGCGCACGATCTGCTCGGCGCGGCCAAGATATTGCGCGTTCGCGCGCTCGATCTGCTCGCGGCGCGCAGCATCGGTTTCGGCTTCGGCCAGCGCTGTCAGCTTGCGCCGCAGGCTGGTGAAATAGACCTGCTCGGTTGAGCGCACGCCCGCGATGCGATCCAGCATGGCGATCACGGTGTCGATCACGAACACTGGCGGGCGCACGCCGCGCTCT
>DAORMO010000263.1:3356-3616 GCA_035440585.1 Terricaulis sp.
GGCGAACGCCGGTGAGCGGGTGGAAATCCCCGTAAGCGAAGCGCGCGCCAGCGGCGGCGGCCTCGAACTGGGCGGACAGCACGGCCAAGGTGCGCCCATCGGCCCCCGTTTGCGCATCAAGCGCCCGCAATTCAGCCAGCCGGCGCACGGCGGCGCTGCGGCGGGCTTCAAGCGCGATGGCCGAACGATCGTCCAGCCGGCTCTGATAGGGCCCGCCCGCGACGTCCTCAGACACCCCGGCCAGGGTGGCGGTTTCTGGG
>DAORMO010000264.1:0-3583 GCA_035440585.1 Terricaulis sp.
GATCGGGCCCGGCGCAGCCTCGGCAGCGGCGTTGTGCTGCTGGCGCTGGCGGGCGGCTTTGTGGCGGCCGGCTTTGCGATCGGCGGCATGCCCGGGGCGGGCGATGCGCTCAACGGCATGATGGTGCCCGCCGCCATTCTGGGCGCTTTGGGGCTTGGCTTTATCCTCCTCGCGATTGTCGATTATTCCACGCAGAAGAAGGACCAATGAGACTAATCGGTGGCGCAACGGGGAAACCTCAATCTCAGCGAGGCGGCCGAAGCGACGTTGATCGTCGCCGCCCAAGCGCGCGACCAGGCCGCCTTCGGCGAGCTTGTGCGCCGCCGCCAGGGCTGGGCGCGGGCGCTGCTTCGGAAGATGTGTTCAAACCACGCGGAAGCTGATGATTTGGCTCAAGAGGCGTTCATCAAGGCCTGGGATAAAATGGCCGATCTCGAAACCCCCGCAGCGTTTCCGGGTTGGTTCAGGAGGATCGCGGTGACGACATTCCTGATGGCGAAAAGACGCCAAAAGGCGGTGTTTGAAGAGATTGACGAGGAGCTGAGCCCGATCGCAGACGATACGTCCACGCCAGAGGCTCAGGCCGGCGCGAAGATCGATCTGGAGAAGGCGCTTGCCAGATTGTCGGATGCGGAGAGACTATGCGTGACGCTGAACCACGGTGAAGGGTTAAGCCACGGTGAGATTGTTGAGATGACGGGCCTTCCCCTCGGAACGGTGAAGTCCCACGTCTTAAGAGGAACTGAAAAGCTTCGCCGCATGTTGGAGGCGGCCTGATGACTGAATTGAACGCCCTCCTGAAACGCTCCTTCGCCGAGATCGAAGAACCGGCGGATGACGGCTTTGCCGTGAAGATCAGCCATGCGGTGGCGCGCCGTGAGGCCTCCGCCGTGCTGCGCAACCGGGTTTACGCCGGCGCCATGCTGCTGGCGGGGCTGGCGGTGTTTTATGGGGCTTATGCGCTGGCCCAGGCGCTCGGGCCGCAAATCTTGGCCATGTTCGGGCTCGAAATCGCCCAGGCCTATGGCGCGATCGCCAGCGGCCCCTCCGCTACCGGCCAGGGCATCCTGCAATCGCTGGGCGCGGGCATGACCCAGCTCCTGCTCATCACCGGCGCGCTCGCCGGCGGGCTGGCGACGTTCCGGGCCGTCCGCCAGGGCTAGTTCCCGGCTAATTTCAGCGCCGCCCTGCCTCCCAGCGGGGACGGCGCTGGATTGTGCGCCTGCGAGCGGCTAAGCCGTCGATCCTCTATTCTCTGGGAGCGCCCATGTCGCGCCATTCCGAAGCCATTCGCCGCATCGCTGCGCCTGAGATCCGCGCCCGTAAGGGCGGCGACCCGGTGGTGTGCCTCACTGCCTATACCGCGCCGATGGCGCAGATCCTCGATCAGCATTGCGACGTGCTGCTGGTGGGCGACAGCCTCGGCATGGTCGTGCATGGCCTGCCCAATACGGTGGGCGTGACGATCGAGATGATGATCCTGCACGGCCAGGCGGTGATGCGCGGGTCTGAGCGGGCGCTGGTCGTGGTCGATATGCCGTTCGGCAGCTATGAATCGAGCCCCGAGCAGGCCTTTGCCGCCGCCACGCGCATTCTGAAGGAAACTGGCGCGCAGGCGGTGAAAATCGAAGCGGGGGCCACAGCCGCCCCGGTGGTCGCCTTCCTGACCCAGCGCGGCATCCCGGTGATGAGCCATGTCGGGCTCCTGCCGCAGAACGTGAACGTGGACGGCGGCTTCAAGGCCAAGGGCCGCACCCCGGAGGAACGCGCGCGCATTATCGCGGATGCGAAGGCCTCGGACGAGGCGGGCGCCTTCGCCATCGTGGTTGAGGGCGTGGATGAAAGCCTGGGAACCGAGATTACGGCTGCGGTGAAGGCCCCCACGATCGGCATCGGCGCCTCGGCAACTTGCGATGGCCAAATTCTGGTGGTGGACGATCTGCTGGGCCTGTTCGATTGGACCCGAAATTCGTCCGCCGCTATGCGGACCTGAAATCGATCATTTCAGAGGCGGTGCAATCTTACGCCGAAGATGTCCGCGCCCGCCGTTTTCCTGCCGCAGCTGAGACCTATGCCCTGGGCGCGAAAGCGCGGCAGGCGCGCGTTGCCGGGGACGACAAGCGCGGCTAGCTTGCCGCCACATTTTTAAGGGGCGGCGCCCGCGGCTTCGCTGGCTTTGGCCGGTTTGGGCAGGATTGATCATCGCGTGACCAACGAAACAGATACATTCGTCCAGGAAGTGGACGAACAATTGCGCGAAGAGCGCATGATGGGCTTCCTCAAAAAATGGGGGCCTTGGCTGCTGGGCGGGGCGATTGCGTTCGTGCTTGGCATCGCCGGCTGGCAGTGGTGGCGGGATCATTCGATCGGCAATGAGCGCGCGCATGCTGATGAATACGTCGCCGCGCAAACGCTGGCGCGCGATGGCGATATTGACGGCGCGCGTGAAGCGTTCGCGGCGCTGCGCGAAAAGGGCCCGCGCTCGTATCGTGCGATGGCGCAGATGGAGCACGCGGCGATCCTTGCGCTGCAAGGTGATCTGCCGGCCGCGCTCGCGGAATTTGACGCCGCCGCAACAACGGCCTCTGATCCGATCCTGCGTGACACCGCCCGCTTGCGCGCGGCGTTCATCGCCGCTGATGTCGAAGATTTTCCAACGCTGCGCCAGCGGCTCGCGCCGCTGATCAGTGCGGAAAACGGTTTTTCATTCCTCGCGCGCGAATTGCTCGGCGTCGAGGCGTGGGAAGCGGGCGAAACCGATTTGGCGCGTTCAACCCTTGAAGGGCTCTCGCTGGCGTTTGACGCGCCAGAAGCTGTGCGTGAGCGCGCGCAGATCGCGCTTGAAGTCATCGGCCCAGCCCCAGCCACATCCCCTGCGGCGCCCGCGCCCGCGCCCGCGACCGAAGGAGAAAACCAATGAGCCGTAAGGCAAAAACCCTCGGCTCTGTTGCGGCGGTCGCGGCGGCGGTCGCGCTCTCGGGCTGCCAAACCGTGGGCGGCGTGTTCAGCCGGGACAATGAGCCCGCCACATCGAACGCGCCGCAGGATGGGCGCATCTCGATTCTGGCGTTTGAGCAGCAATTGGCGCCAGACCCTGCGCTCGCGGGGCGCACCATCACCACCCCGCCCGCCGTGCCGGTGGGCGAATGGCCTCAAGCGGGCGGCACGATCAGCAATCAGCCGCAGCACGCTTCCGGCGCGGCGATCCTTGAGCGCGCGTGGCGCGCCAATCTTGGCGCGGGCTCAAACAAGCGCGTGCAAATCGCGGCGCCGCCGGTGATCGCCGATGGGCGCCTCTATTTCGTGGATGCGGATCAGCGCGTTGTCGCGCTTGGCGCGCGTGACGGCGAGCGCATCTGGGCGCGCCAATTGCGCCCGACAAACCGCGATCGCAGCACCCGGCCGGGCGGCATCGCCGCCAGCGGTCCGAACTCCGCCTCACCGCACCACCACACCGGCGATCGCGTCATTCAGCAAGGCGATGCGATCGTGTTCGACTGGGGCTCCTCCTGGAAGGGCTACAAGAGCGACATCACCCGCACCGTCTTCGTCGGTGAGCCGACCGAGGAATTCCGGCGCGTCT
>DAORMO010000265.1:0-3522 GCA_035440585.1 Terricaulis sp.
CACTTGCCCTTCCGCATCGCCGATCGGCGCCAGCAGCACCCCGCCCGGCTTCAATTGCGCAAGCAGCGCCGGCGGCGGCGCCGCCACCGCGCCATTGATCACGATGCGATCATACGGCGCGTCATCAGCCCAGCCTTCGCGCCCATCTGCGACATGCGCGTAAGCGCGCATCAGCCGCGCCTGGCCAAAGCGCTGGCGCGCCTCCGCCGCCAGCGCGCGCCAGCGCTCGAGCGTCGTCACCTTATGCGCCAGCTGCGCCAGCACCGCGGCCTGATAGCCAGAGCCCGCGCCGATCTCGAGCACGCTATCGCCCTCTTGCGCATCAAGCGCGGCCACAACCCGGCCCACCAGCGCAGGGCGCGTCATGCTTTGCCCATGCGCGAGCGGCAGCGCGATGTCGTCATACGCAAGATCACTCAAATGCGGCGGCGCATAATCGGCGCGCAGCGTGCGCTCCATCGCGCCCAGCACGCGCGCTTCAGTCACGCCCGCCTGGCGCAATTCAAGAATGAAGCGCATGAGGCGGGCGGGATCGCTCATTCCGGCCCCTTGGGCGCGGCCCCGCCCAGCACGCCTTTGAGATCATGGATCGTCTGCCGATGCGTGAGATCAACATGCAGCGGCGTCACCGAAATGCGCCCCTCATACACAGCACGCAAATCCGAGCCCTCCGGCGGCTCAGAGCGCTGCCCGCGAAAGCCGAGCCAATAATATGAGCCGCCGCGTAAATCCGTGCGCTTATCAGCGTAGACCACCTGATGATCGCGCACGCCCTGGAACGTCATTTCCACCGCGCGCACCTCATCAGGCGCCACGTCGGGAAAATTCACATTCATCACCACGTCCTTGGGCCAACCGTGCTTGAGCAATTGGCCGACAACGCCCGCGCCATACGTCTCCGCCGTTTCCCACGGGATCGCCGCCTCAGCCCCGCGCAAGCCGCGCGCCTGTGAAAGCGCGATCGAAGGAATGCCAAGCTGCATGCCTTGCATCGCGCCCGCGATGGTGCCGGAGAACGTCACGTCTTCGGCCATGTTCTGCCCGCGATTGACGCCGGAAAGCACAAGATCAGGCTTTGCGCCTTCAATCAGATGCTCCACCCCCAGCAGCACGCAATCGGTCGGCGTGCCCGCAATCGCAAAGCGCTTCTCGCCCGCCGCACGCACGCGGATCGGCGCCGTCAGCGTCAACGCGCGCGAGGCGCCGGATTGCTCCTGCTCCGGCGCAATCACCCACACATCGTCGCTAAACGCGCGGGCGATCTTTTCCAGCACGGCCAAGCCGGTTGCGTGGATGCCGTCATCATTGGTGCAGAGAATGCGCATGAGCTGACTAGGCAATAGGGAGTGGGCAATAGGCAATAGGGAATGGGAGAAAGAACAGGCGTAGCGGGCGCCCCATTGCCCACTGCCTATTGCCCACTGCCTATTTCCAGGCCCCCAAAATCGCCCCCGCCGCCATGTGCGTCAGCAGCAAGTGCAGCGTATCGAGGCCAAACAATTCGGTGCGCTCAAATGAATAGACCCAGCCATACATCCGCGCCGCCACCGCCACGAACACCGCGAGCGCGAGCCCAACCTTCAGCCCGTCAAACCAGCCCGGCTCGTCACGCCACTTGATCACCAGCGCGATTCCAACCGCCTGCAGCGCCGGCATCACCACCATGAACGGCATGCGCGAGGCCCCGCTTTTGGTTTCATCCGGGCTCCAGCCCATCCACTCGATCCAAAGCTCGCTAAACAGCACCGCATACAGCAAAAAGCCGATCAGCCAGATCACAGCGGCGGCGGCGATCACCGCCAGCAGGTTCAGCCCCATCGCACGCAAGATCATTCCTCCGCCGGTTAAACCGCGACGGCGATGCTAGGCTGAGTCTTGGCGACGCGTTTAACTCTCGTCATTCCGGGGCAATGCGCAGCATTGAGCCCGGAACCCAGGGGCAAACGCACAGCACGTGCCCCCCTGGGTTCCGGGTTCTCGCTGACGCGAGCCCCGGAATGACGAGTGTGCTTTTCGACTTAAACGCGCGCTCAGGCGCGGCAATCGAGCGCCCAAATATCGTAGCTCGGGTGATCCAGCGCCGAAATGCCGGGGCTTGAGGCGAACAGCCAGCCAGACCAAAGCGCCTGACGCTGGCTTTCCTCGCCCGCGCGCGCGGCGGCGTACTCGAACACGTCCACGAAGATGCGCACTTCGGGCGTTTCTTCCGGCGCGCTCTTGGAGCACGTGCGCGCAATCACTTCGAGCGAGCCGATGCGCGCAGGCCGGCCAATCGTCAGCGTGTAATCGCTGGCGTGGCCCGTCACTTTATCGAGCCCGCGCACCACGGCGCGCTGCGCATAGGCCGGCGCTGCCGCCGCAACAAACAAAGCAAATGCGCAAACAAGCGTGCGGATCATGGCGCTGCGCTTTCCTCACTCGATTGATCGCTGGATTGATTGCCCTGCGCGAAGCTGGCGAACAGCGTCAGCAGATCGATCGATCCGCGCGTGTTGAGAATCTCAGCGCCCGCCTCGAGCGGCTCAAAGCCCGCCGGCTCGATGCTCACATACGCCCCGCCCAGCAAGCCGTCGCTGGCGATGCTGGCCGTGCTTTCATCCGGCACTTGCACGCCCTGGTTCACGTTCAGCACCAGCACCGCGTCGAACGTATTGGGATCAAGCGCCACCGAGCGCACAACCCCAACCTTTACGCCGGAAACACGCACATCAGAGCCTGGCGCGATGCCGTTCACGCGCTGAAACCGGCCGGTGAGTTCATAGCCGCCGCTCGTGCTGCTCTGCCCCGCTTGCGCCGCCGCGAACGCAAAGAAGCCGACAGCGACAAGCACCACCGCAGCGCCCAGAAGCGTTTCACCCCAGCGTTCCATCACGCCTCGCCTTCCGGTTTCCAAGCTTCGTAATCACTCGCCGCCGCCGCGCGCTCGCCGCCGCGCGCCAGCGAGCCCTTGGGCCGATAGGCGAGGCGCGTGCCCGTGAGGTTCGGAATGTGCGGCTGCTCCCATTTCTGCCGCTTGAGCGGCTTCACCGTGGGCGGCTCATCGACGATGTGGTGCATCCAAGGATGCCAATCGGGCGGCACGCGCGACGCTTCGGCGAGGCCCTTATAAATCACGTAGCGGCGCCGGCGCCCTTCGAGGCTCGGGCGGCGCTCCTCGTAATAGCGATTGCCCTGCTCGTCCTCGCCCACGAACGCTCCGCGACGGCCAATATCAAACAGCGCGCCAAGAGTGGCGCCGTTCCACCAGGTGAAAATGCGAGCGAGCATGGGCCTTTTTACGTCTCCTAGACGCCGGATTTGCGGCGCTTACGCCCCAAATCAGCGGCGCGCACTATGGCGAAGCGTCTCAACGGCGTCCAGTGCAGCTGCGAAACAATATCTTGGGATAAGTCGCGGTCGTTGCATACTAGATATTGATCCGAGCCACTCCAGAGGGGTAAAGTAGCGCCTGCTTTGAGGAGGCGGGCATGGCCCAGGATTTCGAGCACGACGCGCCGCAAGCAGCGGAAGCGCCCCCGGCAT
>DAORMO010000266.1:0-3519 GCA_035440585.1 Terricaulis sp.
GCCGGCGTCGCCAAGGCGAAAAACAAAACCCAGGCCGAGCGTGGCCAGTTCGGCCGCGCCAATGTCGAGCCGAAGGAAGTTGTGCGCGAATTCCGCGTCAGCGCCGATAACTTGCTGCCCGTGGGCGCGCTGATCAGCGCCGAGCATTTCGTGCCGGGCCAGAAGGTGGACGTCTCGGGCGTTTCCATCGGTAAAGGCTTCGCCGGCGCGATGAAGCGCTGGAATTTCGGCGGCATGCGCGCATCGCACGGCGTCTCCATCACCCACCGCGCGCACGGCTCCACCGGCCAGCGCCAGGATCCGGGCAAGGTCTTCAAAGGTAAGAAGATGGCCGGCCACCTGGGCGATGAGCGCGTCACCACGCAGAATCTGCAGATCGTCCGCGTCGATGCCGAGCGCGGGCTTTTGTTTGTCCGTGGCGCTGTGCCCGGCGCTGAAGGCTCATGGGTCGAAGTTCGCGACGCCGCCAAGGTGGCGTTGCCGAAGGAAGCCCCCAAGCCGGCCGGCGTTCGTGAAGCGGCGGCGGCGGAGTAAGGGCCCATGAAACTCGATATCCAAACCCTCGACGCCAAAACGGCCGGCTCGATCGATCTCGACGACGCCGTGTTCGGCATCGAAGAAATCCGCGCCGATATCCTGCAGCGCATGGTCAAGTACCAACTCGCCAAGCGCCGCGCCGGCACGCACAAGACGCTCTCGCGCGGCGAAGTGAACCGCACGCACTCCAAGCTCTACAAGCAAAAGGGCACCGGCCAGGCGCGTCACGGCTCGGCCAACGCGCCGATCTTCCGTGGCGGCGGCCATGCCCACAATCGCCTGCCGCGCGATTACACCCATGATCTGCCCAAGAAGGTCCGCGCGCTCGCGCTTAAGCATGCGCTCTCCTCCAAGGCCAAGTCCGGCGAGATCGTGGTGCTCGACACCATCGCGCTGAAGGAAGCCAAGACGGCCGCGCTGCTGAAGCAGCTCACCGCGCTCAATCTCGACAACGCGCTCGTGATCGCGGGCCCGGAAGTTGATGCGAATTTCGCCCGCGCCGTCGGCAATCTCGGCACGATCGACGTGCTGCCGAACGCCGGCCTCAATGTTTACGACATCCTGCGCCGCTCCAAGCTGGTGCTGACGCCGGCGGCCGTGGAAGCCATCCACGCCCGTTTCAACAAAGCTGAAGGGGCCGCAGCATGAGCGCGCTCAAGCATTATGACGTGATCCTCGCTCCGGTGATCACCGAAAAGGCGACGCTTCTCTCCGAGAAGAACCAAGTCGTTTTCGCGGTGCCGCTGACGGCGACCAAGCCCCAGGTGAAGGCCGCTGTGGAAGCGCTCTTCAACGTCAAGGTCGGCGCTGTGAACACCGTCCGCTCCAAGGGCAAAACCAAGTTTTTCCGCGGCCGTGAAGGCAAGCGTCCGGACACGAAGAAAGCCATCGTGACCCTGCTCGCCGGCTATTCCATTGATGTCACGACGGGGCTCTCCTAATGGCTCTGAAGCAATTCCGCCCCACTTCGCCGGGCCGCCGCGAGCTTGTGATCGTTGATCGCAGCGAGCTGTTCAAAGGCAAGCCGGTCAAAGCGCTCACCGAAGGCCTCACCAAGTCTGGCGGCCGCAACAATGCCGGCCGCGTGACCGCGTTCCGTCATGGCGGCGGGCACAAGCGCACCTATCGCGTGATCGATTTCAAGCGTCGCAAGTGGGATATCGAAGCCACGGTCGAGCGTCTTGAGTATGACCCGAACCGCACCGCCTTCATCGCGCTGCTCAAGTACGCCGATGGCGAGCTGGCCTACATCATCGCGCCGCAACGCCTGAAGGCCGGCGATAAGGTGATCGCTGGTGAGAAGGTCGACGTGAAGCCTGGCAACGCCATGCCGCTCAAGTCGATCCCCGTCGGCACCATCATTCACAATATCGAGCTCAAGCCGCTCAAGGGCGCGCAAATGGCCCGCTCGGCCGGCACGTACGCGCAAGTCGTCGGCCGTGACGCTGGCTACGCGCAGCTGCGCATGGCCTCGGGCGAAGTGCGCATGGTGCCGGATGTGTGCATCGCCACCATCGGCGCTGTGTCCAACCCCGACAACATGAACGAAGTCTGGGGCAAGGCTGGCCGCTCCAAATGGCTCGGCATTCGTCCTTCGGTTCGCGGCGTCGCCATGAACCCGGTCGATCACCCCCACGGCGGTGGTGAAGGCAAAACCTCGGGCGGCCGCCACCCGGTCACGCCATGGGGCAAGAAAACGCGCGGGCCGAAAACCCGTAAAACCAAACCGTCGGATCGGCTCATCATTCGCCGCCGTCACTCCAAGAAATCGAGCTGAGGATAGAGGATGCCGCGTTCCGTTTGGAAAGGCCCGTTTGTTGACGGTTATCTGCTCGCCAAGGCCGAGAAGGCTGGCGGCGGTGCCCGCCCTGCGCCGATCAAGACCTGGTCGCGCCGGTCCACCATCATGCCGCAATTTGTTGGCCTCACCTTCCAGGTCCACAATGGCAAGACGTTCACCCCCGTGCTGGTGAGCGAGGACATGGTGGGCCACAAGCTCGGCGAGTTCGCGCCGACGCGTAATTATTTCGGCCACGGCGCCGATAAGAAGGCCAAGAGGAAGTAAGCCATGACGGTCGTGCGAAAGCCCCAACGCGGGCCCGACGGGAAGAACCTCCGCCGCGAAGCGTCGAATGAGGCCAAAGCTGTGCTGCGCTCGCTCCGCGTGAGCCCGCAGAAGCTGAACCTCGTCGCCCAATCGATCCGCGGGCTCTCGGCCGAGAAGGCCAAGAACGAGCTGCGCTTCTCGCGCAAGCGGATCGCGGCGGATGTGCTCAAATGCCTGCAATCGGCGATCGATAACGCCGAGAACAATCATGGCCTGGACGTTGACGGCCTCGTCGTCGCGCAAGCCCATGTCGGCAAGAACCTTGTGATGAAGCGCTTTCACGCCCGCGCTCGCGGCCGTGGCGTGCGCATCGAAAAAGCCTTTTCTCAGATCACCATCGTGCTGCGCGATACGACGAAGCAGCCCGAGTCGGCGGAGGCCGCGTAATGGGTCAGAAAGTTAATCCGATCGGCCTGCGCGTCGGTGTGAACCGCACCTGGGACAGTCGCTGGTACGCCAACACCAAGGATTACGCGACGCTCCTGCACCAGGATCTCGCCATCCGTAAGTTCGTGCGCGAGAAGCTGAAAGCCGCCGGCGTTTCCAAGATCATCATTGAGCGTCCGCTCAAGAAGTGCCGCATCACCGTTCACACCGCCAAGCCTGGCGTCGTGATCGGCAAGAAGGGCGCGGACATCGAAAAGCTGCGCAAGGATCTGGCCAAGATGGCGCCGGGCGCGGAAGTCCACCTCAACCTGGTTGAAGTGCGCAAGCCCGAAACCGACGCCAACCTCGTCGCTGAGGGCGTGGCCCAGCAGCTCGAGCGCCGCGTTGCGTTCCGCCGCGCCATGAAGCGCGCGATGCAATCGGCCATGCGTCTTGGCGCGCAAGGCATTCGTATCAACGTGTCGGGCCGTCTCGGCGGCGCGGAAATC
>DAORMO010000267.1:0-209 GCA_035440585.1 Terricaulis sp.
CTGCTGGCGCCGCCCATGCCGCTCGACAATTTCGAGGGCATCGCCGCCGTACGCGCAGGTGAGGGCGGCGTGCGCATCTATATAATCTCAGACGACAACCTAAGCAGCCGCCAGCGCACGCTGCTTTATGCGTTCGATCTGATCGAAAATGTGGAAGGCCAAGCCGCGAATTAAGCGGCGGCGGCGAGCTTCTTTTTCAGCGCGCGGCG
>DAORMO010000267.1:361-1920 GCA_035440585.1 Terricaulis sp.
TCGCCAGCGTGACGTCCACGAGGTTCGGCTTGAACTCGCGCTTGGTCTTGATGTTCGAGTGGGAGACCAGGTGGCCGATCTGGCGGTTCGTGCCGGTCAGCTCGCAGCGGCGGGACATGGGATGCTCTTAATTCGGGCGAAAAACGAAGGGCGGACGCATACGCGAACGGCCCGCCAGGGTCAACCGGCTTAGGTGAGAGCCCGGTTCCGGCTGGCCGCACCTTCAAAGCGCCCCATTTGGTTCATTTGAGGATCAGCCGAGGCTCGCTATCAAGCCTATCTAAACACGAGGGCTCACCCTGATGAGACGCATTGCCGCCGTTCTGGCCGCCGCTGGGGCTTTGGCGCTCCTGGCCGGCGCCGCCACTGCCCAAACCAGCGGAAACCGCCAGTTTGAGGCCACCTACGCCGTGCACGCGCGCGGGGTGCAGGCGGGCGAGTTCAGCTATCGTTTCTCGCAGACGGGGCAGAGATATCAGGTCAGCGCCACACGGCGGCTGACGGGCCTTGCCCGCACGCTGATGGGCGATCGGCAGGACTACACCTATTCCGCACGCGGGGCCGTGGCGGCCAATGGCGCACTGCAAACCACCACCTACACCCATACCGGCGGCCGGCGCGGCCGCGTGGTCAACGCCGCCTTCAGCGCCGATGACGTGGTGACGACGGCCGAACCCGCCATGGGCATGGGCAATCCCCCCGCCACCGCCGCCCAGCGTCGCGGCGTGGTTGATCAAATTACCGCCATCGCCAGCCTGATCACCGCCTCGGGCGATCCCTGCACCCGCACCATCCGCGTCTACATGGACGGCCGCTCGCGCTTTGACTTTGTGCTGACGCCGAACGGGCGGGTGCAGGTGAACACCGCCGCCTATCGCGGCGAGGCGCTGCGCTGCCGCGTCGAATTCCGCCCGATCGCCGGCTTCTCGGACCCGCAGGAAACCGAGGTGCTCACCTTCCTGTTCGCCCCGACGCCGAGCGGCATGTACGCCCCCGTGCGCATCGAAATGCCGACCGATGATGTCGGCGTGGCGCGGCTGGAGGCCCGCCGCCTGGTCGTGAACGGGCAGGCGTTGCGGTAGTCCCACGCTTCCCGGCCAAGCGCCCGGCGAAAGCCGGGCCGCGCGCCGGGATCCAGAGCGCCGGCTCTTCCCTGGCTCCCGGCTCTCACCCCGGATCAAGTCCGGGGCTTCGGCCGGGAAGCGTGGCTTTTTCTGATTATCCGAGCCTCCAAACCAGTCTTGTGTGTTACTTAAGTATTAACCACAAGACTTAGCGGTGAACGAGGCGAGAACGAATCAAATGCAGTGATTCGCGATTGATTCGTTCGCGCTCTATTCTTCTGGGGCCTGTTGCGTAAACACCTCGGCTTGAAAACGCCGCATCGCCTCGCCACGCTCATCTTATGAACGCGCGCGCCCAGGTCCGGGCTGTTCTCGGGCCGACCAATACGGGCAAGACCCATCTCGCCATCGAGCGGATGCTGGCGCATGGCTCGGGCATGATCGGCCTGCCGCTGCGGCTCTTGGCGCGGGAGGTGTATGACCGGGTGGTCGCCG
>DAORMO010000267.1:1933-3500 GCA_035440585.1 Terricaulis sp.
CGCGCTGATCACCGGCGAAGAGAAGATCGTCCCCGAAAGCGCGCGCTATTTCATCTGCACGGTGGAGGCGATGCCGCTCGATCGCGTGGTCGAGTTTGTGGCGATTGATGAAATCCAGGTCGCGCGCGATCCCGATCGCGGGCACGTATTCACAGAGCGGCTGCTGCACGCGCGCGGCTATCACGAAACCATGCTGATGGGCTCGGACACGATGCGGCCCATGATCCGCGCGCTGCTGCCCGGCGCGGAGATCATCCGGCGCGAGCGGATGTCCACGCTCTCCTACGTGGGCCCGCGCAAGATCACCAAGCTGCCCAAGCGCTCGGCGGTGGTCGCTTTCAGCGCCGAGGAGGTTTACGCCATCGCCGAATTGCTGCGCCGCCATCGCGGCGGAGCGGCGGTGGTGATGGGCGCGCTTTCGCCGCGCACAAGGAACGCCCAAGTCGCGCTCTATCAAAGCGGGGAGGTCGATTTCCTCGTCGCCACCGATGCGATCGGCATGGGCCTGAACATGGACGTGGATCACGTCGCCTTCGCCTCGCGCCGCAAATTCGACGGCCATGGCTGGCGCGATCTGCGCGCCGATGAGATGGCGCAAATCGCCGGCCGCGCTGGGCGCTTTACGCGCGATGGCGCGTTCGGTGAAACCGGCGAATGCGCGCCGTTTGATGAAGAGATCGTCGAGCGCGTGGAGGGGCATGCGTTCGAGCCCGTGCAGGCGCTGCAATGGCGCAATCCTGAGCTCGATTTTCAAAGCGTGCCGGCGCTGATCGCCTCGCTTGAGAAAGCGCCGGAGCGGCGCGCGCTGCAGCGCGTGCGCGGCGCCGATGATGAAATGGTTCTCAAGCGCCTGACGGAAGAATTTGAGACCATCGATCTCGCGCGCGGCCCCTCCATGGTGCGCCGGCTGTGGGAAGCCTGCCAATTGCCGGATTTCCGCAAAAGCTCGCCCGAGGATCACGCGCGCCTCGCCGGCCGCATCGCGCACCATATCCTCTCCAAGCAAGGCCGCATTCCGCGCGAGTGGATCGGCGCGGAGATGGAAAAGCTTGAAAGCGCCAATGGCGATCTTGACGTGCTGCAGCAGCGCCTGGCGCATGTGCGCACCTGGACGTTCGCCGCCAACCGCGCCGATTGGCTGGCCGATGCCGAACATTGGCGCGAACGCACCCGCGCGGTGGAAGATAAGCTTTCAGATGCGCTGCACGAGGCGCTGACCCAGCGCTTCATTGATCGCCGCACCAGCGCGTTGCTCAAAGGGCTTAAGCGCGAAGATGCGATGCTGGCCGGCGTTTCCGAAGAGGGCGAGGTCACGGTCGAAGGCCATTTCGTGGGCCGGCTTGAAGGGCTTGAGTTCAAGCCCGATCCGCGCGCGGGCTCCGATCTTGAAGGCCGCGCCGTGCGCAACGCCGCGCTGCGGGCGCTGCGGCCTGAGCTGTCACGCCGGCTGGCGCGCATCGCCACGGCGGAGGAGGCCGCGTTCACGCTCGCGCGCGATGGGCGCGTACGATTTGACGGCGCGGTGATCGCCAAGCTGGCGCACGGCGCGCCGCTGCTGAAACCACGT
>DAORMO010000268.1:0-3460 GCA_035440585.1 Terricaulis sp.
CGCATCCGTCAGCGCCGCCAGCACGCCCGCAACCTGCGGCGCGGCAATGCTAAGCGCCTGCAGCGCAGGCTCACGCGGCGGGGAGGCGCCCGCCGCAATCGCCTCAAGCCCCTCGCGCCACCATTGCAGGCGGATCGCGCCAAGCCCCGGCTCACGCACAAGCTCCGCGACAGACGCGATCTCATGATTGACAGCGTACGCCGCCTCAAGCGCGGCCCGCACGGGCGCTGCCGCAAAGCGGCTCGCCATCCAGCGATCCTCATCGGCGCGGCGCAGCAGGGACACACGCTCTTCCAAAGGCAGATCCGCCGCTTCAGGCTCGAACGGCAATCAGCTCGTCGCGGGCGCTGCGTCCGCGCCCTTGCTGGGCTCTGTGCGATTGCGCTTGACGCCCCACAGCAAAATCGCGGGCGCAGCGACATAGACCGAAGAATACGTGCCCACCACGATGCCGAAGATCATCGCCAGCGCAAAGCCCGAGAGCGCTTCGCCGCCGAGATAATAGATCACCACCAGCGCCACCAAGGTCGTCACGCCGGTCATGATCGTGCGCGAGAGCGTTTCGTTGATCGAAAGATCAATCACCTCGCCCAGCGGCATTTTCTTATACTTGCGCAGATTTTCCCGCAGCCGGTCAAACACGACGACGGTGTCGTTGATGCCGTAGCCGATGATCGTCAGCAGCGCGGCCACGATCGTCAGCGTGAACTCAAGCCGGAACACGGAAAACAGCCCAAGCGTCAAAATCACGTCGTGAAACAGGCCGAGCACCGCGCCGACGCCGAACTGCCACTCAAACCGGAACCAGATGTAAATCAGCATCATCAGGATCGCGAGGCCAAGCGCCATCAGCCCGCCGGCGAACAATTCTTCAGACACCTGCGCGCTGACAGATTCCGTCCGCTCGATCTGCACTTGCGGCGCTTCGGCCGCGAGCGCGGCGCGCACGCGCGCAACGTCAGCGTCAGCGCCCGCCTCGGTGATCTCAAACCGCACCAGCGCGCTGGTGGCCGCGCCAAACGCCTGCACTTGCACATCGCCAATGCCGAGCCCACCGACGATCGTGCGCAACGCCGCAAGATCAACCGGCTCATCAGAGCGCACCTCAAGCAGCGTGCCGCCCTTGAAATCAACGCCGAGATTGAAGCCTTCGCTCAGAACATGCGCGACGCGGTGTCCCACCGGACCCTCGACCTCATTGTAGATCGCCCATGGCGTCGCGCGGAAGCTGCCCGTCACCATGGAAGCGAAGCTCCCAAGGATCAGCAACGTTGAGATGGCGCCCATAAGCGCAGCCACAGCGACGAATTTGAAATTCGTGCGCTCGGGCAGATAGCGGATGAAAGGAAAACGCATATCGACCTCAAATCGGCAGAGTCTTGGGCCGCGTCAGGCGGAACCACCAAGCAATCAAAAGCTGCGAAACCATCACCGCGCTGAACACCGAGGTGATGACCCCGATCGACAAGGTCCAGGCAAAGCCGCGCACCGGCCCCGCGCCGAATTGGAACAGGATCAGCGCCGCCAGGATGGTTGTCAGGTTGGCGTCGATGATCGCCACCATGGCCCGGCCAAAGCCGGCGTCTATGGCAATCGCGGGCGATCGCCCGGCCTTCTGCTCATCGCGCATGCGTTCATAGATCAGCACGTTGGCGTCCACCGCCATCGCCATGGTGAGGATGAGCCCCGCTATGCCCGGCAAGGTGAGCGCGGCCCCAATCATGGACATCGCCGCCAGCAGCAGCACCATGTTCACCACTAGGGCTAAGCACGCGAACACCCCAAACAGCCCATACGCCAGCACCATCAGCACCAGCACGCAGAGCCCGGAGATCATCCCGGCGATGATGCCGGAATCGATCGCGTCTTGGCCAAGCCCTGGGCCCACCGCGCGCTCTTCAATCACCGAAAGCGGCGCAGGCAGCGCCCCGGCGTTCAGCATGATCGCCAAATCGCTCGCGCTGCGGGCGGTGAAACTGCCGGAGATCTGCCCCTGGCCGCCGCAGATCGGCTCATTGATGACAGGCGCCGTGAGCACCTGATTATCGAGCAGAATGGCAAAGCGCTGGTTCGTGAACTGGCGCGTGATCGTGCAGAATTGGCGCGCGCCTTGGCTATCAAGCTGGAAGGAGAGCACCCATTGATTGGTCTGCGGATCATTGCGGGGCGAGGCGTCCACCAGCCGCTCGCCGGTAAAGCGCGGGCGGCGCTCCACCAATTCGCGCGCATTGCCGACGCCGGGATAGGGCTCAACAATCATCGCGCCCGCGGGGATCCGCCCTGCAGCTGCATCAGCCTCATCCATGGTGCGCACCATGTGGAACGTCATCAGCGCGGTTTGGCCGATGCGGTTCTTCAATTCCTCAGGATCGCTGAGCCCCGGCGCCTGCACGACAATGCGCGCATCGCCCTGGCGGATGATGGTGACTTCGCTGGTGCCCGTCGGGTCGATACGGCGGCGGATCACTTCGATTGATTGCTGCGCGGCCTGGCGCGTCAGCTCGCGCAGATAGGTCGGCGTCATGCGCGCTTCGATCAACCCGTCTTCGGCCACCGAGAGATTGAGATTATCAGTTTGCGATGTGGGTGAACGCACCACATCGCGCAGCGCCCGCCGCGCCGCATCGATATCGGCCGGGGCCACGCGAATGCGCGCCGCATCGCCCACCACGCCGCGGCCGCTGAAATTGATCCGCGGGCTCGCATCGCGCAGCGCCGAGCCCATAGAGTCGGCGATGTTTTCCAGGCGCTGGGCCTGCATCACGCCGGCGTCCACCTCAAGCAGCAGGTGAACGCCGCCGCGCAGATCGAGGCCCAAATTCAGCGCGCTGCTGGGCAAGAACCCCGGCAGCGCGTCACGCTGCTGCGGCGACAAGAAATTCGGCACGGCGAACGCAAGGCCAAGCAGTGTCACCACCGCCACCACAACGATCCGCCAGCGGGCGAGCTCCAGCATGGCTATCTATCCTGCGCGCGGGCTTTAAGCGGGTTTGGAATCATTGGCGGGCGCCGGATCAGGCTTGGAACGCAGCGTCGCCACCGCATGGCGCGCCACGCGCACATCGATGTTCGGCGCCAATTCCACGCGCAGCTCATCGTCCGCCACCGATTTGATCTTGCCGATCAGCCCGCCTGCGGTTTCCACCACATCGCCCTTCTTGAGCGCGGTCAGCATTTCCATGTGCTTTTTGCGCGCCTGCTGCTGCGGGCGAATGAGCAGGAAATAGAACACGATCACAATCAGCACCAAGGGTGCGATGTTCATGATCATGGCTGTGGTTGCATCGGGCGCGGCGCCGGCCTGCGCGTAAGCATCGGAAATGAACATTGAACCTCTCAGAAGGGGCGTGAAGGCGTCGCTATCCCTGAGCGCGCCCGGAAGGCCCCGAAGCGAAGGCCGGGACTATATCTAGGAGCGCCCCTATTTCAATTGGCGGAAACTGTCAGCGCGCGCCGTTTC
>DAORMO010000269.1:0-3456 GCA_035440585.1 Terricaulis sp.
GGCCGCCCTCTTCCGCAGCGTTGAAGTCCAGTGTGGCCGCCTGGATGCGGCGTTCATCAATGCTGGCTACGGGCGCTATGGCGCGCTGATCGACATGCCGCTTGAGCAATGGAAACGACATATCGACATCAATCTCACCGGCGGATTTCTGATGGCGCAGGGCGCGGCGCGGCTGATTGCGCAAGGCGGCGAAGGCGGGGCGCTGGTGTTCAACGCCTCAACGGCGGCGGCGCATGTGTGCGACATGCTGGGGGCGTATGCGGCGGCGAAAGCTGGAGTGCGCATGCTGGCGCGAACGCTCGCTTCTGAGCTTGGGCCGCAAAGGATTCGGGTGAACCTCATCATGCCGGGCGTGATCGAAACGGCCATGACGCAATCGCTTTTGGCCGAGGATGGCGTGCGTGCGGATGTGCTGGCCGAAACGCCTGTGGGGCGGCTGGGCGCGCCGGCTGACATCGCAGAACTCGCCGCGTTCTTGTGCAGCAGCAAAGCCGGCTACATCAATGGCGCGGAAATTCTGATCGATGGCGGGCAAACCATTCACGGCTATCCGCGTTGGTTTAGCGCTGATTATGCAGAACCGGATGCGGCGTGGGCGCAGCAGGCTTCCCGCCGCGCCCCGCCAAAGGACTAAGCTCTACTCACGCCCGGCGTGATCAAATTCGCCGACGCCCATTTCGCGCAACAGATGCGCGCGATCATAATATTCGCGCCATTCGGTGATGAGGTTGTCATCACCGATCGAGATCACGCCCACGACAGGCACTTCGCCTTTTTTGCCGTTGTAAACGAAGCGATCCCAACGCTCGACATAGACGCGGCCATCAATGACGCCGATATGATCGATATCAAGCACGATGCTCTCAACGCCCGCGCCAAGCGCCGCGATGCGCGCGTAGATCGCCTCGCGCCCCACGACCGGCTCAACCATCATCGAGTGCAGCACCCCCTGCGGGGCGAACAGATCGCCGACTTTACGCCAATCCTTGGCGGCCCAAGCGTCGGCCATTTCCTTAACTTTTGCGATTTTTTCAGCGTCGCGTGATGACATCGCGGCGTCTCCCTCAGTTAATCTCGTTATGCAAGTGATAATGGCGCCACAGCACTGCTCCTGTCAATCGACACTATCTTGACAAGACTGACCTTGCTGTGGAGATACTTGCTTAAAGAGACGTACAAAGCTCTCCGGGAGGGAATTCATGGCGCAGTTCAGTTTCGCCAAAAGCTCATTGTATTCGGCCGTCGCCACCGCGACTTTGGCGCTTGCTGCGCCCACCGCCAGCTGGGCGCAGGCCGAGCCTGCCGGCGCGCGCGCCACCGGCATGGACGAACTCGTCATCACCGCGCGCAAGCGCGAGGAAAATCTCCAGGAAGTTCCCATCGCCGTGACGGCCATTGGCGCTGAGCAATTGCGCAATGAGCAGATCACCGATCTTTCTCAGATCGCCGCGCAAGTGCCGAGCTTTACCTTCCAGTCGCAAAACAGCATGGAATCGGAAATGTTCATCCGGGGCGTTGGCTCTGTGCGCCTCAATGGCGCCACCGCCGACCCTTCGATCGGTACGTTCCTCAATGAAATCTACATTGGCCGCCGCGGCTCGGCCACGCCGCCGATCTTCGATCTGGCGCGCGTTGAAGTGCTGCGCGGCCCGCAAGGCACGCTGTTTGGCAAAAATATCGTGGGCGGCGCCATCAACCTGATCACAGCGGCGCCTAGCTTTGATTTCGACGCGGGCGGATCTATCTCGCTTGGCAATTATGACAGCTTCCTCGCCGAAGGCTTTGTCAGCGGCGGCTTGACTGAGAACCTCGCCGGCCGCCTCTCCTTCTTCCGCGAGACCCATGACGGCTACGCCTACAACACCGTGCGCGGGCAAGAGCTTGAGGATAAGGATTCCATCGCCGTGCGCGGCTCGCTGCTGTGGAACGCCACCAGCGACGTCACCGTTTCGGTTATTGCTGATTACAGCCAAGATCGCGGCGGCGGCCCCTCGCGCCACGCGGTGGATGACCCGACCTCGCCCGGCTTTGGCTTCATCACGCCGAACATCCCTGCCGATCCGCGCGTGAACGTCTCGCCGTATGAGCAATATGCGGATCGCGACACCGCGGGCCTCACCGGCCGGGTGGAATGGGATCTTGGCGCGGTTTCGCTGACCTATGTGACGGCGTATCGCTACGGCCTCGCCGATGGGCGCTGGACGCAAGCGGGTGCGGGCTCCCCGCCCTCGATCACTGACAGCACGTTGACCCAGCACGAATTGTATCAGGGCGTGACGCACGAATTGCGCATCGCCTCCGATCCAAACAATCGCTTCCGCTGGATCGCGGGCCTTTATTATCTCGATGAATATGTGAAGCGCAGCTCGCGCAACACCGCGATCTCGTTCCTGCCGGGCGGCCCCGGCAGCACCCGCGATACGCTGGACGGCGATAACCTCTTCCTCGGCTATAGCGATACGCGCAGCTATGCGGCGTTCGGTGAAATCGAGTTCGACATTCTCTCGAACCTGACGCTGGCCGTGGGTGGGCGCTACACCACCGATGAAAAGGATCTGCACACCCAAGCGATCATCTTCAGCCTCGGCCAACCGGGTGATCTTTATTCGCCGGCGCCGCTGCAATCGGCTTACGATGTGCGCGTGAACCAGGACTGGTCTGAGTTCACCCCGCGTATCGCGCTGAACTGGCAAGTGACGGACAATGTGCTGCTCTATGGCTCATACGCCAGCGGCTACAAAGGCGGCGGCTGGCAAGGCGCGACCGCCAACGCGATCGCGGCGGCCACGGCCTATGATCCGGAATCGGCCTCGACGTTTGAAATCGGCTTTAAGGCCGATTGGCTCAACAATCGCCTGCGGACAAACCTCGCTGTCTTCTACACCGACTTCACCGACCTGCAGGTCGAGCTTTTGGACGATGTGAACTTGACGCTCGTTGTCGCCAACGCGGCGGATGCGGTGATCCAGGGGATCGAGTTTGAAGTGCGCGGCGCGCCGACAGATTGGCTTACGCTGTTCGCCTCGGGCTCGCTGCTTGACGCCGAATATAAGGATTACATCGATCCGCTGCGCGGCCTCGATTACAGCGGCAACCAAATCCAACGCACGCCGGACTACCAATACACGGTGGGCGCTGACATCCGCCACGCTCTGACCGACGCCTTCGATCTGATCGGCGGGGTGAGCTATTCGTACCAGGATCAGATGTTCTGGGGCCCCGAAAACCGCAACACCGAAGATGGCTACGGCCTGCTCAATGCGCGCATCGGCGTGGGCTCTTCAGATGGGCGCTGGACGGTCTCGCTCTGGGGCAAGAACCTCAACGATGAGCTCTATCGCACCAGCATCATTCCGTTTGTGGGTGATGAGGTCTCGCTCTATGGCGCGCCGCGCACCTATGGCGTGCGCCTGACGGGCCGGTTTTAAGAAGAGGGGCCGCCGGCGCTGCAAAGCC
>DAORMO010000270.1:0-977 GCA_035440585.1 Terricaulis sp.
GCCTCAGCCATGTTGCTGCTGGGCGCGCCGGCTTTAGCGGCGAGCGCGTTTATGCTGGCCGCGCTTGGCCTCATCTTGCTGAATTGGCGGGTCGCGCATGCGCTTTGGCTCACGCTTGCGTGGGCGGCGGGCGGCTTTGCGCTGCTGACAGGGGCGGTGGCGGCGGTGCTTTTCCTCGCTGAGCAAGGCTCGCCCTGGGTGCAGCTCGGCGCGGGCCTTGCTGCGCCTGCCGCGCTCTCGGCTCTGTGCGCCTATCTCGCCAGCGCGCGCGGCGCGCAAGCGAGCGCGGGCTTTTTTGAAGCCGTCGCTATCGTCTTTGGCGTGGCGACCGCGAGCCTCGCCCTGCGCCTGCTGGTTTCAGGCGGGGCGATCATGCTGACGCCGATCAGCTTTCCTGAAGCGGGCTTGCACATTGCGCTTTGGCTTTTGTTCAGCCTGGTTTTGGCGATCAATGCGCGGTCCGAAAGCCAGAAGGCGCGCGCCGGGGCCGCGACAACGCTGGGCGCGCTGGCGCTGGCGGGGAGCGCGCTCATCACGCTGCTCTGGCTCACGCCGCATTGGACCTTGCGCACGCCAAACCTGGATGCGAGCCCGATTTTGCAGTTCGCCGGCCTTGGCTTTTTTGCGCCGGCGCTTTTGTTTTGGGCGCATTGGGCGTTCTGGCGCGGGCGCGGATCGGTGATGCGCACGCGGCTGGCGCTTGGCGCGGGCACGCTGATGATGGCGGCGATGGCCACGCTTGTGGCGCTGCAAACCAGCGGCGGCGGCCCCGATTGGTTCGGGCCGATGGTGGGCGCGGCGGCGTTTGTGCTGGCGATCGCGCTCAATTTCGCGGGCGGTGTCACGCGCGCCAATCCCGCGACGCGGCGGCGCTCATATTTCGATGAAAATTTCCAAGGCAATCGGCGCCGCCAAAGCCGCCGTCAGCTCCGGTAGCGCAGCTTGCATGTGCGCGGTGTCGGCGTGCGCGTTGAAGG
>DAORMO010000270.1:1015-2226 GCA_035440585.1 Terricaulis sp.
CGCCGCAAAATGGCGGGGTGAGCCGATCTGGCGCGTCACCGCATAATAGGTGCAGCCCGCCTCATCGGCTTCAACCCGCGCGGCGAAAGCGGCCATCAGGCGCGCCACGCGGGCGTCCGCGCCCGGCTGCGCCTCAAGGCGCACCGTTACGCAAATCGCGCCGGAGGGCGCTGCACCTTCATCGCCATCAGCCATGCATTCTCACCGCCCCCCGGCGGCGCCTCAGCCCCTGGCGGTAACTTACGCAACGTCCGGCGAAGGATCAACGCGCCTTAGCTGCCCCAGCAGCCATAAGCGACTTCCTTGAGCCGCAGGGCGGAGCCGGCCTGGTAGGCATGGGTCTGGTTGTTGACCACGACGGTGACGATGTCGCGCTCTTGCACGCCGGCCAGAATGGGCGGGCGCTGCGGCAGATTGATCAGCACGCGCGCGTTGCGGCCGCGCCCCTCGACGGTGGCCGGCACGTTGATGGTGAGATTGCCAAGCGTGACCGACGCGGTGGTGACCCGGCGCGCGCGCGGGCCGAGCGTGTAATCGGTGATGACGATATCGCCCGTGGGCGGGCGGCAGGTGAAGGTGGCGGTGACGCGGCCGCGATCATCGCTTTGCGTCGCGGTGGCCACCCCGTCGGTATAGGCGTAACGCCAGCCGGGCTGATTCTGCGCGAGCGCCGCGCCCGCCGCACCAAGCGCCAATACGCATACCGCCGCCGCAGCCAGTTTCCGCATCGCTTCTCTCCCGCCTTAACTTGTCCCTGGCGCTTGTTAGCACCGGCGCACCTAGCATGCGATGCCAGAAGACCGTTGAAGCTTGGTAATCCTCAGCTGGCTTGCCGGCTGAGGCGGCCTTGGCGTTGCTCGAGCTCAAGCAGGAATTGCTTGCGCGGCAAGCCCCCGCCATAGCCGGTGAGCGCCCCGCTGGCGCCGATGACGCGGTGACACGGGATGATGATGGAGATCGGGTTGCGCCCGTTGGCGAGGCCGACCGCGCGCACCGCCTTGGGCGCATCGATCAGCGCCGCCTGCGCGCCGTAGGTGCGGGTTGCGCCATAAGGAATCGCCTGCAACGCGGCCCAGACGCGGCGCTGAAACGCCGTGCCCTGCGGCGCGACGGGCGCGCTGAACACCGTGAGCTTTCCGGCGAAATAAAGATCAAGCTCGCGCCGCGCCGCATCAAGGATCGCATCCGCGCCCTTCGGCGCGGGCGCGTAC
>DAORMO010000270.1:2236-2522 GCA_035440585.1 Terricaulis sp.
TCAAATTGCAGATGCGCCAGCGCTGCGCCATCGGAGATGAGCGTGAGCGGCCCGACGGGGCTTTCGTAAATCGTGCTGATCATGGCCGCATGCCTTTCTTGGCGCCGCGCCGCCAGAGCCGGATCGCGGCATAGGCGCGCCAGGGTTTGAGATGCTCAAGCGCCTCGCCCTTGCGGCCGAGCGCGTTGATGAGGGCGATGTCTGTCGCGGGATACGCATCGGGATCGCCGAGTGCGCGCAGGGCGAGGTACTCGATCGTCCACGGGCCGACGCCGGGGATCTCCGC
>DAORMO010000270.1:2562-3445 GCA_035440585.1 Terricaulis sp.
CCTTCCGCCGATGCGCGCGCCAACGCGTGCAGCGTCTCAGCGCGCTTGAGCGGCACGCCGATTTTTGCAATCGCGCTTGGCCCTGCCTCCGCGAGCGCGCTAGCGGCCGGAAACAGATGCGTGAGCCCTTCGGGCGCATGCTCAAGCGGCGCGCCGAAGGCTTTGACGAGGCGCTCAGTCAGCGTGCGCGCGCCCGCGACGGTGACTTGCTGGCCAAGCACGGCGCGGATTGCGGTTTCAAACCCGTCAAGCGCGCCAGGCACGCGCACGGCGGGCTCACGGCGAACATCGGCGTTGAATTCAGCATCGGCGGCAAGGTGGGCGTCCACGCTTGTCATTTCCGCATCAAGATCAAACGCGCCGCGCACATTGGCGACGAGCGGGCGCAAATGCGGCGCGAGGTTTTCACTCAGCGTGAGCATGAGGCCCTTTGCGCCAAAGCCGATCTCGATCCAGCCCGCCGCATCGCCCCATTTCAGCGTGCGCGCATAGGTTTTGGCCCCGCCAAGCTCCACGCCCGTGAGCGCGCGCGCGGCCAGAAATTGCAGCATCGGCGCAAAGGCGTAATCGCCGCGCGGCGAGAGCGAAACGGTGAAGCTTTCCCCGCGCTGCATGGCTTTGCGCCCGCGCATCTGCGACGGCGGGGCGCCGTAACGCTCTTTCATGGTGTGATTGAAGCGGCGCAAAGAGCGGAAGCCTGAGGCGAACGCGATCTCCGTCACCGGCAACGCGGTTTCGTTGAGCAGACGCCGCGCGGCGAGCAAGCGGCCAGTTTGCGCGATTTGGATTGGGCTCGCGCCGAACTGCGCGCTCATCACACGGCGCAAATGCCGGGAGGTGACGCCGAGCGACGCCGCAAGCGCTTCAAGGCCCGCCTCTTCCA
>DAORMO010000271.1:0-3443 GCA_035440585.1 Terricaulis sp.
AGCCAGAGGGCGGCGCCGGCCAGCGCGGCGACAAGCAAGGGGGCGACAAGAGCAATCGTCATGGTTCGCTGTCCGCAGGGACTCAGCGAGCCCCCGGGGATAGTGGGGTTGTTAACGACTTTGCCTCAGCCGTGCATGCGCAAAACGCGGCGCCGGCTATGCAGCCGCCGGTTCCCAAACGCTACGGCTTGCCCTCAGCCTTTTAAGTGGCCGATTTTCTGATGAATTTCTGCGTTTGCAGGTGCCCGCCGGCATAGGCTTCGGCCCCCGCCGGGTCGGTGATGGCCGCCCAATGGTCGCGGATGGCTTCCGCTGCGGCGCCGGCGCCCAGGTACGCCCCTTCGGTTTCCACGATCTGGGCGAGGGCGAACACGCCCGCGCCGGCGGTCAAGATTGCGCCGTTCGGGGCGTCCTTTGAGGCCAGATAGACAACGCCCGGCGTCACTTCCTGCGGGCCGAGCTTGGCCAGCATTTCCGGCGGCATCAGGCTTTCAGTCATGCGCGTGGCCGCCACCGGCGAGATCGCGTTGACGCGAATATCGTTCTTGGCGCCTTCGAGCTTTAACGTGTTCATCAGCCCCACCAGCGCCAGTTTCGCCGCGCCATAATTGGCCTGGCCGAAATTGCCGTAGAGCCCGGTGGATGAGGTGGTGACGACAATGCGCCCGTAATTCTGCGTGCGGAAAATCTCCCACAGCGCTTTCACTGGCTTGACCGTGCCCATCAAGTGCACGTCCACCACGCTGGAGAAATCGCCCAGCTCCATCTTGGCGAAGCTTTTGTCGCGCAGGATGCCGGCATTGGCGATCAGCACGTCCACGCGGCCCCAGCGGCTCATCGTGGTGTCAACCAGATTGGCCACGCCCTTATCGTCGGTCACCGAGGCGCCGTCGGCGAAGGCGTCTCCGCCCGCCGCCTTGATTTCCGCAACGACAGCCTCGGCTGCAGCGGAGGAGCCGCCCGAGCCGTCCACCGAGCCGCCCAGATCGTTGACCACCACTTTCGCGCCGCGCCGGGCGAATTCCAGCGCGTGCCGGCGCCCGAGCCCGCCGCCGGCGCCGGTAACAATCACAACTTGCCCGTCAAAGCGGATATCAGACATCTGCGCCTCGCATTGCCTCAAACTCAGCCGTTTTGATGAAGTTGCAGCGCCCTGCGGTCAAGCGATTGCCGGGGGCGCGCTGTCGCACTAGCGTTGCGTCACTTTCATCTGCGGGGGCGGGGCTTGGCCTATTCATTCGATAATGCGCGCAGCCTTTTGGCTGTGCTCGGCATTTTGCTGATCGTTTGGCTGTTCTCAGAGAACAAGCGCCGCTTTCCCTTCGCGCTCGCGCTTGGGGCGGTCACCGTGCAGATCGCCTTGGTCCTGGCGCTGTTTGCGATCCCCAATTCTCAAGCTGTGCTTTCAGGCATTAGCGGCGCGGTGAACGGCTTGGCCAGCGCCGCCGATAAAGGCGCGCAATTTGTGTTCGGCTATCTCAGCGGCGGGGAGCAGCCCTATCCGGTGGAAGCTAACAACACCCCGTTCATCTTCGGCTTCCGGGTGCTGCCGTTGATCCTTGTGATCTCGGCCTTATCGGCGCTGCTGTGGCATTGGGGCGTGTTGAAATGGATCACGCGCGGCTTTGGCTTTGTGTTTGAGAAAACCATGAATCTCGGCGGCGCATCGGCCCTGGCGGTTGCGGCGAACCTGTTCATGGGCATGGTCGAAAGCCCGATCGTGATCAGGGCTTATCTCGATAAGCTCACGCGCGCGGAATTGTTTTTGATGATGGTGGTGGGGCTCTCCACCGTGGCGGGCTCCACCATGGTGGCGTACGCGCTGATCTTAGGCCCGGTGATGGAGAACGCAGCCGGGCACGTGCTCGTCGCGTCGCTGATCTCGGCGCCGGCGGGCATTCTGCTCGCGCGCATCATGGTGCCGGAAACGCACAAATCCGGCGTGCCGTATGATCATCAGAGCGCGCTGAAATATCAAAGCTCGATGGATGCCGTCACGCGCGGGGTGCAAGATGGCGTGATGGTGGCGGTCAATGTCGCGGCGTTCCTTATTGTGTTCGTCGCCTTTGTCTGGATCATCAACAATATGCTCTCGCTGGCGCCCGATATCGATGGCGCGCCGCTGACGCTGCAACGCATTTTCGGCTACATCTTCTCTCCGGTTGCGTACGCCATCGGCTTGCCCTGGCAAGATGCGCACACGGGCGGGGAAATCCTCGGCGCCAAGCTCTTCCTCACTGAGTTTATCGCCTTCATCGAGCTTGGCGCGGTGCCGGCCGGCGAGATCACCGATCGCAGCCGCATGATCCTGACTTATGCGATTTGCGGCTTCGCCAATATCGCCTCCGTCGGCATCATGACGGGTGGGATGACAGTGCTGATGCCCGAGCGGCGAACCGAGATTCTTGAGCTCGCCTGGCGCGCTTTGCTGCCCGGATTTTTATCGACGCTGATGTCCGCTTCGGTGGTGGCGGCCTTGCCGGTAGGCCTGTTCGCCCGCTAGGCTCAGGCCATGAAGCTTTACACCGCACCCTACGCGCCCAATCCCCGGCGCGTGACGATGTTCGTCGCCGAAAAAGGCATTGCTGATCTTGAAGCCATCAGCATGGATTTGCCGGCGGGCGATCACCGCAGCGAAGCCTTTCGCGCCAAGAGCCCGCTGGCGCAATTGCCGGTGCTGGAATTGGAGGATGGCCGCTGCCTCACCGAAAGCCGCGCCATCTGCACGTATCTCGAAGCGCTTTACCCTGATCCCAACCTCATGGGCCGCGATGCGTTCGAGCGCGCGTTCATCGAAATGTGGGATCGGCGGATGGAGCTTTTGTTCTCCATGCCGCTGATGATGTGGGTGCGCCACGGCAATCCGGTGCTCGCGGCGGTGGAGCGCAACCAGAACGCTGAGGTCGCCACCTACAATCAGGGCCAAGCCATGCGCATGGCCAAATGGCTCAACAGCGAATTGGCGGATCGGGAATGGATCGCCGGCGATCGCTTCACCATCGCCGACATCACCGCCGCCTGCGGCATGGATTTCGCCAAGATGATGCGTTGGCGCCCGGGTGAGGAGCTTTCCCATCTGCGCCGCTGGAGGCTTGCGATTGCCGAGCGGCCGGCCGGGCAGGCCGCCGCTTAAGCCAAAGCGCGGGCAAGCTTCGCGCCCAGTTTATCTGCGCGTTTGCGCCAATGCTTTGCGCGCGCCTTGAGCGCCTTTAGCGCGCATTTGGGCATCGGCTCTGCATTTGCCGGCAGCGGCGTTGAGATGAGGTGCTCCAGCAAAATCAGCGCGTCGCGCTCTTTGCCGAGCGCATCGCAGAGCCGCGCGGCCAGCTTGCGCCGGCGCGGGCCGGGCCAATCGGCGCCCAGCGCCTCGGCTGCGTAAAGCCGCTCCTTTTCACGCCGCCGCCAGCGATGGCGGGCCGCCTGGTGCTTGTGACCGAGCCCAG
>DAORMO010000272.1:0-3440 GCA_035440585.1 Terricaulis sp.
GTTGGCCCCAATCTGCACGGCGTGTTCACGCGCGAGATCGGCGCACTGGAAGGCTTCAGCTATTCACCGGCAGTACAAGCCGCCAACTTCATTTGGACGCCAGAGCAGCTCGACCACTGGCTTGAGAATCCGCGCTCATTCCTGCCTGGCAACCGGATGGCGTTCGCGGGCATCCGCGATGAAACCAAACGGCGCGATCTTATCGCGTACCTATTAGTGACGACGGCCGGGGAATAATTACTCCGCCGGGCGCGCGTGGGCGTCCTTGTGCTCGAAGGATTCGATTTCCTTGGCGGTGGCGTCTGGTGACTTGGTGTAGCGCGCCAGCAGATCGTAAAACACCGGCACGACAAAAAGCGTCAGCATCGTGGCCACCAAAAGCCCGAAGAAAATCACCACCCCGATCGTGGAGCGGCTTTCCCCGCCTGCGCCGTGGCCGATCATCAACGGCACCACACCGACGATGGTGGCGATGGACGTCATCAAAACGGGGCGCAGCCGCAAATCGGCAGCATCGAGGATCGCATCGCGCACGCTGCGGCCTTCATCGCGGAGCTGATTGGCGAACTCGACAATCAGAATGCCATTTTTGGCGGCCAGCGCGATCAGAATAATGAGCCCGATCTGGCTGTAGATGTTAAGCGTCTCGTTAAACAGGAACAAGCCGAACAGCCCGCCCATCACCGCCAGCGGCACCGAGAGCATGATCACAAACGGGTGCACGAAGCTCTCAAACTGCGCCGCCAGCACCAAGAACACGATCAGAAGCGCAAAGCCAAAGGCGAACAAAATCGCCCCAGAGGCTTGGCGGAACTGGCGCGCAGCCCCCGTGTAGTCGACGGTGATCGGCGCATCGCCAATCTCCTGATTGGCGATCGTCTCCAATTCCGCAATCGCATCGCCAATGGCATAATCGCCGGCGATCGAGGCTGAAACCGTGATCGCCGCCTGCCTATTCATGCGCCGCCGCTCGGACGCATCGCCCACGGTGCGCGTGCTCACCAACGTCGAGAGCGGCACAAGCTCGCCGGTGCGGTCAGAGCGCACGAACTTGTTCGACAGATCGTCGATATTGGAGCGCGCCTCGCGCTCGGCCTGGATGTAGACGTAGTATTCCTCACCGCGATCGGTGATGGTGTTCACGCGCCGCTGCCCCATTGTGGCTTCAAGCGTGCGGCCAATTGCTTGCACTGAAACGCCAAGCGCCGCCGCGCGCTCACGATCAATATCGACAAGCACGCGCGGGGATGTCGGCTCGTAATTTGAGCGCGGGCGCTGGAAATTCGGGCTCTGGCTCAAACGATTGACAATAGCCTCCGCCACGGGCGCGAGCGTTTCATAGGTAGAGCCCAGCAACACGATCGACGCGCCATCACCGCCGCCACCCTGGAAGGGGCTGGCCATGCGCGCTCGGATGGTGGCGCCCGGGATGGCGCCAAGGCGCGCGTTCAGCTCGGTTTCGATCTCGGCGCCCGAGCGATGGCGGTCCTCCCAATCTGCGAGCAGTACGCGCGCGATGCCAGAGGAGAACCGGTTTGTGCCAGCATCGCCAAAGCCGGGCACGACCACCATGGTGCGCTGGGCCTCCCCGCTATCGACGTATGTCTGGAGCACCTCTTCGACCTGCCCCATCACGCGACTCATATATTCAAAGCCCGAACCCTCGGGCGCTTGCGCGAAAATCATGATGACGCCGCGATCTTCGGGCGGGGTGAGCTCCGACGATATCTGGCTGAACAAAAAGCCGCCCATCAGCAGCACGCCCGCAAAAACGGCGAACACCAGCGCCTTGGCCTTGAGCGCAGCGTCGAGAGAAGCGCGATATGAGGCGCGTATCACGTCCAGAACTTTATCCACCCGCGCCGCGAGCTTCGATGTTGACCCCGCTGGTTTCACCAGCTTTGAGCACATCATCGGCGACAGCGAGAGCGCGCAGAACGCCGAAATGACGATCACCCCAGCGATCACCACCGCAAGTTCTACAAACAGCGCCCCCACATAACCGCGCACAAACAGAAGCGGCGTGAACACCGCCACCAGCACTGCGGATGTGGCGACAATGGCGAAGAACACCTGCTTGGCGCCGCGCTCTGCCGCCACGAGCGGAGGCTCACCAAGCGTGTCCACCCGGCGCTGCACGTTTTCCAGAACGATGATGGAATCATCCACCACCAGCCCGATCGCCAGCACCAGCGCGAGAAGCGTCAACAAATTGATCGAGAAGCCGAAGATCGACATCACCAGGAATGCGCCGATCAAGCACACCGGGATCACCGCCGCCGGAATGAAGGCCGCCCGCCAGGAACCCAGGAAAATAAAAATCACCAGCACCACAAGGACGGTGCACTCCAGCAGCACTTGGCCGACGCGGTTGATAGCGCGGTCGATAAACACCGTGGCGTCGTAATTGATGACGATGTTGGTGCCCGGCGGCAGGGTGGGAATGATCTCTTCGATCTCCGCCTTCACGCTCTCGCCAACTTGCAGCGCGTTCGAGCGCGATTGGCGCACGATGCCGAGGCCGACCTGGTCATTGCCGTTGCCGCGGAAGATGCGCCTTGTATCCTCCGGCGCCATTTCCACGCGCGCGACATCGCCAAGCCGGACAACGACCGCATTGGGATCGCTGCCCGAGCGCAGCGGCAGGCGCTCAAATTGCTCGGGCGTTTCAAACGCGCGCGCGACGCGCACTTGGTAATCACGCTCCTGGCTCTGCACATAGCCGGCGGGCATCTCGATATTCTGCGCACGAAGCGCGTTTTCCACGTCCTGCACCGTCAACCCGCGCGCGGCCATCGCGTTGGTGTCGAGCCAGATACGGAGCGCCGGGCGGAAGGAGCCGCCAATCTGAATATTGGCCACGCCATCGAGCACGGCGAGCCTATCGACCACATAGCGCTCAGCGTAATCGGTCAATTGAATGCGATCGAGCGTGGTGGATTCCAACGAAAACCACATAATCGCTTCAGCATCGGCATCAGCTTTACGGATCACCGGCTCGTCTATGTCCGGCGGCAATTGCCCGCGCGCTCGGCTGACGGCGTTGCGCACGTCATTGGTCGCGTCTTCAAGGTCTCGATCGAGCGTGAACTCGATATTGATCGATGAGCGCCCATCGCGGCTGTTGGAATTGATGATGTCGATGCCATCGATGCCGGAAAGCTGGTCCTCAATGATGCGGGTGACTTGGTTTTCCACCACCTCAGCGGAGGCGCCCGGATAAGTCGCGTTCACCGACACGATCGGGCGGTCAACGTCCGGCAGCTCGCGCAGCGGCAGCGAGGTCAGCGCGATCAGGCCGAAGGCGATAATCAGCAGCGAAAACCCCGTCGCTAGGACGGGCCGCCGCACCGAGAGATCAGAGAGGGTCATCGGTCTATCCGCGCGGGCGCAATTCGCCGGCGGCCGGCGGCGGCGGCGCGCCGCCGTCAGCGGCGGGG
>DAORMO010000273.1:0-733 GCA_035440585.1 Terricaulis sp.
CGCTGAGCTTGGTCCGCTCCAAATTCTCGCGCACGCGCGCCAGCCGCGCGGGCGATTTGTCCACCGCCGTCACGCGTGCGCCCGCCGCCGCAAGCTGCAGCGTTTTTCCGCCCGGCGCGGCGCAGAGATCCAGCACGCGCTTGCCCGCCACATCGCCCAGCAATTTCGCCGGCAGCGCCGCCGCCGCGTCCTGCACCCACCAGGCGCCATCCTCAAAGCCGGCCAGCGTCTCCACGCGCTCATACTCTTGCAGCCGCACGCTGCCGGTCGGCGTCACGCGCCCGCCGAGTTTTTCGGCCCAGCCTTCGGCATCGCCTTTGACGCTTAAATCGAGCGGCGCGGGTTGGAGCGTCGCCATCGCCATGGCGGCGGCTTTTTCCGCGCCATAAGCGGCGCGCCAGCGGGTGACGAGCCACGCCGGCAGATGCGCGCCCTCGGGCAATTCAGCCAGCACCGCGTCGCCCTCGCGCGACACACGGCGCAGCACCGCGTTCATCAGCTTCGCAAAGCCGCGCGCCTCGCGCATCGTGTTGGCGGTTTCCACCGTTTCGCCCACCGCCGCGTGCGCTGGCGTGCGCAGCACCAGCACTTGCGCCGCGCCAAGCCGCAACAGCGCGCGCGCATGCGCGGCGCTATCGGGCAGCGGCTTTTGCATAAACCGGCCCAGAACCGCGTCCAGCGCACCCTGCCAGCGCAGCGTCTCCGTCGCCAATGCGCGGGCGAAGGCGCGGTC
>DAORMO010000273.1:843-2053 GCA_035440585.1 Terricaulis sp.
CGACGGCGGCCAGGAGCCGCTGGAGCTGATTCGCCGCCGGCTCATCGTCGGCGACAATGTTCACCACGGCGCGGTTGAAGCTATTGAGGCGCACGCTGGCGCCCCCGGCGGAGAGCGGCAGATTGATGCGCACAGGCGGTGCAAAGCGCGTATCCGGCATGAGCGCAAACCAAATCTCCCCGCGCGGCAGCCGGCGCCGGCCGGTGTCGCTGCGCTCGAACCCGGCCACGGCGCGATAGGTGAGGGTGCATTTCAGCACCTCGCCCTCATAGCCGCCGCCGCGGAACTGGTCGCGCTCGCCCTCGCTCAATTCCAGCACGTAGTGAAAGCGCCCGTCGAACGTAGGGTAGCTGCCGGCGCAACGCTGGGTTTGTCCCGCGTCAATCGCCATGGCCACGACAGAGGACAAAGGATCGCGCGAAATGCGCCGTTGCGCGTCATTGGTTGGCGGCTCGCCCCAGGCGCTGAAATTGGGCTGGATGTCCGCTTGGGTGGCGCCGGCTTCATCGAGGCGCAGCGCGATCAGGCGATGCTTGCGGCTGTAATGGTGATCAAGATCATAGCGCAGCCAGCGCACGACGCCGGTTTCATCGATCAACCCGCCGGCCTCGGCGGTAAGGTTGGTGCGCTCAAACCAATTCATCAGCCCGCGTGAGCGCAGCTCGGTGCGGATGGCGTAGCTCTCTTCCGAGACGTCCACATCCACGCTGATCTCGCCGACATGCAGCACGCCCATCGCCCAGCCATTATAGCGCAGCGCGAACCGATCCGCCGAAGCGGGGCCGGCGCACGCCAAAAAGGCCGCAAGAAACAAAGCAAAGCGCATGCGCCCCAATCTAGGGCCTCTCTGCGGCGAATCGAAGGGCGGCGCACACACGCAAAAAAGGGGAGCCTTGCGGGCCCCCCTGGTCTTGCGCTTTGGCTGCGATCAAAGCGGGCGGACGTTGATCTCTTGGTTGGTGAGCGGCAGCTCCACCAGCATGCCCACGCGCCCGGCCACCACGTCGTCGAAGCCCGCCGCGCGCGCTTCGGAGACCTGCACCCGGCCGGCCACCGGATTTTCCGCGCCTGTCAGCACCACCATGCCGGCATTGGCCGCGCGGGCTTGCGCCGCCACTTCGGCCGCCGTCATCGCCGCGCCGGGGCGCAGGTGCGAGAGCGCCTGGGTTTGCGCGCCTTGCAGCACCACGTCGGCGTTTGACGCCGCCTC
>DAORMO010000273.1:2140-3423 GCA_035440585.1 Terricaulis sp.
GGCCGTTGAAGGCGTCTTCCTGGGTGGTGAAGGCCGAAACCGTCAGCCCGTCGCCCTCAAACACGATCACGGAGCGGCCCGGCTCCGGCGTCGGGCCCCAGGCTTGGAAGCCGCGCTCGGCGCCATCAAGGCCCGCGCTTTGGTTGAGGCCTTCCACCAGGCGCTGGGTGTCGGCCGGGCCGTACACCGGCATCAGCGGATCGCCGGCGCGCACGCTTTCGCCATAGAGCGCCGAAAGATCGGCCGTTTGCGGCAGGCGCGCTTCGGTGAGCAGCACCGCTTCCAGCTGCGCGATTGGAATGCCGCGCTTAGTCAGCGCGCTGGTCGCGCCAGAGCCCGCGTCCACCACGAACAGCCGCCCCGCCGCGATCACCGCCAGGCAAGGCCGCTGCTCCGCCGCGTCGGCGCTTTCCACCCCGCCGCACACCACCGCGCGCAGGGCGGTGCTGTCGAACAGGTTCTGATTGATGGTGTGCTGCTGCTCGGCGTAGGCGGCGTAAGCGCGGGCGATCGCTTCTTGCCCTTCGGGCGTTTGCGCGCCCAGAATCCAGCCGCCCCAGAACAGCCCAGAGAGCGTCACGAAGATCGCTGAAGATTTGCCAATCGCGTTCATAAAACCTGACCCCGTTTGCCGACGCGCTTGCGGCGCGCAGACGAAAACCCCGTCCACCTTGCTAAACGCACTCGCTGATTCTCGCCAATAGGCTTAACAAACAGTTCCACAGGAAAGCGCGCGGCAAAGCGCGCGCTGGGTCGCGATCGAGAAAACGCTTATGAATTCAAACGTGCTGTGGACAATTTGCGCGTCTGCGCCTGGTTATGAAAAAGTGAAAAGGTTAACGCGCGCGGGCGCTGAAAAGCGGGTTTTGCACAGAGCATGAAGCGCGTTCTGGTGTTTGATTCGGGTGTCGGCGGGCTCTCCGTGCTCGATGCGTTGGCGGCAAGCGGCGCAGGCTATGAGCTCGATTACGCGGCCGACAACGCATGGCTCCCGTACGGGCTCAAATCGGATGCGCAATTACGTGCGCGCGTGCCGGCGTTGCTGGCCTCGCTGGCGGAGCAATGGGCGCCGGATCTGATCGTGATCGCCTGCAACACCGCCTCCACCATCGCGCTCGACGCTGTCCGCGCGGCGGTGGATGTCCCCGTGGTTGGCGTGGTGCCGCCGGTGAAGCCGGCTGCGGCGCAGAGCAAAACCGGGGTGATCGGCCTGCTCGCCACCCCGGCGACCGTGCGGCGAACTTATACCGATGATCTCATCGCCCAGTTCGCGGCCGATAAAA
>DAORMO010000274.1:0-1521 GCA_035440585.1 Terricaulis sp.
GGTTGTTTGCAATTGAAATCCCAAGCCGATGAGCGCCGTTTTTCCAGTCCTCCAGCAAAGGAGGACAAAGATGGAAACGCATATACAATACACCGAAGCAGCACGCAGGCTGTTCGTGCCGTGGAACAAGGGCAAAGTAACTGGCCAGAAGCCGCCGCTTAAACCGCGCGAGGTTTGGGCGATCAGGGTGAGGCTGCAGATCTCGAATCGGGTGCGCGACCTGGCGCTCTTCAATTTGGCCATCGACAGCAAATTGCGCGGCTGCGATCTGGTGCATCTGCGCGTTGAGGATGTCATGCAAGACGATCAGGTGCGCACGCGGGCCCTAATCTCACAGCGCAAGACCGGTGCGCCAGTCCAATTCGAGATCACCGAGCAGGCGCGGGCGGCTTTAGCAGTTTGGGTGAGAGGGAAAGACCTTAAGGCGTCCGACTGGCTCTTTCCCAGTAGGGTGGACAAGCGCAAGCCCATGACCACTCGCCAATACGGCCGCCTGGTCGACGAATGGATCGCCGCCATTGGGTTATCGCCGAAGGCTTACGGGACCCACTCGCTCCGACGCACCAAGGCGGCGCTGATTTATCGAAAGACTGGCAACATCCGAGCCGTGCAGCTTTTGCTTGGCCACACCAAACTGGACAGTACGGTGCGCTACCTCGGCGTCGAAGTGGAAGATGCGTTGACGATCGCCGAAAGCATCGACGTCTGATCCGATTGATCGGCCGGATCTCGACGTTTCCGGCCGGTCTTTGCGCAGCAACCTCAAGTGCAGATGATGGGCGCGAATTGAACGATGTTGGCGTCGTGGATGACGCTCGCTTACGGGGCTATCGTCCGAAGCGACCAAGCGAAGGGGGCGAGCGTGAGTATCGCTGCGGACATCGACGCAGGAGCTCGCGAGCCGGTCACGCCACGCGCTTTCCTGACGCGTCGATGATGAGATCGCCGTCCTCCTTATAGAGCGGGCCCGGCGGCAAACGATCGAGCAAGTCAAGCACTGTTTCGCTCGGCCGGCAGAGCTTCACGCCGCGCGGCGTCGCCACGATGGGGCGATTGACCAGAACGGGATGCGCCACCATCGCGTCGATCAAGCGCGCGTCATCGACGCTCGCCTCAAGCAAGCCGAGCTCAGCTGCCGGCGACTTGGTTTCGCGCAAGGCGGCGCGCGCCGTCAGATTGGCCGCTGCGAACAGCGCCAGCAATTGCGGCCGCGTCCAACCCGTCTTCAGATACTCGATGATGATCGGCTCGTAACCGGCCGCGCGGACGATCTCGAAGAGGTTGCGCGAGGTGCCGCAATCCGGGTTGTGGTGGATCACGACAGGAAGGTGCCCGCCGCTCATCCAGTTTCCTGGGCGCCTCGCGCCGGCCGCGCACGCCGGGCGACCGCCGCGCCGCTTTCGTACCAGCCCTTGCTGGCGTTCACGATTTTCACGACCGACAGCATGACTGGCACTTCAATCAACACGCCGACGACCGTCGCCAAGGCGGCGCCGGAATTGAAGCCGAAGAGGCTGATGG
>DAORMO010000274.1:1546-1831 GCA_035440585.1 Terricaulis sp.
GAAGAAATTGCTGGCGCCGATCAACGCGGATGGTCCCGCAACGCAATGGGCTTCACCGCTCCAGCGGTTCAGGAGATAGGCGAGACCTGAATTGAAATAGACTTGAATGAGGATCGGCACGGCCAAGAGGGCAATGACGATCGGCTGGGCGATGATCTGCTCGCCCTGGAAGCCGAACAACAGCACGAGCGTTGTCAGCAACGCCACCAGCGACAGCGGTTGGAAGACGCCGAGCAGCTTTGCCAGACCGGCTTGGCCGCTTGAGTTGAGTACAAAGCGGCGAAT
>DAORMO010000274.1:1900-3407 GCA_035440585.1 Terricaulis sp.
TGATAGCGGAGAGCCCAAGCAGCAGTCCGACAATGGGCGCGAACGCAAACACCATGATCGTGTCGTTGAGCGCGACCTGGCTCAAGGTGAAATGCGGCTCGCCCTTGGTGAGATTGCTCCACACAAACACCATCGCGGTGCAAGGCGCCGCGGCGAGAAGGATGAGCCCGGCGATATAGGAATTGATCTGATCGGCCGGCAGATAGGGGCGGAAGAGAACGGCGATAAAGAGCCAGCCTAGGAGCGCCATCGAGAAGGGCTTAACCGCCCAATTGATGAAGAGGGTGACGCCGATGCCGCGCCAATGTTCTTTGACTTGCGCGAGAGCGGTGAAGTCGATCTTCACCAGCATCGGAATGATCATCAGCCAGATGAGGCCCGCGACCGGCAGATTGACTTGCGCAATCTCCGCGGCGCCGATGGCCTGAAAGACGCCCGGGAAAAATTGTCCGAGCGCGATGCCGACGACAATGCAGAGCCCGACCCAGAGGGTCAGGTAACGTTCAAACGCGGACATGAGACGTCAAACCTTAGGCGGCGCTATCTGATGCGGGCTTGGCCCGCCCGATGTCGTCGAGGCGTTTCTTCAGCGACAGCCGATCGAGGCTCTCGATCGGCAGATTGCAGAAGATGGTGATACGGTTCTGCAGCATCCGCCACGCATCGTCGAAGGCGAACGCGATCTCGGCCTCCGTGCCCCGCGCGGCGGCGGGATCGGGCACTCCCCAGTGCGCGGTCATCGGTTGGCCCGGCCAGACCGGGCAGACTTCGTTGGCGGCGTTGTCGCAAACGGTGAACACAAAATCGAGTTCTGGGGCTTCAAGACCTGAAAACTCTTCCCAGCTCTTCGAGCGGAAGAGTTCGGGCTTATAGTTGAGGTTCTTCAGCATGTGCAGCACGCGCGGATGCACTTCGCCCTTGGGCTGAGAGCCGGCGCTGTAAGCTCTGAACTTGCCGGCGCCAAAGCGGCCGAGGACGGCCTCTGCCATGATCGACCGCGCGGAATTGCCTGTGCAAAGGAAGAGGACATTGTAGGGCCCCTCGCGTGTGTGCTTGTCCATCATACCCTCCGGCGGCTTTTCTTTTGCGCGCCCTCACAGCAGGCGGCGCTTTGAACAATTTGGTGGAGCGGGGCGCACAATTCGGCGCGGCCATCGCAGCAATCCTCGATCAGGAAGGCCATCAGGTCGGTCATGCCGTCGAGATCGGCGCGGTAATAGATCGTGCGGCCTTCGCGCCGTGATTGGATGAGGCCGGCGCGTTCCAGAATGGCCAAATGCGTCGACATGGTGCTGGCGGGCACGCCGAGGTCGCGCGCGATTTCGCCGGCCGGCATCTCGCTCGCGCCCGCGCGGACCAGGAGCTTGAAGACGCCGAGCCGGCTCTCCTGCGCTAATGCGCCCAGCGCGTCGATGGCTTGTTGAGATCGCATAATTCGAGAAATATCGAATCGATAGGCGCCTGACAAGTCCGGATGTGCGCGGCTTTCCGTTCAGATGAAGAAGAC
>DAORMO010000275.1:0-349 GCA_035440585.1 Terricaulis sp.
GGGATCACCACCGACCAGTCGTAAAACGCCCTGGCCCGCGCCCGGCCCGCCGCCACAGCGGCAGGGATTCATCGCCGCCGCCAGCAGGATGCGCGCGGGATACGTGACGTGATGGTTGGCGCGGGCGATCATCACGCTGGCGTTTTCGAGCGGCTGACGCAGCGCATCGAGCGCTTGCTGCGAAAATTCCGGCAGCTCATCGAGAAACAAAACGCCATGATGCGCGAGGCTGATTTCGCCAGGTTTGGCGCGAATGCCGCCGCCAACGAGCGCGGCCATTGAGGCCGAATGATGCGGCGCGCGGAACGGGCGCGTGCGCTTGAGCCGCCCGCGCTCCAGCAATCCCGCC
>DAORMO010000275.1:453-3407 GCA_035440585.1 Terricaulis sp.
CCAGCCCCTGGCGGGCCGACGAATAAAATGTTGTGCGATCCGGCGGCGGCAATTTCGAGCGCGCGCTTGGCTTGCTCCTGCCCGCGCACGTCGCGCAGATCAGGCACGGCGCCATCGCTGATGAGATCGCCGCGTTCGGGCGGCTTGAGCGCTGCGCCGCCACGAAAATGATTGATCAGCGAAAGCAGAGTCGGCGCGGCGATCACCTCCCCGCCTGCCCAAGCGGCCTCCTGCCCGCACGCTTCGGGGCAGATGAACGCAGCGCCCCGCCCGTGCGCGGCGATGGCCGCAGGCAGCGCGCCCGGCGCAGGCGCAAGCGCGCCGTCGAGCCCAAGCTCACCAAAGCAAACCACATTATCCAGCGCATCGCGCGGCAACGCGCCAATCGCCGCCATGATGGCGAGCGCGATCGGCGCATCATAATGGGAGCCCTCTTTCGGCAAATCGGCGGGCGCGAGATTGACGATGAGCCGGCCCGCTGGGATGGCGAGGCCGATGGCGGCGAAGGCGGCGCGCACGCGCTCCCGCGCTTCGGACACCGCCTTATCGCCAAGGCCGACAATAACAATGCCAGGCTGGCCGCCGGCGATCTGACTTGAACCTCGACCGGGCGCGCTTCGAGCCCCGAAAACGCCACCGTGGCCGCACTGGCGCACATCTGCATGGCCGCCCCCGCTTATCCACAAGCTTGAGGTACGATCGTACAAGATCAGAACAAATCGGCAACAAAAATCGAACGCATTCCCTCGAAATGCGATCGACACAACAGCTTACTCCCAGCCCGCGCGAAACGGCCAGGGCGCCTGTGGATTATTTCTGTGGATTAATAGGGCGCGGCGGAGAGCGGCGCGGGCTCGCCTTCGCCGCGATATTCGGGCGCCGGCGCGGCTTGCGCATAGGACGGGCCAGGATTTGCCAGCCGCATGAAGGACACAACGCGCGCCACGCCCGGCACGATCGAGGCGATTTCAGCAGCGCGGCGCAGCTCCTGATCGCTATGGGCGGTGCCGAGTAGATACACGTTGCCCTGAAACACTTCGATGCTGACATTGATCGAGGTGACATCGCCGCTGGCGGCAAGCCGCGCGCGGATGCGCGATGCGATCATCGAATCTGAGGCGTTCTGCGAAAAGCCGTTGCGCGGGCCGACCTGCAGCTCGTTGTAGATGGTGTGCACGTTGCCGGCGGTGCGGGCGATGAGTTCGGCGGCGCTGCGATGCTCTTGGCTCGGCACCGCGCCCGAAAGCAACATCGCGCCATTGGCGACGGCCACGTCAACGCCGCCAAAGCCAGCATTATCGGCGGCCATCAGGCGCATCTTCACTTGCGAGCCGGCGGTGGCGTCATCGAGGCCGCGGCCAAGCGAGCGATCGCCCACGCCGGCTGTCATGCAGCCGCTGAGCAGCGTGCAAGCGGCGAGAACCGCGAGGAGGAAATTCGGCGTGCGCATAGAAGCCCGATCATGCCCGCGCGATCGTTTCGGGGCGCTTAACGCTGCGGGTTACGCGCCCAGCGTTTCGCAGTACCAAGCGCCGCGTTCATGTTTCGGCAACAAACCAGCGCCGACGACAATCAAATCGTAACGGATCGGCGCGGCGGTGAGCCGCCAGCGGCCCGCCAAAGTTTGCGCCGCGCGGGCGATGCGCTGCTGGCTTGCCGGTGTTAACGCATAAGCGCCCGCTTCATAGGTGCGGCGCGCTTTCACCTCGACGATCACCAGCACGCCCTTTTTCCAAGCGGCGACATCCACCTCGCCAAACGGCGTGCGCAGGCGATGGCCGAGCACGCGATAGCCCTTGGCGATCAGATAAAATATGGCGACCCATTCGCCGATGCGCCCGCGCGCCTCAGCGCGGCGGCGGCTCACGCCTTAAGCTCGAGCGCGCGCGCATATGCGCGCTTGCGCGAAACGCCGAGCTGATCGGCCGCCTCAGACGCCGCATCTTTGACGCCGCCGCGCGTCAGCGCGTCACGCAAGAACGCATCGAGCGCCGCATCGCTCACCTCGGTTTGCAGCGGCGGGCCCATGATCACCACGATCTCCCCTTTTGGCGGGCCTGCCTGCGCATAATGCGCGGCAAGCTCTGCAAGCGTGGCGCGGCGGGTTTCCTCAAACAGCTTGGTAAGTTCGCGGGCGATGGCGGCGGGGCGGTCGCCAAGAACAAGCGCCATGTCGGCGAGGCTTTCAGCCAGGCGCGGGCCGGTTTCGTAAAACACCAGGCTCGCATCGACCGAAGCGAGCGAGGCCAGCGCAGTGCGGCGCGCGGATTCTTTTGGCGGCAGAAAGCCCGCGAACAAAAACCGATCTGTGGGCAGCCCGGCGGTGACGAGCCCGGCGAGCAGAGCGGAGGCGCCAGGAATGGGGAAGATGCGATGGCCCGCCGCAATCACCGCGCGCGCCAGCTTGAACCCCGGATCGGAGATCAGCGGCGTGCCAGCGTCCGAGATCAGCGCCACGCTTTGGCCGGCGGCGAGCGCCTTGAGGATATCGTCGCGCGCGGCCTCAGCATTGTGTTCATGATAGGGGTAAAGCCGCGGGCGCAGGCTGTAGGCGTCCATCAACTTGCGCGCGACGCGCGTGTCTTCCGCGTAGACGCGATCCACAGCCGCCAAAATATCCAGCGCGCGCAAGGTGATGTCACGCAGGTTCCCTATGGGTGTGGCCACCACATAAAGGCCCGCTTCGGGAGGTGGACTGGATTCGCGCACGCCGATACGGTCGGCCTCGATTTGCTCGGGGGCGGCCGCTTCCGCGGCAGGGTCAGACGAAGGATTGCTCATGGCTTGGCGCCAATCATCGACGCGCGCGGGCGCTATTCCAAGCGCGAAGACGCTGGCGGGCGCAATGCTCGCCGCTTCGCTGGCCGCCTGCGCCACCCAGCCCCCGGCGCCGACCACCACCGGGCCACAAACCGGCCCGATCGCCCCCCTGCCCCCCCCCGAAGCCCAGGTGC
>DAORMO010000276.1:0-3378 GCA_035440585.1 Terricaulis sp.
GTCGATGCCGCCCAGGTCAACGAACGCGCCGTAATCGGTGATGTTCTTCACAACGCCTTCGCGCACTTCGCCTTCCTTCAACTGGCCGACGATTTCCGCGCGCTCGCTCGCACGCGATTCTTCCAGCACCGCGCGGCGCGAGACAACGATGTTGCCGCGCTGGCGGTCCATTTTCAGGATCGCGAACGGCTGCACGATGTTCATCAGCGGGCCGACATCGCGCACCGGGCGGATGTCCACTTGGCAGGAACGCATTGGCGCCGCCAAGATCAACCGTGAAGCCGCCCTTCACGCGGCCAACCAGCGCGCCGTTCACGGCGTCGCCAGCGGCGAAGGATTTCTCAAGGCGGGTCCAGGCTTCTTCGCGGCGGGCCTTCTCGCGGCTCACCACGGCGTCGCCGAGGGCGTTCTCGATACGGTCGAGATAGACTTCCACGATGTCGCCGGCTTTGGGCGTGCCCGCGCCGTCATCGACCAGGAATTCACGAACAGGGATGCGGCCTTCAGTCTTGAGGCCGATATCGACCACGACGAAATCGTGCTCAACGGCGATCACGGTCGCCGGAATCACGCGGCCTTCGACCATGCCGCGGCTGCCGAGGCTTTCGTCGAGAAGCGCCGCGAAATCGTCGCGGGAGGGGGTAAGGGAATCTTGGGCTTGCGCCATACGTTTGATGCTCCAATTCAATTGTCACGGCCGGCCGGTTGGCTCCGGCGGTCTCGGCCCCACCATGGGGCCGTGGCTTTCGATTTTGGCGGGGGCCGAAAACGCAAAAGCGCCTGGGGCCAAAGCCTCAGGTCGCTCAACGCCGCCCCGCTATGCTGGCAGGGCAGCCTCCAACGCCGCTTCTATAGATAGGGGCCGGGGCGAGGGCAAGGGAGGGGGCGGCCCTGAATCATGGCGCGGCGGGCCGCTTGCGGCTATATTTACGCCCATGGCCGCCGAATACGTCATGGACGAAGAGCTTGAGGCTTTCCTCCGCGAAGAAGGCATCGATCCCGAATGGGTGAAAGCCGAATGGGCGAAAATGGCCCAATCCAAGCGCACACCCGAGGAAGAGGCCAAGCTGGCGGCGGAGCGGGAGAAGCTGCGGGAGTCGACCGAGGCGCACAACAGGCTCATCGCCGAGCGCGGTTCGCTCGCCGATCACGTTCGGGCTTATGAGCAAAGCCGTGCGCGCAATCGCTCGTGAAGCAGTACGACGTCATCAACAACCCTTTCCGGCGTCAGATGGCGGACGTGCCCTTCCTGCTCGTTCTCCAGCACGATCGAAACACAGATTCCGTGAATGTGATCGTCGCGCCGCTCTCCTTGAGCGCACGCCCATCGCGGCGCGAGGTTAAGCTCACGGTCTCGGGGCGTGATTGCGTCATGCTGCCGATGGAGCTCACGTCGATGGAGCGCAGCGCGCTGCCTGATCGTGCCATCGCCAACCTCGCGCACGAAAGCTTCCGCATCCAAACCGCGCTCGATATTGTTTTTAGCGCGGCGAGGTAGGGTGTCACCCTTTCCTCCGCCGCCCATCGGGGCTTGAAATATTGTACCTTATAAAGTACATGTGAAGGGGAGTCTTGTGGCGCTTCGCCCAAAGATCATCGAAGTGCGCTTTTATGCGACTGCGTCCGGCGCCGAGCCGGTGCGCGACTGGCTGAAGGAGATGGACCAGGACGACCGCCGCGCCATCGGCGCCGACATCGCCACTGTCGAGCATGGCTGGCCGGTCGGCATGCCAACGTGTCGCCCGCTCGGCGCGGGGCTTTGGGAAGTGCGTACAAACTTGGAAGGCGGGCGCATCGCGCGCGTCCTCTTCGCTATCGTGAAAGGCCGCATGGTGTTGCTGCACGGCTTTATGAAAACCACGCAGAAAACACCGAAGGCCGATCTCGATTTGGCGGCCAAACGGAAGAAGGAGATCGAGCGATGAGCAAGGCAGCAAAGAGTGTGGCGAAGCGCACGCCCGCGCGTGGGCGCCTCGGATCGAGCTTTGACGCGCTGATGAAAGAAACCGGCGATTACGAAGCCGTCAAGGCGACGGCGCTGAAGCGCGTGCTGGCCTGGCAGATCGGCCAGGAGATGAAGGCGCAGGGCGTCACCAAGAGCGCGCTGGCCGAGCGCATGCAGACCTCGCGCAGCCAGCTTGATCGCCTGCTCGATCCCAACAATGACCAAGTGACGCTATCGACGCTGGCGCGCGCCGCCGAGGCGCTGGGACGCGAGATCAAGCTCGAATTGGCCTAAAGCCAAAGGGTGACACACACTCTTTTCGGTCAGCGCCCATTCAATAAAGAGTGTGTCACTCTTTCGGTCACGCTTTCCGAAGACAATTTCGATGGGGGTGCCAATGAGTTCGAAATTGCTGGGAGCCTTGTTGGTGATTGCTGGTGGGATCGCGGTCTCGGGCTGCGGTTTGCGGGCATCGCCTGTGCGTGGTCCCGAGGGTGAAGTTGACGCGAGGCGCATCGCTGATGAGAGGGGCGCTGATCCTGTTGTCGCCGATCAAACTCCGCCGCGCGGTGCCCGCGCAGAAGTGGGGCGCGTCGTTCATGCCGGCGCGGGATTGATTTCCTATTCTGGATCGCGAACGCCGCCAGACATTCTAGAGACGCACTTGGCGGAAGTTGCCAAGCTGGGACGCGATCATGAACGTGCGATCTATGCGTCGCAATTCGACCATTGGCACAGTCTTGATCTGAATGGCGATGGGGAGGATGAGCGACTCGTTTTCCTCACTATTGAGGGGATTGGCGCTAGCAACAATTACTCTCGATTTCTCATCGTTTATCGTTATGTCGCGCCCACGTGGTTTGCATCGGATGTTCTATCTGTCGGTGGAAAAGGAGAATACAGCCTCATAGGCGACGAAATACACTCGCAGAATTCGGTGCTAACAGCAGATGCGACATTTTACGGTGAAGGGGATGGCATGTGTTGTCCAACGCAGGACGGTCAGATTCACTTCAGGATGGCCGGTGGACGTTTGGGCATTGTGACGCAGGAGTAGCCTTATAGCTGCCGAAGAATGTCGGCTCGCTTTGCATTGTATTCTATTTCAGAAATCAGCCCCTTAGATTTCAACTCGTCAAGTTGGCGTAAGCGATCTTCGATGTTGGGTGCTTCGGATCCGTTGGCGGGGAATGATTTTCCGGACGATACTGTCGGAGGTGCTTTTCTTGCCCAAGAAATCGCCAATGTCGCAAAAGTCACGACGAGCACAATGGTTTCAGCGGAATCATAAAGCGTGTCGGACAAAAAATCGAATGCACCTAAATCAGTCTTGAGCCAGTAGGTGATCATGGCCGCTAATATAGGGACCAAGGCTAAATGACCCAGCCCCTTCAAACGCGTCTGCCCTTGAAGTTAGGATGGACCGGAAAGTT
>DAORMO010000277.1:0-3335 GCA_035440585.1 Terricaulis sp.
GGCGCGAACCGCGCCCCTTGCCGCCCGCACCGGCGGAAACGCCGGAAGAGGCGCCGGAAACCGCCGCCGAGCCCTCGCCCTTCCCGCACGTCGATCAACCTTAACGCCGCCGCGCGCGCTTTAAGCGCGGCATGGCGCATGCTATCTTCATCGCACGCGCAGCCTGGAGCTCAGCTTGGAAAAGCGCATTCTTCTCATCATCGGCGGCGGCGTCGCCGCGTATAAAAGCCTTGAGCTGATCCGCCGCCTGCGTGAGCGCGGCGCCTCCGTGCGCGTGGTGATGACGCAAGCGGCGCAGCATTTCATCACGCCGCTGGCGGCGGGCGCCATCTCCGGTGAGCGCGTGTTCACCGATCTGTTCGACACCGCGCAGGAATTCGATGTCGGTCATATTCGGCTGGCGCGCGAATGCGATCTCATCATCGCGGCGCCGGCCACCGCCGATCTGATGGCCAAGGCCGCGCTCGGGCTCGCCAACGATCTCGCCTCAGCCGTGCTGCTGGCGGCCAATAAGCCGATCCTGCTGGCGCCGGCGATGAACCCGCAGATGTGGGCCAATCCCGCCACGCAGCGCAACGCCGCTGTGCTGCGCGCCAACGGGCTCGGCTTCATAGGCCCCAACGAAGGCGAAATGGCCGAAAGCGGTGAGCGCGGAATTGGCCGCATGGCCGAGCCTGAGCAAATCCGCGACGCGGCGTTGGCGCTGCTGAAAGGCGGCCCGCTCAAAGGCAAGCGCGCCATCGTCACCGCGGGCGCGACGATCGAATCCATCGATCCGGTGCGCTTCCTCTCCAACCGCTCCAGCGGCAAGCAAGGCTATTCCATCGCCAGCGCGCTGGCCGCCGCCGGCGCGGACGTCACGCTCGTCACCGGCCCTACCGCGCTGCCCGCACCGCTTGGCGTTTCCACCGTGCGCGTGGAAAGCGCGCGCGAAATGCTGGCCGCCTGCGAAGCGGCGCTTCCGGCTGACATCGCCGTGATGGTCGCCGCCGTCGCCGATTGGCGCCCCGCCGAAATCGCCGAAGAGAAGATCAAGAAAACCCAAGCCGGCATTCCCGCGCTTTCGCTCACCGAAAACCCGGACATCCTCGCCACGCTTTCAAAGCCCGGCAAAAAGCGCCCCGCGCTGGTGATCGGCTTTGCCGCGGAAACCGAAAAGCTTGAAGAACACGCCCGCGCCAAAATCGCCCGCAAGGGCTGCGACTGGATCCTCGCCAATGATGTCTCAGGCGACGTGATGGGCGGCGACGCCAACCAAATCCTGCTCATCACCCGCGAAAGCGCAGAAGCTTGGCCGCTGATGAGCAAAGCAGAGGTGGCCCAAAAGCTCGCCCAACGCATCGGCGAAACCTTGACCAGCAAAAGCGCGGGCCGCAGCTGATGCCGCAGGCCCCCGAACGCCACGTTCGGATCCAGGCCATTTTGGCCTTCATATTTGTGTTTTGGCTGTCGCTTTTTGTCATCACAATCGTGCTCATTGGCGCCCTCGAGGTCGAACCGCGACGCGCCGCCTTGTTCGCGCTCGCGCCGGCCGCCGCGCTGGGGGGCCTCAGCGCCGCCATTCGCCCACTACGGCGCTTGTTCGGCCACATGTTCATGCTTGGCTGATTGTGTGTTTTGCCGCCCGGCGCGAATCGCCTCACCCAGCGGCGATGAGCACGATCACCATCCATGTCGTCCCGCTGCCGCATTTTGAGGGGCTGGCGCTGCCCGCCTATGAAACAGCGCAGAGCGCAGGCATGGATTTGCGCGCCGCCGTGCCAGCCGATGCGCCGCTTGTGCTTGCGCCCGGCGCACGCGCGCTTGTGCCCACCGGGCTCACCATCGCGCTGCCCGGCGATTACGAGGCGCAGATCCGCCCGCGCTCCGGCCTTGCCTTCAAGCATGGGATCACCTGCCTCAACACGCCCGGCACAGTGGACGCCGATTATCGCGGCGAGGTGAAAGTGCTGCTGATCAATCTGGGCGATGCGCCATTCACGATCGAGCGCGGCGAGCGCATCGCGCAAATGGTGATCGCGCCTGTCACGCAAGCGGGCTGGGAGGTCGTGACCGAACTTTCCGCCACCGCGCGCGGCGCCGGCGGCTTTGGCTCCACCGGCCGCAGCTAATCCGCCGTCAGCCGGCTCACAGCGTGAATGCCGCGCGCGGCCTGGCTGCGCAATTGCCGGCGCAGCAGCACAAACACCGCAAACACCACGCCAATCGCCATCGCCCACGGGCTGATGATCCACGCCGCCGCCGCCAGGGCGAAGTAATACGCGCGCACGCCGCGATTGAAGGCTGAAAACGCCGGGTGCAGCACATCGGCCGCGCCCTTCACAAACGCCGCGTGCTTTTCAACCGCTTTCGTATCCGGCGCCGCGCCGAGCACTGCGAGGCTGTAATTCAGCTGCCGGATCGACCAGATGAAATCGAGCAGCCCGCGTGAGAGCGTCACGGTGACAATCGCGATCTTCGCTTCCATCAGCCAGCCGCTGGCGGATGCGGCGATCTCGAGCTGCTGCAAGCTTTGCTGCATCGCCTCCCCGCCAAACAGCACGCCCGCCGTGGCCGCGATCAACAGCAGATTGGTGGAGGCGAAGAACGAAGCCGAGCTCAGCAAATGGCCGAGCAGGTTCACATCCATGATGCGGTTTTCGCGCAGCAGAAATTCGCGCAGCCACGCCTCGCGCACCGGATACATGTCCTGATTGATGCAGGTTTTGCCGAACAGCCCCATCAGCCGCAGCCGCAACGGCTCATACCCCACCCAGCAGATGAGGAAGACCGTGAGCCCGATCATGTCCGAAATATGCATGGCGCGAACTTAAGCCGCGCCGCGCGCCCCGCAAAGCCGGCGTTTTGGCAAAGCCGCCCTGATTTTGTGGCGCGTTAATTCCAGAGGCCGATGAAGCTGCGTCGGCGCTGCTTGGGCGGCGCAGGTTCTGGCTCTGCATCATTGGCCGCGCGCGCCAGCGCTTCGCGATCTTCCGCCGCTAGATGCACCTCGCGCTGGCCCGCGCGCGCGGTTTCGATCGCGCGGCGGAACGCGACTGGATCGGCCATGGCCGGAAAGCGGATCACCGCTTCGCCCGTGCCAGTGACAACCACGTGCCCGTAGTTCCAAAGCCGCGCCCAAAAGCTCTGATCCAGCGCCACGCCCTCAATCGAGCCGACGGCCAATTCCTGCGTGCGCCGGTTCAGCCAGCCGCGCTTGAGGATCACGCGCTTGTTCGTCACCGCGAAATCTGTGGTGTTCATGATGATGGCCGCGCGCAAGAAAATGAAAACGCCGACAATGGCGATGCCCAGCACGATCAGCGCCGCCCACGCGCCAAACCAGAACAACCCCG
>DAORMO010000278.1:0-3289 GCA_035440585.1 Terricaulis sp.
AGCTGTAGGAAAAACGGCGCCTTGAGCAGCGCCAGCCGATCCGTCAGCGCGTCCGCAACCCCTGTCAGCTCGACCGCGCGGCCAATAATGAGAACCGCGGCAATCACCACCACGGCCGGATCCGCAAACCCCACAAACGCCTGATCAGGCGCGACAAGCCCCAAGCAAAGGCAAGCGGCGAGCGCCAGCAGCGCGACAAGATCGTGGCGCACGCGATTGCTTGCGAACAGCGCGAGCGTGACGCCGAGAACCAACGTGCTCAGTACGGCCGGGCTAATGCCCGCCAAACCTAGGTCCACGCTCACGCCGCCGCCGCGCCCAGCTTGGCTGGCAGCGCGTTGGCGTAGGCGGTGATATCACCCGCGCCGAGGCAGACGACGATATCGCCCGGCTTGGCTTCGCCGCGCACGAACTCAGGCAGCGCATCGAGGCTGGTGAGCTTGCGCGCATCGCGATGGCCGTGGCTTTTGAGGCTCGCGGCCAGCGTTTCGGCGCTGATCCCTTCCAGCGGGGCTTCGCCGGCAGCGTACACATCCGCCACCGCAACCACGTCCGCATCGTTGAAGCAGGTGGAAAATTCCTTGAAGAGATCGCGCAGGCGCGTGTAGCGGTGCGGCTGCACTACGGCGAGAACGCGCCCTTCCGTCATCTCACGCGCGGCCGAAAGCACGGCGGCGATCTCGACCGGGTGGTGGCCGTAATCATCAACGATACGCACCTCGTTCCAATAGCCGGTGGTGGAAAAGCGGCGCTTTACGCCCGCGAATTTTTTAAGGCCCGCGCGGATGCCCGCATCCGTCACGCCCAGCTCGCGCGCCACCGCGATGGCGGCGACGGCGTTTTGCACGTTGTGCCGGCCAGCCACCGGCAAGAAAAGATCATGCATGGTCACGCCCGGCCCCTCGCCTTTGCGGCGGGCCACGACATCGAACGTCGAACCATCGCGCGAGGGGCGCACATTGTGCGCGCACACATCCGCTTGCGGGTTAAAGCCATAGGAGATGATGCGCCGATCACGCACATGCGCGGCCAGCGCCTGCACTTGCGGGTGATCCAGGCACATCACGGCAAAGCCATAGAACGGGATGTTCTCCACGAACGTCTGATAGGCTGCATTCATGGCTTCGACCGAGCCGTAATGATCCAGATGCTCCGGATCCATATTGGTGACGACGACAGCGGTGGCGCGCAGGCGCGTGAAGGTGCCGTCGCTCTCATCGGCCTCCACCACCATCCACTCGCCCTCGCCGATGCGCGAGTTGGCGCCGTAAGCGTTGATGATGCCGCCATTGATCACGGTGGGGTCTTTCTGACCTGCATCGAGCAACGCGGCGATCATCGAGGTGGTGGTGGTTTTGCCGTGCGTGCCGCCAATCGCCACCGTCCATTTCAGCCGCATGATCTCGGCCAGCATTTCAGCCCGGCGCACGATCGGCGCGCCGCGCGCGCGCGCGGCGTCCACTTCCGGGTTGCCGCCTTTGATGGCCGAGGAAATTACCACGACGCCGGCATTGGCGACGTTCTCGGCGCTGTGGCCGATGAAGATGGGGATGCCTTGGGCGCGCAGGCGCTCTGTGTTGGCGCTTTCTTTCGCGTCAGAGCCCGTCACCTCATAGCCGAAATTCTTCATCACGGCGGCGATGCCGGACATGCCGATGCCGCCGATGCCGACGAAATGAATGGCTCCTGTATCGAACGGAATGGCGCGGCGCAGCATGGTCTCTCCCGATTTGCCGGGATTATAGGGGCGTGTTGCGGCGGCAGATAGGCTTAAGCGGGCCGGAACACGGCGAGCGCCGCTTTCGGGCCCTTGATCACCGTAAACGCCGCAACCCCCGAGAGCGCCAGCGCGCCTGCGGCCCCAAGCATCGGCCCCCAAGCGCCCGAAGCTGCGCTGGCGAACTGGATCAACGCCAACACCAGGCCCATTCCGGTGAACGCCGCCACTTGCAGCGCCCCGCGCTCGAACGCCGCGCGGCGGCGCGCGCGTGCGGTGACGCGGGCGAACACGTCAAAGCGGAAGCCCGGATCGGGCGTTTGCGGCGCCTCACCCAGAAGGGCGGCTAAGGAGCGGTCGTCATGCATCGGTCTGCTCTGCATTAAGGCCAAGCGCGGCTTGGAGGCGCGCCCTGCCCCGATTTATATGTGACTTCACCGTGCCGAGGGGAAGCTTTAACACCTCAGCGGCTTCCTGATGGGTAAAATCTTGGCCCAGGCACAGCGCCAGCACGGCGCGCTGATCGGGCGGCAGATCCTCCATGGCGCGGCGCAGCGCCAGGCGTTCTGGCGTCATCTGCGGCGCGTCGTGGTGGGCGTCTTCAAGATCGGCGTAGGCGGTGTCGCGCGCGAGCCTCCGGCCCTCCGCGCGGCGGCCGCGCCGCCAATATTGAAACGCCACCCCGCAGATGAAGCTGCGCAGCGAAGCGCGGCCGTCATAGCGGTTCAGCACTTCCCAGGTTCTGGCGAACGCATCTTGGGCGATATCGTCCGCATCGGCGTAGGAGCCGGTGAGGCGGCGCAAGAAGGCGCGCACCGCCGGCTGATGCGCATCGACCAGATGGCCGAAGGCGCGCATATCGCCTTTGCGAGCTAATCCCAGGAGGCGCGCCTCGTCGGCGGCGTCCATCAGCTTGCTACTTGCGTCCGAAGATCAGAATGCCGAGCGCGCCCAGCGCGAGCACGCCCATCGTCACGGTGACGATCAGGAAGGCGAACGCGAAATCTTCCGCGCGCACGAACCAATAGCCCGTGCCAAACCCAGCTGCGAGCGCGGCAAACACCACGAAGGTCCACGCGCGGGAGTTTTGCCCGCTACCGCTGCCGACGCCGCCCATGCCCCAATCATCATCATCGCTCTTCTGAGCGAGCTTGAGCAATTCGGGCGGCGGCTCTTTGCCCTGCTCCACATACGAGCGGATCAGATCAAGCGTGCGGCGCTGGCGCTTTTCGCTTTGGCCCGCGCCCTGAAACGCCATCGCCATGCCGAAGATCGGGAAGATCAGCCACCAAAAGGAGGAAAAGAAATCAGCGAAGGTCACGGGCGGCGCTCCAGATTGCGTTCGGCTTCGGCCAGCACGCGGTCACGGCGGGCAAATTCGTTGGCTTGGCCGCGAAACGCCAGCACCATCCCAAACAGCGGGAACATCAGCCACCAAAAATCGCGGAACAGCTCTTCCATTTGGTTACCCTCCAAGGCCGCCAAACCGGCCTTCTGAACCCTATCCGTCGCCGGGGGCGGGCTTGGATGCGGGCGGGGCTAAGTTTTTTAGAGCGCCTCACCCTCGGCCAG
>DAORMO010000279.1:0-1006 GCA_035440585.1 Terricaulis sp.
CGTGGATTCCTCCGCGGTGTCGCTGCAAACCCGCACCGATCGCGCCGAGGAAGCGTTCGCCATCTATGCTGACGTGATCCGCAATCCGGCCTTCGCCGAGGAGGAGCTTGATCGCGCCCGCCAGCAATCGCTGGATGGGCTGATGGTAGCGCTGAGCGAGCCAGGCTCGATCGGCTCGATGGCGATGACGCGCGCGATTTTCGGCGCAGGCCCCTACGGCGCTGTCGCCACCGCGAACACGCTGGGCGCGATCACCACCGAAAACGCGCGCGCGTTCCATCAAACCTATTGGCGCCCGGATACGGCGGTGCTCGTCATCACCGGCGATGTCAGCGCAGAGGAAGGCTTTGCCTTGGCAGAGCGGCATTTCGGCTCTTGGCCGAACGCCGGCGGCGCGCGCCCGCAAAGCCCGGATGTCAGCACGCATGCGCCGGCTGCGCGCACGATCGTTGTCGATCTGCCGCAGACGGGGCAGGCGGCGGTGCTGATGGGCTTGCGCGGCGTTGCGCGCTCTGACGCTGATTATCTGCCGCTGCTGGTCGCCAACAACGTGCTCGGCGGCGGCTATTCAGCGCGGCTGAACGCTGAAATCCGCATCCGTCGCGGGCTCTCTTATGGCGCGGGCTCGTCGCTTTCGGCGCGGCTTGGCCCCGGGCCGATCGTGGCTTCGGCGCAAACCCGCAACGACGCGGCGGTGCAGGTCTATGAGCTGATGCGCGCCGAGATCGTGCGCATTGGCCGTGATCTCACCCCGGAAGCGGAGATGAACGCGCGCAAGGCGGTGTTGATCGGCGGCTTCGCGCGCAGCGTTGAGACAACCTCCGGCCTTGCCGGGCAAATCTCCACGCTGGCGCTGTTTGGCCTGCCGCCTTCGAGCCTCAACACCTACGTGGCCGACATCACCGCCGTCACGCCCGCGCAAGCGCGTGATGCGGCGGCCCGGTATTTCCGGGCGGATGCGGCGGATGCGCGGACCGGCGAAGATTTTCTGCTCAGCCATTCCCCT
>DAORMO010000279.1:1244-3277 GCA_035440585.1 Terricaulis sp.
CACCAAGCCGGCAAACGCCGGGGCGTCCGTGACGCTGCGTATCCCGCCGCCGATTCCCGCAGACGCCCCGCGCGCCGCGCCGCTGCCGCCGCTGGTTTCGGCCGCCGCCGCAGCCGCCGAACTTCCGCGCCGGGCCGAAAAAGCCAGCGAAATCCAAGCGCAAGAGCCCGAGCCCGCAGCTGAGGCCGCCCAAGCCCGCTACCCCAAGCAGCGGCGCGACCGCGTGCTGCGCCGGGGTGAGGCCAAGCAAGACGCACGGCTTGCGGCCAAGCAGGAGCCCAAAAAGGGCAATTAAGTGCGGCTTTGCCGCAACACTGCCGTCACCCTTCAACACAGCGTCAAAAAAGCGCCCAGGTCCGGGCGCTTCGTCTTGGCCCTATGAGCCAATCGCGTGGCATGAGTCTGGCGGCGCAGAGCGCCTTGGCGGTCGCGGCCGCCCTTGCGGTCGTCGCCCCTGGGGCGGCGCGGGCGCAGGGCTTTCAGCAGAATTTCCAAGCGGGGCCCACAGCGCCTGGCCGTCAGATTTTCCAGCCCGATCGCAGCACCCACATCCAGCAGCAACAGCCCCGGCCCCAGCAGCAGCGCCAGCAGGAAAGCCAGCCGCGCCCGCTGGTGGAGGGGCTTGTCACCGTCACCATGGGCTCGCGCCGTTACGCGACGCCCGATGGCGGCGTGCGCTTTGTATTTGACCGCACCGGCGCGCGCGCTGCGCTGCTGCGTTTTGACGGTGACGATGAAGTGCACGTGCTGCTGCCTGAGATGGGCTCGCGCGGGGATGAGATTTATCGCAACGAGGATGGCTCCATCATGCTGCGCGTCACCGCGCAGGGCGGTGTCACGGTTTACACGCGCCAGATCCGCACCGGCGCCGCTGCATCTGAGCTTGCGTCCGTCGCGCCGATCACGCCGCAAGCGGTGGCCGCCGCGCAGCTGAATGAGCGCGTGCGCCTGCTGCAAATCCGCGCCGCGCGCGCGGTGGGCGAGCCTGTGCAGTTTGTCGTGCCCGCGCAAATGAGCGCAGCTGTGGCTGGGCTTGTGGTCGATGCGGCTGAGCGCGTGGCCGAAGGGCTCACTCAAGCGCCGCTGACGGGCGTGCGCCGCGTGGTGATTTCGCTGGGCCGCCAGCCGGCGGCGGCGCTGCGCGGTGAAGTGCTTTACGTGCAGGTCGCGCCCGAAATGGGCTATGCGGGCCGGCCCTCGTCAAACGCGATCCGCAATGTCGTCACCGGCGCGGTGCAAGGCCCGCAGGATTAGCGAGCTTTATTTGAACGCATCCTTGCGGCGGCGAATTTCCGCAAACGCTTCCCAATCGGCAAGCTCAGGCAAAAGCAGCGGCGCGCGCAGGAAGGGGTTGGCGGCTTTTTCTTCCGCCAGCGTCATCGGCACGGTGGGCTCGCCCGCCGCGCGTTTGCGCTCCACCTCTTTGATGCGCACGGCAAGCTCTGGATTATCGCCATCAACGCTGGCGGCGAAGCGCGCATTGGCGAGCGTATATTCATGCGCGCAATAGAGCGTGGTTTGCCGCGGCAGCGCCGCCAGCTTTTGCAGGCTTTCCCACATTTGCTGCGGCGTGCCTTCAAACAAGCGCCCGCAGCCGAGCGCAAACAGCGTATCGCCCACGAACGCCACATGCTCGCTATCGAACACATAGGCCACATGCCCAAGCGTATGTCCGCCCACATCGAGCACCCGCGCCTCAAACGCGCCGAGCTTCACCACATCGCCTTGGCCGACGATGCGATCGGGCGCGGCGCCGATGCGCTCCACCTCGGCAGGGCCGGTGATGGTCGCGCCCGTGGCCGCCTTGATCGCGGCGTTGCCGCCGGCGTGATCGGGATGCCAGTGCGTGTTCCACACATCGGTGATGGCCCAGCCCTTGGCGCCTGCTTGGCGCAAAATCTCTTCCGCGTCCGGGGTGTCGATCGCCGCCGTCGCGCCTGAGGCGCTGTCGTGGATCAGGAACCCGTAATTATCGGAGAGGCAGGGGAATTGATGAATTTGCATTATTCGGGGCTCGGTTTTCGGGGCTCGGG
>DAORMO010000280.1:0-3271 GCA_035440585.1 Terricaulis sp.
GAGCCAATCGATCGCGCCGGCCGTGTCGCCCATCACCTGCTCGTTCGTCGCTGTGGCGACGATGGCGCGAATCTCGGCGAAATCAGTGAGCGGCGCGGGATCGCCGGCGCGATCGAAATAATCGGGCGCAAGCGCGACATAACCTTCGCGCGCAAAGCGGCGGCACACATCCTTGATGTAATCGTGGATGCCGAAAATCTCGTTCACGACGATCACCGCCCCACGCGCGCCCTGCCCGCTCGGCCGCGCCAGATAGGCCGGCAAGCTGTAGCCGCCGGCGCCGGGCACATGCACATCTTCGACGATCAATTCATCCGCCGGCGTTTGCACCGGGCTGGCGCAGGCGGAAAGCGAAGCCGCCGCATAGCCGCTGAAAAACAAGGTCGCGGCGATGCTGCGCCGGCTCGGCGGCAAATTTCCCTCAGGCGTATCGAGGCGCATGCGATGAACTCCCTCTTTCGGCGGACGTTCGCCCTTGCCGACAGACATGGTTTGGGCGCAGCCTCCTGACCAGCAAATTCTTGGGGGATGGTGATGCGCCTGATGAGCTTGGCCGCGCTGGCGGCGATGTTTTCACTCACCGGCGCGGCGCACGCGGCGGCCCTGCCCTTCGATCCTGAAGCCGCGACACAAGCCTGGCTCGCCACGATGGGGCCGGAGGCCACCGCCAAATCAAATACCTATTTCGAGGGCGGCTATGTGATCGGCATCGCCTCCACGCTGGTTTCGGTTTTGGTGGCGGGGCTGTTTTTGGTTCTGGGCTGGGCGCGCAACGTGCGGGCTTGGCTTGAGCGCACGGTGAAATTCTTTCCGCTCGTGGCGTTCGGAACCTCGTTCTTTTACATCCTTGTTTCTTCGCTCATCACCTTCCCGCTCACCTATTATGTGGGCTTCGTGCGCGAGCACCGCTTCGATCTCTCGACGCAGACGTTTCCGCAATGGCTGAGCGAACAGGCGACCGGCTTGGCCATCGGCCTCGTGCTCGGCGGGTTTTTCCTCACATTGCTTTATCTCATCGTGCGCGCCGCAAAGAACACATGGTGGGTGTGGGGCTCGGGCGCGGCGATCGTGTTCGCGGCGGTGATGAGCATGCTCTTCCCGGTTTTCATCGCGCCGATGTTCAACACCTACACGCCGATGGCGCAGGGCCAGCTGCGCGACGAGATCCTCGCCATGGCGCAGGCCAATGGCGTGCCGGCGACAGATGTGATGGTCTATGATCGCTCGCGCCAAACCAATTCGATCAGCGCCAATGTATCCGGCTTTGGGCCAACAACACGCATTTCGCTGGCCGATACGCTGCTGGAGCGCGGCAGCCCCGACGCTGTGAAGGCGGTGATGGGCCATGAGATCGGCCATTATGTGCTGCGCCACAATATTTCCGGGCTGCTGTTTGGCGCGATGCTTATTCTGTTCAGCTTTGCTGTCGTGCATTTCGCCTTCCGCGCACTTGCGAAGAATGAGCGCTGGGGCATACGCGACATCGCTGATCCGGCCGGCCTGCCGCTGATCATGCTGATTTTCGCGGTGCTAGGGATTGTCACTGGGCCGCTGCAAAACAACCTCACGCGCTTCAATGAATTGCAGGCGGATATGTTTGGGCTCAACGCCGCGCGCGCGCCGGACGGCTTCGCCGAAGCGGCGATCCTGCTTTCCGAATATCGGAAAATGGAGCCCTCCCCGATCGAGGAGTTGATTTTCTACACGCACCCTTCGGGTTGGACGCGCGTGCACAATTCCATGGTGTGGAAAGCGCATGAGATCGCGGCGGGCCGGCTTGAGCCCTCCCCCGGCGGGCCGCCCGCGGGGTGGCGCCCCGATTTCGTGCTGCGCAGCGCGCGGCCCGAAAATGCGCCGCGCGCGGTCACCCCGGAATCGTCACCCGGCGCAGCGTCAGATTGATCCGCCCGCCTTTGGGCAGAAGCCGCGAGGTGCCGGGCATGATGCGATCCACGCCGTGAAACGCGCGGCGGCTTGGGCCTCCGAGCATGCAGACATCGCCAGAGGCAAGCCGCACGCTGCGGGTGGGATCGGTGCGCAGGATGCCGCCGATGCGGAAGAGCGCGGTGTCGCCCAGCGAGATCGAAAGCACCGGCGCATCCCAAGCCTCTTCATCGCTATCCACATGCAGGCCCATGCGGGCCTCGCCCTCGTAATAGTTCACGAGGCAAGCCTCCGGCGGGGCCGCATACCCCGTCAGCCGATCCCAAAGCGCGAGCGCTTCTTCGGGGATGTCCGGCCAGGGGCGGCCGGTTTCAGGATGGGTTTCCTGATAGCGATAGCCGCGCTCCTTATCCGTCACCCAGCCGAGCGGGCCGAAATTGGTCATCCGCACGCGCATGGGCAGGCCGCTTTTGGGCATGCGCGGGATGAAAAACGGCCCAGCCCGCAGGCGCGCGAACACCGCATCGCGCAAGGCTTCCTGGGCCGCCCGGTCCAGCAGGCCGGGCCAGAGCCGGAAGCCGTCAAGATCGGAGGCTGGGCGGGTCATTTTGCCGGTTTTTCCTGCTTCGGTTTCTTTTTTGTTCCCACCGGGCGTCGCGGCTGTTTGCGGGGAGCACTATTTCCACGTTTGGAATGCGGTTAGCGGGTTTGAAAGCCTTGCACGATGTGGGCGATACACCACATGAACCGTGAAACGAACGGCCCAAACACTGGGCCGGGCCAAGAGAAACCATTAGGAACAGGACGCGCTTCTGGGACGCCTTTGGGTCCGCTAAGTGAGGCCGCGCCGCTGAGGAACGAGGATTGATATAATGAGTAAAGTGATCGGCATCGATTTGGGTACGACCAATTCGTGCGTCGCGGTGATGGAAGGCGGCCAGGCGAAGGTGATCCCGAACGCCGAAGGCTCCAACACCACGCCTTCTGTGGTGGCTTTCGCGGAAAATGGCGAGCGCCTGATCGGCATTCAGGCCGTGCGCCAAGCGATCACCAATCCTGAGCACACTTATTATGCGGTGAAGCGCCTGATCGGCCGCACCTATGACGATCCGATCACCAAGAAGGACGTCGATCTCGTTCCTTACAAGATCACCAAGGGCCCCAATGGCGACGCCTGGATCCAAGGCCGCGATAAGCAATACGCGCCTTCGGAAGTCTCCGCCTTTGTGCTGCAAAAGATGAAGCAGACGGCCGAGGATTATCTCGGCGAGCCGGTGAGCCAAGCTGTCATCACCGTGCCGGCCTACTTTAACGACGCCCAGCGCCAAGCCACCAAGGATGCCGGCAAGATCGCCGGCCTTGAAGTGCTGCGCATCATCAACGAGCC
>DAORMO010000281.1:0-227 GCA_035440585.1 Terricaulis sp.
TTCGGTTCATCGAGCCGGCTGGCCTCGGCCTACGGCATCGCGGTGTCGGGCGAGATGATTGTCTCCACCGTGCTCGTCTTCTTCGGCATTTGGAAAGTGTGGAAGCGCCCGCTCTGGCTCGCGGCGCTGATCTGCACGCCGTTCTTCCTCATCGAGCTCGCGTTTTTCTCATCGAACATGCTCAAGGTCTGGACTGGCGGCTTCGTGCCGATCGTGCTGGCGGCAGG
>DAORMO010000281.1:329-1255 GCA_035440585.1 Terricaulis sp.
GCTCTCGCACCATCCGCCGCATCGCGTGCGCGGCACCGCGATTTTCCTCACCGGCGATAAAGAAACCGCGCCTGCCGCGCTGATGCACAATCTCAAGCACAACCAAGTGCTGCATGAGCAGATCATTGTGCTGACGGTGCAGACGCTGCCAATCCCCCGCTCCAAGCCCGGCGATCAGCTCGTGATCGAAGACTATCTGCCAGACGTAAAGCGCGTGACGCTGAAATTCGGCTTCATGGAAACACCCAACGTGGTCAAAGCGCTCACCGAGGCGCGCAAGCAGGGGCTGAAATTCGACATCATGAAGACGAGCTTCTTCCTCTCGCGCCGCACCATCGTGCCCAGCGAAAAGAGCGGCATGCCGCTCTGGCAGGATCACCTCTTCATCTTCCTGGCGCGCAACGCCACCAACGCCACCGATTTCTTCCACATCCCCTCCGGGCGGGCGGTGGAGCTGGGCAATCAGGTGATGGTGTAGCGCCCATCCCTCCCCTCCGGGGAGGGAAGAGAGGCGCGCAACAGCGGTTGCGGGTTGCGGGGGCGGGCCCATCCTCTCTAAAGCTGGGGGCAAATTCGAGGAGCGGCCCCGTGGTAGTATCCGAAGCTGAGTTGCTGCAGCAGCGCGCGGAATCAGGCGATTCCGCCGCGCAAATGACGTTGGCGATCCTGTTGGACAATCGCGGCATGCATGAGCATGCCATCAACTGGCTGCGCGCGGCGGCTGAAAGCCAGCACGTGGAGGCGCAATTTGTGCTGGGCGCGCGCCTGCTGGTTGGCCGCGCCGCGCCGTTCAATCCCGAAGAAGGCGCCAAATGGGCCCGCGCCTCGGCCGATCAGGGCTTTCCCGAGGCGCAGAAACTGATGGCCACCCTCGCCAGCATGCTGGGCGATTGGGATCAGGCGGTGAATTTCACCAAAAGCGCCGC
>DAORMO010000281.1:1272-3265 GCA_035440585.1 Terricaulis sp.
GCGCGCGCAAGCGCAAGTGGCGCTGCTGGCGGACAAAGCGCGGTTCGACGCCGCGCAATGGGACGCCCCGGTTGAGATCGTGTGGCAGGATGTCGGCGCGCGCGTGGGCGTGATCCGCAATTTCATCCCGCGCGCGTTCTGCGATTGGATGATCGGGCGCGCGCGGCCCAAGCTGCAAGCCGCGAAGCTCAAAGGCGCCGCCCATGCTGATTATCGCACCAATTCCGGCGCGGGCTTTAGCCTGCTGGAATCGGATCTGATCCTGCAAATGGTCAATGCGCGGGTGGCCGATGTGATGAACACGCCCATGCAAAACCAAGAGCCGACAAACGTGCTGCACTATGCGCCGGGCGAAGAATTCAAGCCGCACGTGGATTTCATCACCGCCTCGGAAGCTAACCGGCTTGAGCTGGCCGCCACTGGCCAGCGCGTGGCCACCGCGCTGATCTATCTCAACGACGGCTTCGGCGGCGGGGAGACAGATTTCCCCACGCTCAATTGGCGCTTCAAAGGCGAGACGGGCGATGCGCTCGTGTTCTGGAATGTCAGCGAAACCGGCGAACCCGATCGCCGCACCCTGCACGCCGGCCTGCCTGTCACCTCCGGTGAGAAATGGCTCTATTCCAAATGGATGCGCGCCAACCCCTATCCGTTGATTTGAACCGCCCCTTGTGAAAGGAAAGCGCCGCGCGCTGAACGCGCTGCGGAGGCTCCCTGCGATGGCCCAAGGCCAAGTCAAAAAAGTGGTGCTCGCCTATTCCGGCGGGCTGGATACGTCGATCATCCTGAAATGGCTTCAGGAGAAATATGGCTGCGAGATCGTGACCTTCACGGCCGATCTCGGCCAGGGCGAGGAGCTGGAGCCCGCGCGCGCCAAGGCGCTGCAAATGGGCGTGAAGCCGGAGAATATTTTCATCGACGATCTGCGCGAGGAATTCACCCGCGATTTCGTCTGGCCGATGTTCCGCGCCAACACGCTGTATGAAGGCCAATACCTGCTCGGCACCTCGATCGCGCGCCCGCTGATCGCCAAGCGGCAGATTGAGATCGCCAACCTCGTCGGCGCCGATGCCGTGTGCCACGGCGCCACCGGCAAGGGGAACGATCAGGTCCGCTTCGAGGTCAGCTATTACGCGCTCAAGCCCGACGTGCGCGTGATTGCGCCGTGGCGGGAATGGGAGTTCGAGGGCCGCCCCGCGCTGCTCGATTACGCGCGCCAGCACAATATCCCGATCGCCGCCGGCAAGGAAAAAGAAGCGCCGTTCTCGATCGACGCAAACTTGCTGCACACCTCAAGCGAGGGCCTGGTGCTCGAAGATCCGGACGTGGAAACGCCCGACATCGTCACCAAGCGCGGCGACCGCCGCACCATCACGCCGGAAGAAGCGCCGGATCAGGCGGAAGTCGTCACGCTCGGGTTTGAGCGCGGCGATCTCGTCGCGATCAATGGCGTGGCGATGAAGGCGCATGAGCTGCTGGCCAAGCTCAATGAGCTCGGCAAAAAGCACGGCATTGGCGGCCTTGATCTGGTTGAGAACCGCTATGTCGGCATGAAATCGCGCGGCTATTACGAAACGCCGGGCGGCACAATCCTGTGGTACGGCCACCGCGCGATCGAAAGCATCACGCTCGATCGCGGCGCGATGCACCTCAAAGATGAGTTGATGCCGAAATATGCCGGGCTCGTTTACAACGGCTTCTGGTGGACGCCCGAGCGTCGCATGCTGCAAGCGGCGATTGATGTGAGCCAGGAGAGCGTCACCGGCGAGGTGAAGCTGAAGCTCTATAAGGGCGGCGTGCGCACGGTCGGCCGCTCAAGCCCATACTCGCTCTATTCCAAGAAGCTCGTCGGCTTCGACGAAGCGGGCGGCTACAACCAGGCCGACGCCGAAGGCTTCATCAAACTCAACGCCCTGCGCCTGCGCATCATGGCTGAGCGCGATAAGAAGCAAGGGAAGAATGAGTAGGTTTCTTGCTCCCCTTGGACCGCCGG
>DAORMO010000282.1:0-3256 GCA_035440585.1 Terricaulis sp.
GGGGCTCTAGGCGGCGCGGCGGCGGCCCAATATGCCGCCAAAATTAAACGCGCGCGCCGCGGCTGACGTCCGCCGTGCGGCGGGCGCCTTGGCTTTGGGGATGGAGACATCGTTCATCCGCGGCTTGAGCTTGCGGATCAGGTCTTCCTCGATGCGGCGGCGATCCACCTCGTCGCGGATCGGGCCCAGGACGTGCCGCTCCGTCGCGCCGTAATACCAATAGGCGCGGCCCCATTTCTCGTGGCCGCGCAAGCGGTTGCGCAGATCTGCCGCCTTGCCGACATAGAGCGGCTCAAGGAAGAACGCCCAACGGCGGCGGACAAAAATATAAATCCCGCCCTCGCCCGCTTTGGGCATGCCATTGGCGGTCAAGACGCATTTGAACCGATAGCGCCGGCCACTTTCGCCGCGCCAGCGGTGCGGACCGAAGAAAAATAAGCCCATAAGCGCGCGCTCCCTGCTTCGGGCGGAAGCTCGGCCTCGAATCGTAAACGCCGCGTTAACCGATTGCGTCGGCGGCGTGGCGGGGCGAGATAGGGGCCATGAGTCTCACCGCCCTGCCCGCCCTTTCCATGCGCGACCGCCGCGCCGATCCTCACGCCTTCGCGCGCGCGATGGGCGAGAGCTACGCCAATTTCGGCTTCGCCGTGGTGCGCGATCATGGGCTCGCGCCCGAAACGATCAGCCGCGCGCTGGCGGCGACGAAAGCTTTCTTCGCGCTGCCAGACGAGGTGAAGCGGCGCTATCACCAAGCTGGCGGCGCGGGCCAGCGTGGCTATATCCCGTTCGGCGTCGAGGCCGCCAAGGGCGCGAGCGCGGTCGATCTCAAGGAATTCTGGCATGTGGGGCGGGAGCTGGCCGATGGGCACCGCTATCGCCCGTTCATGCCGGAGAATGTATGGCCCGAAGAAATCGCGGCGTTTGAGCGTGATGTTTACGGGCTGTTTGAGGCGCTCGATGCGCTGGGGCTTGAGCTGCTGGAATCGATCGCGCTGTTTTTGGATTTGCCGGCGGATTTTTTCCAAGCGCCGGTGAAGGACGGCAATTCGATCCTCCGCCTGCTGCACTATCCGCCGACGCCGCCAAACCCGACCGGCGTGCGCGCGGGCGCGCATGAGGACATCAATGTCATCACGCTGCTGCTGGGCGCAGAAGAAGCGGGCCTGCAATTGCTGACGCGCGAGGGCGAGTGGCTCGATGTGAGCCCGCCGGAGGGGGCGCTGGTGGTCAATATCGGCGACATGCTGCAGCGGCTGACCAATCACAAGCTGCCCTCCACCTCCCATCGCGTGGTGAACCCGGCGGCGGATCGCGCGCACCTGCCGCGCTACTCGATCCCGTTCTTCCTGCACTTTGCGCCCGATTATCTGATCAAGACGCTGCCCTCATGCGTCGATGCCGATCATCCGGACCGCTATCCCACGCCGATCACGGCGCAGGATTTCTTGTTTGAGCGCCTGCGGGAAATTCGGCTGGCGTAACGCGCCGCTGCGCCGATGAATGCTCGGCGCTGCGCGGCGCCTCACCGCGCGAATAAAAAGTCAGACCGCGCTCATAATTTGCGCTGGCGCGACCGGGGTGTCCAGGCAGAACACAGCGCCCGCGCCTGGCTCATTGCGGACGGTGAGATCCCCGCCCATTTCACGGGCAAGCGATTGGGCGATGGAGAGGCCAAGCCCCAAGCCGCCATGCGCCGCGCTCGCGCCCACATTGGCCTGGCTGAACGGGCGGAAGATTGATGTCACGTCATTGGCCGGCACGCCAAGCCCGCTATCGCTCACCTCGATACGGATCATCGACGTCAAGCAGCTTGCGCGCACGCGCACGGCGCCGCCGCGCGGCGAAAACTTAATCGCATTGCCGATGAGGTTCATCAAACATTGGCGCAAACGCGCGTAATCGGCATAAGCGTAAAGCGCGGACGCATCCTGCGAAACGATGAGGCGCACATCCGCCGCCTTGGCGAAGGGATGCATCAGCCCCTGCACATCCGCCAGTAGGCCAGCGATCGGCGTCATATCCAGCTTCATGCGCATTTTGCCGACATCAAGCTCAGACTGATCGATGATATCTTTCAGCATGCCCGATAGCGCGCGCGCGGCGGTGATGATCTGCGTGGCGTCATCGCGCACGGCGGGCTGGGAGGCCTCTTCGCGCACAAGCTCGGCATAGCCGATCACGGCGTCGAGCGGGGCGTGCAATTCCTGGCTGACGCGGCGGAGAAATTCGGATTTCTCGTGGCTGGACTCAAGCGCGGCGCTGGCGCGCGCTGCGGCCGCAATTTGATGCGTGACAAGGTGGCGCGCAAGCAAGACCGTCAAAAGCCCGATGACCAAAAGCCCGAGCACGACGGGCGCAATCTTGCCCTCAAACGTCTCCGAACCTGGATAATGCCGCCGCCATTGCAGCGCCGCCACCTGCTCGCCACTCGCGGCGATGACTGGCACGGCGATAAAATCCGGCTGGTCTATTTGCACGCTAACGTGAAGATCGGTGAGATCGAGGATTTCGGCCAGCGCCGCCATTTCCGCCGGGCCAACCACATTCACCGCGACAACATAATCCAGCCCCAGCCTGCGCGTTTGCATCATCCGCGCGGCGTTATCTTCCGGCGTGATGGGCGCCACCGCAATGATCACAAGCCGCCCATTGTGGATCGCAAAGGTGTGCGCGACGGTTTGCTCCGCGCGCGGTGCGCGCGCAAGCACGGCAAGATCGGGCATGGCGCGCACTGCGTCCAAGGCTAAGCGCTCAAGCCCCTGGGCGTCGGCGACATCGGCGTGGAACCAGCGATGGCGCACCTCGCCGCTGGAGTGAAGAATGATCAACGAGTCAATGACGCTGGAATAAAAATTCGCCGCGACGAAATCTTCATTCCAGGCGCGGCTGACATTTTCGTAGGCGGCGTCCCAATTGGCGTATTCGATCATCATCGCCGCAAGCGCTGCGGCGCGCGCTTCCAGCGCGTTCTGCGCCAAGCGCTGCGTGTTGACGACGTAGGCCTCATCCTGCTGGCGGGCAAAACTGGCGAAGGTGGCGATGGCGAGCGCGATGACCAGCACAACGAGCCCAAGGATCGGCGCACCAACGCTGACCCATGCGCGCCGCACATGCTCCTTATTCTGATCGCCTTCCAAACCGCGCACAACAGGCCCCACTTTCGAGGGCCTTTTAGCAGAACATGATTAGGGTTTCGTTTTGCGCGCTGCACAAAACATCACCAAAACCCTAAGCACGCCTTGCTGAATTATAAATT
>DAORMO010000283.1:0-3241 GCA_035440585.1 Terricaulis sp.
CCGCGCGAATACGAGCATCGAGGCGGCGCCCCGCGTGGGCTTTGCGTTTGCGCCGGCGCTGATCATCGCCATCCTCGTCACCGCGTGGGGCATGGAGCCAAGCTTGCTGCTGCACGCCAGCAACGCGGCCGCCTCGCTCATGCTGGGGGCGGGGCCATGAGCGCGGAGCTTGCGCTCATCGCGCTGCTCGCTGCGCCGCTTGTGCAGGCGCTGCTCGCGCTGGTGTTTGCGCGCCCGCCGGGGCTGCGCGATGTGATCTATATCGGCATCGCGTTCGTGATGGCCGGGCTTTCAGTTTATCTGATCGACGCAGTGGGCAATGGCGCTGCGGCGCGGATCGTGATCGCGCGGCCTTTGCCCAATGTGGATCTCGCGTTCGCGCTGGAGCCGCTGGGCGTGCTGATGGCGGCGCTGATCGCCATCCTGGGCGCGCCGCACGCCATGCACGCGGCGGGCATTGTGCGCGCCACGCAGGAAAAAGCGCCGGCGCGGCTGATGGCGTTTTTGGCGCTGGCCACAGCGTCAGCGCTGGCGGTGGCGTTTTCGGCCAATCTGTTCAGCTTTTACGTCGCCTACCAAGCGCTCATTTTGACGACCTTCCCGCTGGTGGCGCATCAGGGCGATGAGGACGCGCGCGTGGCGGGGCGGGTTTATCTCGCCACGCTGCTGGCGGGCGCGATCGGGCTGTTGCTGCCGGCGATGGTGTGGACCTACGCGATTGCGGGCGCGCTGGATTTCCAAGCGGGCGGGGTGCTTGCAGGGCGCGTTGATCCCTGGACGGCGAACGCGCTTTTGGTGCTGTTTGTGTTTGGCATCGCCATGGCGGCGATGCCGCCGATGCATCGCTGGCTGCCGGCCTCGAGCCGGGCGCCCAATCCGGCGTTCGTTTCCACGCACGCGCTCACCGTGTTGCCTGCCGGCGGCATTGGGCTTTTGAAAGTGTGCGCGCTGGTGTTTGGCCCCGCGCTTGCGGATGCGGAGATCGCGGCGCAAGCGCTGCGCGTGCTGGCCGGTGTTGCGATGTGCGTGACGGCGCTGATTGCGCTGTCCAAGCAAGATATCCGCGAGCGGCTGAGCTATTCGTGCCTCACGCAATTGCTGGCGGTGGCGCTTGGCGCGCTGCTGGCCTCGCCCGTTGGATTGTTCGCGGCGGCGCTGCAGATCGTGGCGCTTGCCTGCGCTGCGGCGACGCTGACGATGGCGGCCGGCACGGTTGTGGCCGCGACAGGGCGTACGGCGGTGGGCGAGTATGCAGGGCTTGGCCGGGTGATGCCGTGGACGTTCGCCGGCTTTGCGCTGGCTTCGGCCTCGATGATCGGGCTGCCGCCGTTTTCGGGCGCGTGGGCCAAGCTTTGGCTCATCATCGCGGCGGCGCATGCGCAATTGCCTTGGGCCTCGGTGCTTGCAGGCCTCGCCGCCGTGCTGACGTTCGCGCATCTTGGGCCGCTGGCGGCGGGCGCGCTCGCGGGCAGAGCGCCGGCGGATGCGTTCAAGCGGCCCGACGGCGCCTCGATCCTTTTGGCCGCGCCCGTGATCTTGAGCGCCGCAGCGACGCTGTGGCTGCTGGTGCTGGCGGATCCGCTGGCGACCTTCCTTGCCCCGATCTGGACGCCGGCGGAATGAGCAAGCGCAAACTTCCTTCCGCGTCGCGCGGCGGCGTTGCGGGCGTGGCGCTGCTGTTCTGCGTGAGCGCGGGCGTCGCAGGCCTTGCGTTTGATTTTTTTGGCGAAGCGCGCAGCACGTTCTGGCTGTTGGCTGATCCGGGCGGGCGGGCGCTGTTGGGCGTGGGCGCGGTGACGGCGATCGTGCTTTTTGCGCATGCGGCGCGCTGGCTGCTGGCGCGGCGCGCGGAGAAAGGGGGCCGCCATGCTGGCGATCACTCTTAATCCCGGGTTTGTCTGCATCATCGCCGCGCTTATCGTGCTGGCGACGCCGCACGCTGCGCGCTGGATCGTGATGTTCTTCGCGGCGGTGATTGCGCTTGTGCTGTTGCTCGATCGCGAGTTTGGCGCAGCGAGCGCGGTGGCGCAGATGGGCCTGCCTGTGGTGCTGCTCAATCTCGATGCGCTCAACCGCATCTTCGGCATCGCGGCGCTGATGGCGCTGATCATGCTGACAATCTTCTCCACCGCGCGGCGCAATCGCTACGAGGACGCCGCCATTCTGATGATGGCGGGCGGGGTGGTTTCTGCGGTTTTTGTGGGCGATTTGATCAGTTTCGTTGCCGCCGCCGCGCTCGCGGGGCTTGCGGCGGCGTGGATTGTGTTTTGCTCGCCCGTTGAAGGGGCCAGCCGCGCGGGCGTGCGTTTGCTGGTGTGGAACGGGCTTGAGGGCTTGCTGCTGCTTGTGGGCGTGGCCTTCCATCTCGCGGGCGGCGCTGAGAGCGCGATGTTCGCGCGGCTTGATCTCGCCAGCATCGGCGGGGGCTGCATTTTTGCGGCGCTGATGATCCGCATCGGCGCGCCGCTGGCGCATGTGTGGCTGAAAGATACGATCGCGCACGCCTCGCCCTTGGGCGGGGCCGCGCTTTCGGCGTTTTCGACCATGGTGGGCGTTTACGCGCTGGCGCGGTTCTTCCCGGCCGAGCCGCTGCTGATCCCGATTGGCGCCGGCATGATCGTGCTTGGCGCGCTCTATGCGGCGAGCGTCGATGATCTGCGCGCTGGCGCAGGCTACGGCCTCATGACGCAAACCGGAGTGTGCGTGGCGCTGATCGGGGTGGGCTCGCCGCTCGCGGTGGCGGCGGCTGAGGGGCATGTGTTCACCTCGGTCTTTGTGTTTGCGGCGCTGCAGATGGCGCTGGGCGCGGTGCTGGCCAAGCGCGGCGTTGTGCGGCTTTCGCAGTTCGAGGGCTTGGCGCGCGCCATGCCGGTGACGACGGCGCTGATGCTGGTAACAGGGCTTGCCGCGTCCGGTGCGCCGGGGCTTGCGCTCTACGCCACCCAAGCGGTGGCGCTGGAAGCGACGGGGCAGTGGGATTTGCGCTGGCTTTGGGCGCTGATCGGGGCGAGCGCCGCGGTGCTGTTTGTCAGCTTGACGCTGCGCCCGGCCTTGGCGGCGCACCAGCATGGGCCCAAGCCGCCGAAATTCAACGAAGCGCCGTTTTCGATGCTGCTGGCGGCCGGCGTTGCGGCGTTTTTCTGCGTCTCCATCGGGCTGGCGCCGAGCTGGCTTTACGGGCTGATGCCGACAGCGCTGGCGTTTGCGCCGTTCGCCATAGACCGCGTCTCGCCGCAGCTTG
>DAORMO010000284.1:0-3237 GCA_035440585.1 Terricaulis sp.
CACTCCAATCTCTGCGTCAACCAGATCCGCCGCTGGGCCACGCCCGAGCAGAAGCAGCGCTATCTGCCCAAGCTGATCAGCGGCGAGCATGTCGGCTCGCTGGCGATGAGCGAGGTGAGCGCGGGCTCTGACGTGGTGAGCATGAAATTGCGCGCCGATAAGCAAGGCGATCGCTACGTGCTCAACGGCACAAAATTTTGGATCACCAACGCGCCGCACGCGAACACGCTGGTGGTCTACGCCAAAACCAATCTTGGCGCGGGCTCCGGCGACATCACTGCGTTTTTGGTCGAGAAGGGGATGAAGGGCTTTTCCGTTTCTAAGAAGCTCGACAAAATGGGCATGCGCGGCTCCGATACGGCGGAGCTGGTGTTTGAAGATTGCGAAGTGCCGGAAGAGAACGTGATGGGGCCGGTGAATGGCGGCGTCGGCGTGCTGATGAGCGGCTTGGATTATGAGCGCGCGGTGCTGGCGGCAGGGCCGCTCGGCATCATGCAGGCGTGCCTTGATGTCGTGCTGCCCTACGTGCGCGAGCGCAAGCAATTCGGCAAACCGATCGGCGCGTTCCAGCTCATGCAAGCCAAGATCGCCGACATGATCGTGGCGATGAACACAGCGCGCGCGTACGTCTACACAGTGGCCCGCGCCTGCGACGCCGGCAAAACCACGCGCCAGGATGCTGCGGGTGCGATTTTGTACGCCAGCGAAAGCGCCGTGAAAGTGGCGCTGGAAGCCATCCAGGCGCTGGGCGGGGCGGGCTACACCAAGGAATTCCCGGTGGAGCGCTTGCTGCGCGACGCAAAGCTCTATGACATCGGCGCCGGCACGAACGAAGTGCGCCGGTTTCTGATCGGGCGGGAAGTGATTGGGGTATGAATACGTTCGCTTGTTCAGTTTGCGGCGAGGAGCACGAAGGGTTGCCGGCGCTCGGCTTGCATAAGCCCGACTATTGGCTCTCACTGACACCGAAGCAGCAGAAGCAAGGAAAATGCGACTCAGATCTCTGCAAAACGCATGATGGACATTTCTTCGTGCGCTGCGTTCTTGTGATCCCTTTGCTCGATGGGCCTGAAAGGGCGCTAGAATATGGCCCATGGTCTTCGCTGAGCGAAGAAAATTTCAAGCGCTACGTGAAGACCTTCCGAGACAACGATCAGTCCAAGATTGGCCCGATGTTCGGCTGGTTCTCAAACGACCTGAAAGCATTTCCTGGTTCACTCAACCTGAAGTGCCAAGTCTGGCCCCAGGATAACAATCAGCGGCCACACATCGAGCTTGAAGCATCGGACCATCCATTGTCACTGGCGCAGCGCAATGGCATTACGTTCGCGCGGGCGCTTGAATTGGTGCACAGCCCCATATGAAACTTAAATCCAACATCGACCCCAACAGCGAAGCCTTCGCCGCCAATTCTGCGCATCATCGCGGCTTGGCGCAGCAACTCCGCGAACGCATGGCGCAGATCGCGCTCGGCGGCAGCGAGGAAGCGCGCGCGCGGCATACCAAGCGCGGCAAGCTGCTGCCGCGCGAGCGGGTGGAGCGTTTGCTTGATCCGGGCGCGCCGTTTTTGGAGATCGGGGCGCTCGCCGCGTACGATCTTTACAATGGCGAAGCGCCGGCGGCGGGCGTGATCACCGGCGTTGGCCGCGTCTCGGGCCGCGAGGTGATGATCGTCGCCAACGACGCCACGGTGAAGGGCGGCGCGTATTTCCCGATGACGGTGAAAAAGCATCTGCGCGCGCAAGAAATCGCGCAGCAGAACAAGCTGCCATGCGTCTATCTCGTCGATAGCGGCGGCGCGAACTTGCCGCATCAGGCCGAGGTGTTTCCCGATCGCGAGCATTTTGGCCGCATTTTTTACAATCAAGCCAGGATGAGCTCCGAGGGCGTTGCGCAGATCGCCTGCGTCATGGGCTCATGCACGGCGGGCGGCGCCTACGTGCCGGCGATGAGCGATGAAACCGTGATCGTGCGCAATCAGGGCACCATCTTCCTCGGCGGGCCTCCTCTCGTGAAGGCCGCGACCGGGGAGGTGATCAGCGCCGAAGATCTCGGCGGCGGCGATCTGCACGCGCGCAAAAGCGGCGTGGTGGATCATTTGGCTGAGGATGATGCGCACGCGCTGCACCTCGTGCGCCGGATCGTGGCGAATTTGAACACGGTCAAAAACGTCGGCCTCGATCTGCGCGAACCGCTCGCGCCCGCTTATGATGCGGAAAGCATTTATGGCGTGATCCCCAATGACGTGCGCACGCCTTATGATGTGCGCGAAGTGATCGCGCGCATCGTTGATGGCAGCGAGCTGGATGAGTTTCGCCCGCTCTACGGGCCTACGCTCGTCACTGGCTTTGCGCGCATCTGGGGCATGCCGGTGGCGATCCTGGCGAACAACGGCATCCTGTTTTCCGAAAGCGCGCAGAAGGGCGCGCATTTTATTGAGCTTGCGTGCAAGCGCGGGATTCCGCTGCTGTTCCTGCAAAACATTTCCGGCTTCATGGTCGGCGGCAAGTACGAAGCGGGCGGCATCGCCAAGGATGGCGCGAAGCTGGTGACGGCGGTGGCGAGCGCGGAAGTGCCGAAATTCACCGTGCTGATCGGCGGCTCCTTCGGCGCCGGCAATTACGGCATGTGCGGGCGGGCGTATTCTCCCCGCTTTTTGTTCACGTGGCCCAACTCCCGCATCTCCGTGATGGGCGGCGAACAAGCCGCCAGCGTGCTCGCGCAAGTGAAGCGCGATGGCATGGAGGCGAAAGGTGAAAGCTGGAGCAAGGCCGAGGAAGAAAAATTCAAAGACCCGATCCGCGCCCGCTACGAAGCCGAAGGCGATCCGTATCACGCGACGGCGCGGCTGTGGGATGATGGGATCATCGATCCAGCGCAAACACGGGATGTGTTGGGCTTGGCGATCAGCGCGAGCTTGAACGCGCCGATACCGGAGACACGCTTTGGCGTGTTTAGGATGTGAGGATGCGCAAAAAAGTACATCCGTGGGCCATCTTCGTTGTGGTGGCGCCGATCTTCATAATTCTGGGCTTTGTCGGCTCTGCGATCGGTTTGCCTTGGTTGGCTGGCGTTGCAGTTGGTGGTGCGCTCATGTGGGCAGTCGTTGATTGGTACATACTGCCATTGCTCGATGATGCCAGTAAGTCGGATGATAATGCTTAAATCCGTCCTCATCGCAAACCGTGGCGAGATCGCGCGCCGCTCTTCACCTCTCCCCCCTTGCGGGGGAGGGGC
>DAORMO010000285.1:0-355 GCA_035440585.1 Terricaulis sp.
CGGCAGGCCCTGGCGCGCGTAGATCCAGTCGATGCGATGCTCAAGGCCGGGGCCGCTGCGGCCATTGGCGTTGGGCCCGCGCAGCGCCAGGAAGCGCTCGGCGCCTGCGGCCGGCTCGGCGGACGCAAGGGAAGCGGCGGCCGGCGCGAGCATGAGCGCCGCGGCGATGAGGGCGAAGCAAAAGCGCATGACACCATCCCAATCGGCCTCTTCAGGGCCATTGAGCGAGCATTGTGCGCAGCCCGCATGAAAGACGCTTTAACGCGCGCGCGGACATGGTTAACCTCAACCCAAAGTTCGGGGGGTGAACGCATGCGATGGATTTTGGCCTGCGCGCTGGCGCTTGGGATGTTGG
>DAORMO010000285.1:380-2347 GCA_035440585.1 Terricaulis sp.
GCCTTGCGCGCCGACGTGATGGCGAGCGATCCAAGTTTTAGATCCGCAGCGCTCTCGCCCGATGGCCGCTATGTTGTCGGCATCCGCAGCGATGCGCGCGGCGATACCCTGATCCGCCTCGATTGGCGCACAGGCGATGCTGCGGTGCTGCAGCAGGTGACGCGCGGGGAAATCGGCAATCAGATCGATTGGGTCGAATGGAAAGGCAATGATCGGCTGATCATGTCAGTTTCGACCACGCGCAGCGCGACCATGCGCGAGGTCCGCGGCGCACACATCCGCTCGTCCGAGCAAGTCTCTGTCGGCCTCACGCGGATCGTGACGATCGGCGCCGATGGCGGAGACCTGCGCGCCATGTTCGAGGGTCAGACGCGCAATCTCGCTTGGGGCGGGGCCTCCACGGTGCTGGTGGACGGGCTGCCACACGATCCCGATCACGTGCTGATCGCCGCTTGGGGGGCCTCGGGCCTTGGCCTGTATCGCGGTAACATCCACACCGGCCGCACCGAGCGGCTGGACGATAGCGGCTGGGAAGGCGGCGGCTGGGCGACCGACGGCGCCGGCAATGCGGTGCTGCGCTATGAAATGTTGCGCGGCGGCGCGGGCTATCGCGTGCTGCGCCGCGCCCCGGGCGAGCGCGGCTGGACGCGCTTTGCCGATTTCCGTGGCGGGGAAGCGACCAACAATCCCGATTTCGGCGCGTTTGCGCCCGGCCCTGTGCCGGGGCAAGTTTGGGTCTATGCGCGCCCCGAGGGGCACGACAAGACCGGCCTTTACCTGTTCGACGCCGCCACCGGCCAATACGGCGATGTGCGCTATGAGCATGCGAACGCCGATTTCGGCAGCGTGTGGATCACCCGCGATCACAGCGCGATTTTGGCGGCGTGCGCTGTCTATCAGCGCCGCGAGTGCACGTATTTTGATGCAGACGTGGGCCGCCACATCCGCGCGGTGAACGCTTTCTTCGAGAGCGCCGCCGATGTGACGCTGGTGAATATGTCGGCCGATTCCAATGTTTGGCTTGTCTATGTGCACGGCCCGGCGACGACGCCGAGCTATTACATTTACGATCGCACCGCGCGCGCGGTGCTGCCGGTGACAGCCGCGCGGCCGCTCACCGACGAGGCGCTGAGCCCGACATCGGTTGTGGCCTACGCTTCGCGCGATGGCGCTTCGCTTTGGGGCTATCTCACCGCGCCGCGCAATGCGCCGGCGCAGGGCGCGCCGCTGGTCGTGTTTCCGCATGGCGGGCCGGAGGTGCGGGATTATTATGGGTTTGATCGCGAGGTGCAGTTTTACGCCTCGCGCGGCTATCTTGTGTTTCAGCCGCAGTTCCGCGGCTCGCGCGGGTTTGGCCTTGAGTTCGCGCATGCCGGCCGGCGCCAATGGGGCCAGCGCATGCAGGACGACATCACCGATGGCGTGCGCCATTTGATTGAGAGCGGGCGGGTTGATCCTGCGCGCATCTGCATCGTCGGCCATTCCTATGGCGGGTACGCGGCGCTGGCCGGGGCGACGCTGACGCCGGATCTGTACGCCTGCGCGGTGGGCGTGAACGGGGTGTACGATCTGCCGCAGATGCTGCGCTGGGAGGCGCAGGAAGGCGGGCGCCGCTCGGCCTCGCTGGATTATTGGCGCAACTCGATCGGCGATCCGAGCGCTGATCGGGCGATGCTTGAGGCGGCCTCGCCGCGCCAGCAGGTTGCAGCGGCGCGCGCGCCGATCCTGATCGTGGCGGCCGATCAGGATGAGACGGTGCCGGTGGAGCAATCGCGCGCCATGCGCGATGCGCTGCAGCGGGCGGGACGCAATTTCCGCTACGTCGAGATCCCGCGTGAGGGCCATTCCTGGTATGGCTGGGAATTCGAGAAGCGGGTCACGCTGCTGACGGAAATCGAGCGCTTCTTGGCTGAGCATTTGCGCGCAGCGCCCCGATAGCGCCTTGGAGGCGGGGCCGGCCTGCGATA
>DAORMO010000285.1:2516-2817 GCA_035440585.1 Terricaulis sp.
TCTTCGATCGCGTTGGCAAGCGGGTTCATCTGACCCAGGCGGGCGAGCAGCTGCGGCTGATCGCGCAATTCGGCGCGGGCGTGGACAATATCGACGTGCAGACAGCGGTTGCGCGCGGCATCACCGTGACGAACACGCCCGGCGTGCTCACTGAAGATACGGCCGACATGACAATGGCGCTGATCCTGGCCGTGCCGCGCCGGATCGTTGAAGGCGTCAACATCGTTGAGGGCGATGATTTTCTCGGCTGGAGCCCGACTTGGATGCTCGGCCGGCGCGTGGGCGGCAAGCGGCTGGGCAT
>DAORMO010000285.1:2846-3232 GCA_035440585.1 Terricaulis sp.
CGGCGCGCCAAGGCGTTCGGCCTGCAGATCCATTATCACAATCGCCGCAAGGCGGCCGCGCATATCGAGCAGGAGCTGGAGGCGACCTATTGGGACAGCCTCGATCAAATGCTCTCGCGCATGGATATTGTGTCGGTGAATTGCCCGCACACGCCGGCGACGTATCACTTGCTCAATGCGCGTCGGCTCGCGCTGCTGAAGCCGCACGCTTACATCGTCAACACCGCGCGCGGCGAGGTGATCGATGAAGGCGCGCTCGGGCGCATGCTGGAGAAGGGTGAACTCGCCGGCGCGGGGCTCGACGTGTTCGAGCATGAACCGGCGATCAATCCGAAACTCAAGCGGCTGAAGAACGTCGTGCTGCTGCCGCACATGGGCTCGGCCAC
>DAORMO010000286.1:0-3200 GCA_035440585.1 Terricaulis sp.
CGCTCACAAGCGTCCTTGAGCGGACGTGACCAATTTTTCAGCACTTGGCGAGGCGTGCATGTCGGAAGTTTTTGAGCGCGTTAAGGCGATCGTGATCAAGCATCTCGAAGCCCCGGCGGATAAGGTGACTGAGAAAGCCTCTTTCATCGACGATCTCGGCGCGGACAGCCTCGATAACGTCGAGCTCGTGATGGCGTTTGAAGAAGAGTTCGGCATCGAGATCCCCGATGACGCGGCCGAGCATATCCAAACGGTCGGCGACGCGGTGAAGTTCATCTCGGAGAAGCAGGGCTAACGCCCTGCGCGCCCCGCCGATGAGGCGCGTCGTCATCACAGGCATTGGGCTTGTATCCCCGCTCGCCGGCAACGCGCCGGCGACGTGGGAGCGGCTGATCGCTGGCAAATCCGGCGCAAACAAAATCGAACACTTTAAAGTGGACGATTTGCCGAGCCGGATCGGCTGCCTTGTGCCGCGCGTTGACGGGCGCGGGGGCGGTGCGGGCGATCCGCACGCTTTCGATCCCGATAAAACTCTTTCCCCGAAAGAGCAGACGCGCGTTGATGATTTCATTCTCTACGGCATCGCCGCCGCGGACGAAGCGGTGGCCGATAGCGGCTATGTGGCCGAAACCGATGAGCAGAAGAATCGCAGCGGCGTTCTGATCGGCTCAGGCATTGGCGGCATCAACGCCATCGCCAACAACGCGCTGTTGCTGGAAGAAAAAGGCCCGCGCCGGCTTTCGCCGTTCTTCATCCCAAGCGCGCTGATCAATCTGGCCTCCGGCCAAGTGTCGATCAAGCACGGCTTCCGCGGGCCGAACCATTCGGTTGTCACCGCTTGCGCCACAGGCGCGCACGCGGTGGGCGATGCGGCGCGGCTGATCGTGCATGGCGATGCGGATGTGATGGTGGCCGGCGGCACGGAAGCTGCGATCTGCCGGCTGGGCCTTGCCGGCTTCTGCGCGCTGCGCGCTGTTTCTTCCGGCTTCAACGAGACGCCCGAGAAAGCCTCGCGCCCCTACGATAAGGATCGCGACGGGTTCGTCATGGGCGAAGGCGCGGGCTGCGTCGTGCTGGAAGAGTACGAGCACGCGAAAGCGCGCGGCGCCAAGATTTACGCCGAGGTCAAAGGCTACGGCCTCTCGGGCGACGCCTACCATATCACCGCCCCTTCCGAGGATGGCGATGGCGGCTACCGCGCCATGCAAGCGGCGTTGAAAGACGCCGGCATGGCCGTGACCGATATCGACTATGTGAACACGCACGGCACCTCCACGCCCCTGGGCGATGAGATTGAGCTGCGCGCGATCGAGCGGCTGTTTGGCCAATCGGCGGACGGGCTTTCGCTCTCGTCCACGAAATCGGCGATCGGGCACTTGCTCGGCGCGGCGGGCGCGGTGGAGACCATCTTCTGCGCGCTGGCGATCCGCGACGGCGTGGTTCCGCCCACGCTGAACCTTGAAAATCCTTCAGTCGAATCCGCCATAGATTTGACGCCGCTCAAGGCCAAGAAACGGCCCGTGACCACGGCGATGTCCAATTCGTTCGGCTTCGGCGGCACCAACGCAGCCGTAATCCTCACCGCGGTGAGCTGATGGCGCGCGCGCGCCGCAGTGGCGGCAACCCGCTGTTTTGGCTCATCGTGCTCGTGGGCTTTGCGGCGCTGTTTGCGGCGGCCTTCTTCTATAGCGCCATTGAACGCCCGGGCCCGCTCGCCTCGAACCGCGCCTTCATGGTCGAACGCGGCGCAACCGGCGCTGCGATCGCTGACACGATGGAGCGCGAAGGCGTCATCACTGACGCGCTTCTGTTCCGCATCGCCAATCGCATCTACGCCCAAGGGCCGATCCAGGCCGGCGAATATTCCATCCCCGCCGGCGCCTCAGTGCGCCAGGTGGTGGAGATGATGACGAGCGGGCAAGCGCTGATGCACGCCATCACCTTTCCCGAAGGCATCACCATTAGCGCGGTGATGCGCATCATTGAGGAAAGCGACGTGCTCACCGGCGATCTGCCGGAGACCCCGCCCGAAGGTTCGATCCTGCCGGATACCTATCACGTGCAGCGCGGCATGAGCCGTGCGGCGCTGCTGCAGATCATGCGCGATGCGCATGATCGCGCTGTGGCTGAAATCTGGGAAAACCGCGCGCCGAATTTGCCGATCAGCACGCCGGCGGAGCTGGTGAACCTTGCCTCACTGGTCGAGCGCGAAACCGGCATCGGCGAAGAGCGCGCGATGGTGGCCGGCGTGTTCGTCAATCGCCTGCGCCGGCCGATGCGGCTCGAAACTGATCCCACCATCATTTATGGCGTGTGCCTGCGCTTCCCCGATCGCTGTAATGACGGCCGCCTCGTGAACGCCCAAGGCCAGCGCCGCACCATTCGCCAAAGCGAGATCGAGCTCGACACCGGCTACAACACCTATCGTATCGACGGCCTGCCGCCGACGCCGATCGCCAATCCTGGCCGCGCCGCGCTCGAAGCCACCGCAAATCCGGCGACAACCGAGGCGATCTTCTTCGTGGCCGATGGCTCTGGCGGGCACATCTTCGCCAACACCTTGGCTGAGCATCAGGCCAATGTGCGCCGCTGGCGCGAGATCGAGGCCGAGCGCCTGGCCCAGCAGCGCGGCCAGCGCTGAGCGCGCGGGGCTGTATCGGCCCCCGATTCCTTGTAAGCAGCCCCCATGAGCATATCGGGCATGACCGGCTTCGCCCGCGCCGAGGGTGAACACGAAGGCCAGCGTTGGATCTGGGAGCTGAAAAGCGTCAATGGGCGCGGGCTCGATCTCAAGCTGCGCACCCCGCCTGGGTTTGATGGATTGGAGCCGGCCGCGCGCGCGGCGGCGAACGCCAAGTTCAAGCGCGGCTCGTTGCACGCCAATCTGCAACTCGCGCGCGCCGCAGAGGGCGCAGCCAATGTGCGCGTTGATCTCGATCTAGCGCGCAAGCTGATCGAAGCGGGCGCCGCGTTCGTCAAGGATAAGCAGGTCAAGAAGCCGCGCTGGGATGGGATCCTGCAAGCGCGCGGCGTGATCCTTGCCGAAGATGGCGCGGAGATGAGCGAAGAAGCCCGCGCCGCTTTGGAAGCTGCGCTCGCCGCCGGTTTCCACGAAGCACTCGCTGGGCTCGACGCCGCGCGCCGCGCCGAAGGGCGCAGCCTTGCCGCGATCCTCACCGAAGCGGCTGATCGGCTCGACG
>DAORMO010000287.1:0-345 GCA_035440585.1 Terricaulis sp.
CGCGGTTTCCTCGTCCAACAGAGCGCGCCGCTTCACCGCGAGCGCGCCGAGCTTTTCCCGGGCTTCCCGCGCGGCGGCCAGTTCCCGCTCCAGGGCGGCCAGTTGGAGGCGGGCGGCGGGCAGGGGCTTGCTGCGCGCATCCGGGCGGCCTATGGCGGCCACGCGGGCGGCGAGGGCATCGAGCGCGCCGGCAACAGTACCCGCGCCACCCCCGGAGTCCGCCAGAGACAGAACGGTCTCCCGGATCTGGTCCAGGGCCTCGCTGTCGCCCAGCTCGGTGAGGCTCATGTGGCTGATGGTGGCGGTGCTGGTAAAGACGCTCTTGCTCAGGCCGAGGTGGCGGCG
>DAORMO010000287.1:435-2865 GCA_035440585.1 Terricaulis sp.
TCGCGCTCCTTGTCGAAGACACGCTCAACGCGGAATTCATCGCCCTGATCCAGGGCGTAGGTCAGCGCGCCGCCATACACGGGAGCACCGTTCCAGGGCGCGCGAAGGGCGTTGGACTCGTCGTATTCCCGCTGGTCGTTGTTGCGCTTCTGGCCGTAGAGCATATCGGCGATAAAGGCGCGAATGGTGGACTTACCTTTTTCATTCGGGCCTATGATGATCTGGAGGCCGGGCGCGAAGGCCAGGTCGGTGTCGCTGAAGCGGCCATAGCCCGCGATGTGGATCGAGCGGATTTTCATCGGTAGGCCCCTTCCGCGCCCTTTATCGGAAGTGTTGTGCCCCGAAAGGCGCAGAGGCCCAGATCACGGCCGCGCGCGCGCCGGGCGCAGAGAGCGCCGCCATGCGCGCAAACAGCGCCTCGCTCCACATGGCCGGATTTCGCGCCGGGCTGAAGCCATCGAGAAACCAAGCGTCGAACTGGCCAGTCATGCCTGCGAGCGCCGCCTTGGCCTCGCCGGTGTGGACCGTCAGCGCAAAGCCGTCTTCGGGAAACCAGAGCCGCTGCGGCCCTGCCGCGCGCACCGGCCAGCGCGCCAACAGCTTGCCGGCAAGATCAGCCACCTCCGGGAACGCGGCCAGCGCGCGCGCGGCGTCGAGCTGTGCAAGCGGGAAGGCCTCGATGGTCGAGACATGCAAAATCGCATGAGGCGACCTGCTCGCCCTCCATGCCCTCCAGAGCGCCAATACGTTAACGCCAGAGCCGAAACCGAGCTCGCAGACGTGAAATTGATCCCGCCCAGCCCAGGCTTGCGGCAAGCCCGTTCCCGCAAGGAACACGGCCTCGGATTCAGCAAGCCCGCCAGCTTTGGAGAAGTACACGTCCCCAAACGCCGTCGCGCTGGGGGCGCCTTCATCGCTCCAGACAAGATCAGGATGGGGCGGCAAGCGCGGCATGAGGCTCCTTAGCGCATGCCCCAAACGCAAACGAGCCGCCCTTTCGGGCGGCTCGTCGCGAACTCTAACCGTAAAAGATTACGGCGTGGCGGGCGCGGCGTCAGCCGGCGCAGCCGTGGCGTCAGCCGGGGCGGCGTCAGCCGGAGCTTCTTCCATCGCCGGCGCAGCTTCCGGCGCAACTTCTTCAACAGCAGCCGGCGCTTCTTCCGGAGCCGTCGTCGTTTGGCCGCAGGCGGCGACGCCGAAGGCGAGAGCCGCAGCAACAGTGGCCGCAAAGCCCAGTTTGAACTTCGTCATAGGTTCTACCCCTCGTCTCAACGTCAGAGGCCACCCCCTAACGCGGAGTGTGATTCTTGCCACAGGATTAACCGCAAACGCAAGCGTCCTCCGCTGGCGGGGGCATGCAAAACCGCATAGCGCCGAGTCTGGAGATCAGGCCTCGGCGGCCGCCAGCGCCTCTTCGAGCTGCGCGAAGGTCGGCTGCAGCGACGAGGGCACGGAGCCGCGCCCGATCTCAACTGAAACCTGCGCCGCATTGCCGTGCAAGTGCGCCACGAGCACATCGCGGATGATTTTGTAGAATTGCGCATCGTGCTCGATCACCGCGTTGAGCCGCGAAGCCATCGGGCCGACGATGCCATAAGCCAAGAACACGCCAAGGAAGGTGCCTACCAGCGCCTTGCCGATCATGAGGCCAAGGATCTCCGGCGGCTCATTGATCGCGCCCATGGTTTTCACGATGCCAAGCACGGCGGCGACGATGCCAAGCGCAGGCAAGCCATCGGCCATCGTCTGCAGCGTATGCGCGGGGTGCAAGGCTTCGTGGTGATGCTTTTCGATCTGCTTTTCCATCGCATCCTCGACCTGGTGCGGATCGTCGAGGTTCATGGTCATCATGCGCAGCGTGTCGCAGATGAAATCGACCACGAAGTGGTCTTTGCAGAGCTTGGGATATTTCTGGAAGATCGGGCTGTCGTTCGGATTTTCGATGTGCTGCTCAAGCGCGACAACGCCTTTTGTCTTCATCAGCTTGGTGAGCTGAAACAAAAGCGCGAGCAGATCGCCGTAATCCTTCTTATTCCATTTGGGGCCGGACATAATCTGTCCAAGCCCGCCGCCAACGCCTTTTAGGCCGTGCATGTCGTTGGCGATGATCATCGCGCCGACGGCGGCGCCGAAGATCATCATGAACTCCATCGGCGCAGCTTCGATAATGACCTCGAAATGCCCCCCAGCGAGCGCGAAGCCGCCAAAGACCATGCCGAACACAACTGCGAGGCCGATAAGAGGAAACATGGTTAGCGCGCGTTTACCTGAGGCGTTCTGCCGAGAGCGCCTTATGCCTCACCCGCTCTTAACGCGCCGTTTCGGTTGAGGAAAAGAAACGCTAACGGGCGTTAGAACACACGCGCCCTTACTCCGCCGCCTGAAGCGCGTGGCGCGTCTGGTCGCCCCGCCCCGCCAATAGGCCCTCGA
>DAORMO010000287.1:2911-3160 GCA_035440585.1 Terricaulis sp.
GCGCCCCGATGGGCCGATGCGCACGTCCGCGCGCTCGGCGGCGCTCGCGCGCATGAGACGCGGAAACCAGGCGAGCGGCGCTCCGATCGTGCGCCCATCAGCGAGATCGACCCACAAGGTTTCATCGTCGCAGCGCACGGCTTTAGCCGAAATGCTCATGCCAAGCCCTTTCGATCTCATCTCGGCGCGCTTCGACAATGCGCGCCAATTCGGCCAATTCACGCCGGCTGAACCCATGAGACTCCGCCA
>DAORMO010000288.1:0-3140 GCA_035440585.1 Terricaulis sp.
CTTCCGCCGCATGCGCAGGGCGGGGGCGCCGGTTCAGCACCACAGCGCCCAGCACGATCACCGCCACAAACAGCGCCAGCGTGCCCGCCATCAGGATCACAACCGCGATGCGGGTGAGCCGATCGGCGGTTTCCAGCTTTTTCTCAAGCTCTTCGTTCTGCCGCTCCAGCGCCCCGATCGTGGCCTCACGCTCGGCGGTGATGCGCGCTTCCAGCGGCAGGCAGCGTTCATCCGAAAGGTTGGGGCTGATGCCCGCCTCATCGAGAAATTGCAGCAGCTGCGCCGCGCGCGTAGAAACCCCGCGCGTCTCGCGCGTGTCGGCTCCGCTCACATGCCAGGCGTTCACGCCCAGCACCCGCCCGCACTCATCCAGCAGCGGCCCGCCCGAGGAGCCGGAGGAGATCACCGCTTCATGGTTGATGGTGGGGATCTCATCGCCCGTGGGCGCCCGGTCGCGCAACGCCGCGATCCGGCCTGAGGTGCGCGAGGCGGGGGTGGGGCGCAGCAAATCGGCGCCCGAGGCGCCTTGGTAATCCACATCCGGATAGCCCATCGCCAGCACCGCATCGCCAGGGCTGGGCTCAACTGTGGATATCGTCAGCGCCGGCAGGTTCGGGCCTTCGCGGAACTCAAGCAGCGCCAATTCATTCAGCGGCGAGTAGCGGATGATCCGCGCTGTCACCAAGCCGTCGCCCTGCGGCGGAACAATCGCCACGCCATATTCAGGCCGCTGCCGGGCAGGGGCCACCACATGCGCATTGGTGACAACCAAATTTGGCGCCACCACAAAGCCCGAGCCTGAGCCGTAAAGCATTTGCCCGTCTGGCGTTTCCAGGATCACGACGACGCGCACGATGCCGCGTTCGGCCTCGTCGATGCTGGTTTGCGCCGCCGCCGAGCCCGCCAGCGCCACAAAAAGCGCCGCCGCCACAAACTTTATCAGCTTTGCGATCAAGCGTTTCCCCGCCCACCCCGGCGCAACGTGCACCGCACAATCATCCCCCGCGCGCCAGCGGCGGGCAAGCGCGCCCGGCAGTGAACGGGCGGTGTGTGTCTTTCCGGTCATTGCGGCGGCGGTGAGGCGCTGCGGCGCCAAGCTTAACGGCGCTTATCCACGGCGTCGCAGTTCTGTCGCGGCGCGGCCCTTGCATCGGCGGAAACATCACGGCAAGTCCAATCCAACGATGGCGGGGGCGGTCGGTCGGCGGGACAAGCGGCGCGCGCATGCGTTGCGGCTTCTCTCGCAGCCCCATCGCCTTTTTCGGCTTCTGCGCGCGAGATGCGCTTAAGGGCCGACGCTGCTCTGAAGATTGTTAAACTTGCCGCATTAAGCCGGTGTCAGGGCTGATTCGGCTCTAGGTGCGAGCGGCGGGGATTTAGAAGGCATGCTGGGCAATATGTTCGGTCTCGTTGCGCCGGATTTGGCGATTGATCTTGGTACGGCGAACACCCTCATTCACGTGAAGGGGCGCGGCATCGTCTTGGACGAGCCCTCAGTCGTCGCGTACGTGAACGAAGGCGGCCGCAAAGTGGTTTACGCCGTCGGCGCTGAAGCCAAGACGATGCTCGGCAAAACCCATCGGAACATGGAAGTCGTCCGCCCGCTGCGCGATGGCGTGATCGCCGATTTCGATGTCGCCGAAGAGATGATCAAGCAATTCATCCGCAAGGTGCTGCCGCGCCCTGCGCTGATTTCGCCGCAGATCGTGATCTGCGTGCCCACCGGGGCCACCCCGGTTGAGCGCCGCACCATTCTGGAAAGCGCCCAAGCCTCCGGCGCGCGCCGCGTGAAGCTGATTGAAGAGCCGGTGGCCGCAGCCCTTGGCGCGGGCCTGTCGATCGATGATCCCTCGGGCTGCATGGTCGTCGATATCGGCGGCGGCACCACCGAGATCGCCGTGCTTTCGCTGGGCGGGCTTGTCTGGTCGCGCTCTCTGCGGGAAGCGGGCGATAAGATGGATGAAGCCATCATCCAATATCTGCGCCGCACCGAAAATCTGCTGATCGGCGATTCCACCGCCGAGAAGATCAAGAAGGAAATCGGCACGGCCAAGCCCCCCGAAGATGGCCGCGGCATGCAAATGCCGATCAAGGGCCGCGATAATCTCTCCGGCGTGCCGAAGGAGATCGTCGTTACCGAAGCCATGGTGGCCGATGCGCTGGCCGAGCCCGTCACCCGCATCGTCGACGCCGTGCGCCAAGCGTTCGAGCAAATGCCGCCTGAGCTTGCCGCCGATATCTACGATCATGGCCTCATGCTCACCGGCGGCGGCGCGCTGCTGCGCAACCTCGATACGGTGCTGCAAGAGCGCATCTCGATCCGCGTTTCGGTGGCGGATGATCCGCTGCGTTGTGTTGTCAAAGGCTGCGGAATCGCGCTCGACACCATAAACTCATCCGAAGCGCGCCGGCTGCTGACTGAAGAAGTCTAACCGGCGTTAGAAAGAGCGCGGCATCGTGGCCAGACGCAGGAGCGGATTTCGTCGCGCGGGCGCTGGGCGCAAGCTCACGGCTGGCGTGATCTTGGCCGTCGTGCTGGTGCTCGGCGCGGTGGGCGCTGTTGTCTATCAATCTGGCCAGCCCGCTAGTGTAGGCCAGCAGGCCGGCGATGACATCGCCACTGGCGGCGGGCGCGTGGCGACAGGCCCCGTGCGCGCGGGCGAGGGGTTTGTCTCGCGCGTGCTGAATATGTGGGACGCCACCGCCCGCATTGAAGCGCTGGAAAAAGAAAACCGCGATCTCCGCGCCTGGCGCGATCTCGCTGAGCGCCTGGCCGAGCGCAACGCCCGCTACGAAGCCTTGCTGCGTATGCCCGAAGATGCGTTCGGCGCCGGGGCGGATGTTTCGCAATCCATCGCCGCCCAACTCGTGCTCGATAGCGGCGGGCCGTTCACCCGGACTTTGGTGGCCAATGCCGGCGCCGATCATGGCGTGCGCGTGGGCTATATCGCGGTGAACGAAAATGGCCTGGTTGGCCGGGTCGTCTCCGTTGGCCGCCGCTCGGCCCGCGTGCTGATGCTGGATGATTACACCTCGCGCATCCCGGTGATGGGCGAAGCCAGCCGCGTGCGCGCGGTGCTGGCCGGGCAAGCCACGCGCCCGCCCGAGCTCATCACCCGGCCGTTCCAAATGCAGGCGCC
>DAORMO010000289.1:0-1504 GCA_035440585.1 Terricaulis sp.
TGCCGGCGAAGATGATGAGCTCCTGGCCTTCCTGCTGATAGCGCATGGCCGCGTCGTAGATGAACATTTTCTCGTTCGACGGATGATGGATCGTCCAGCCGCCCTCGACCACGTTGCCGGCTTCATCGCGCACCATGGCGTTCTTGATGCGAATGTTGGCGAAGGTGCCGCGCATCATCACTTCGTGATTGCCGCGCCGCGCGCCGTAGGAATTGAAATCAGCCTGCGCCACGCCGTGCTCGGTGAGATAGGCGCCTGCGGGGCTGACTTTCTTGATCGAGCCGGCGGGGCTGATGTGATCGGTGGTGATGGAATCGCCGAAGAGGCCAAGCACGTGCGCGTTCGTCACGTCCTTGGGCGGGGTCGTGCTCATCGTCATGCCTTCAAAGTAAGGCGGGTTTTGCACGTAGGTGGATTTGTTGTCCCACGTATAGGTGCGCCCGGCGCCGGCATTGATCGCCTGCCAATGCTCATCGCCTTTGAACACGTCGCTATAGCGCGAAGCGAACATCTCGCGCGTCACGCACTGGCGCACGACATCTTCGATTTCCTTATTGCTTGGCCAGATGTCCTTCAGGAACACCGGCTTGCCATCCTTATCTTCGCCCAGCGGCTGGGTTTCGAGATTGAGATAGACGCTGCCGGCCAGCGCATACGCCACCACGAGCGGCGGCGAAGCGAGATAGTTGGCGCGCACGTCTTGGTTCACGCGGCCTTCAAAGTTGCGGTTGCCCGAAAGCACGGACGCCACAACGAGATCGTTCTCATTGACCGAAGCGGAAATCGCCGGCGGCAGCGGGCCCGAATTGCCGATGCAGGTGGTGCAGCCATAGCCGACGAGGTTAAAGCCCATCGCGTCGAGATCATCATCAAGGCCCGCCTTGCGCAGATAATCGGTGACGACTTGGCTTCCGGGCGCGAGCGAGGTTTTCACCCAGGGCTTGGTCTTCAGGCCCTTCGCGCGCGCATTGCGCGCCACAAGGCCCGCCGCGATCAGCACGCTAGGGTTTGACGTGTTGGTGCAAGAGGTGATCGCCGCGATCACCACATCGCCATGGCCGATATCGTGGCTCGCATCGGCGACGGGCGCGCGCTTGTTCAGCTCCCCGCCTTTGCGGAATTCGTCGCTCATCACCTTGGTGAAGCCGTCGGAAAGATCGCCCAGCAGCACGCGGTCTTGCGGGCGCTTGGGCCCGGCGAGCGAGGGGCGCACGTCGGCCAGCGACAATTCGAGCGTGTCGGTGAATTCCGGCTCTTCGCCGCGCCAGAGGCCGTTGGCTTTTGAATAGGCTTCCACCAGCGCCACGCGCGCGGGATCGCGCCCGGTGGCGGTGAGATAATCGATGGTTTTTTGATCGACCGGGAAGAAGCCGCAGGTGGCGCCATATTCGGGGGCCATGTTGGCGATGGTGGCGCGGTCTTCCACGCTCATCGCATCAAGGCCGGGGCCGAAGAATTCGACGAACTTGCCGACAACGCCCTTCTTACGCAGCATCTGCGTGAC
>DAORMO010000289.1:1629-3138 GCA_035440585.1 Terricaulis sp.
TCGATGCCGCCCACGCCCCAGCCCAGCACGCCAATGCCGTTGATCATGGTGGTGTGAGAGTCGGTGCCGACGACCGTATCGGGGTAGGCGAAGGTTTCGCCCTCAACGTCACGCACCCACACTGATTGGCCGAGATACTCGAGGTTCACCTGGTGGCAGATGCCGGTGCCGGGCGGGACAACGCGGAAATCCTGGAACGCGCCTTGGCCCCAGCGCAGGAATTGATAGCGCTCGGCGTTGCGCTCGTATTCGAGTTCGACGTTCATCGCGAAAGCGCTGGTGCTGGCGAAATGGTCCACCATCACCGAGTGATCGATCACAAGATCGACGGGCACGAGCGGATTGATCTTCTCAGGATCGGCGCCGAGCTTCACCGCCGCATCGCGCATGGCCGCAAGATCGACAACCGCCGGCACGCCGGTGAAATCCTGCATCAGCACGCGCGCGGGGCTGAAGGCGATTTCGACTTCGTTCTTGCCCTTGTTCACCAGCCATGAGGTCATGGCCAGGATGTCGGCTTTCTTCACCGCCACGCCGTCTTCGGTGCGCAGCAGGTTTTCCAGCAGCACTTTGAGCGTGACAGGCAGCTTGGAGATATCGCCAAGGCCATTGGCGGCGGCCTTGTTGAGATCGAAATAGGCGTAAGACTTGCCGCCGGCGCTGAGGCTGGAGCGGGCGTTGAACGAGTTCAGAGAAGGCATGGGAATGCATCCGGCTTGAAAGAGCTTCAGAGATGCAAACGCGTTGGGGTGCGCCCCAAATCCGGACTCAAACCGGGCGCGCGGCAAGGCTTATTTAGCGCCGTTGCGCGCCGGCGCAATCGACTGAAAAACTTATGTTTGCGAGCGATTCCTAACTGGCGGCGGGCGGCGGCGGTTTGCGGAAAAACCGCCCCCCGCGCTTGGCCCGCCAGCGCAGCAAAAGCCAAACAAGCGGTATGCCGATCGCCAGGATCGGGATCAGCGCCGCGACGATGGTGACGATCGCGGCCAGCACGCCGACGATGATGCCGAAGAAATCCGCAAACGCTTGCCGCAGCGGCTCGAACGTATCGGAACCGATCGGGCGCGGGGCGGCGCGGTAGCTTAGCGTCAGCTCCGACATCGAAACCCGCGTGCGCATGACGGCGAGGTTCGATTGGATGGAATCAAGCTCGCCTTGCACGCGCGCAAGTTCGCGCTCCACCTCAAGCAGATCAGCCAGCCGGCCTGGGCGCTCGCGCAGCAATTGCTGCAGCCGGTCGCGCAAGGCTGTTAGGGCGCGCTGGCGCGCTTCGGTGTCCACGATGGCGCGGGTGAGATCTTCGGTGCTGGTGCTTTGCGCTGTGATGCGCCCGCCCGCTTGGCTGGCTTGGTTTTCCATGCCGCCCATGAAGGCGCGCAGCCACGCGGGCTCGCCGCGCAGCCAGATATTGCCCTCGATATAGCTCGCCGGATCGCCGCTCACTTGCGAGCCGACCAGCTGGCAAAGCCGGGGGCCTGCATCGATGCAGGCCTGCATCGATGCAGG
>DAORMO010000290.1:0-3129 GCA_035440585.1 Terricaulis sp.
GTGGAGGCGGCGAGACCGGGCTTCCGCCGCCGCCGCCACCGCCGCCGCCACCACTAGCGCACGCGCCCAGCAGCGCAAAAACCAACGCAGATGCAGCGAGCCGGCCAAATCTCAACGCGTGCATGGGCAATCCTTGAATCGGGCGAATGTGCGGCCCGATCCTAACAGCCCATGCCGCGACGGCCAGCCCGCCGGGGCGGTTTAATCCTGATCGGCCACGCTTTCGGCTTCGCCGCCCTCGTCCTCAGCGTCGGCCTCCGGCTCAGCGCCGCGATCGAGGAACGCGGCGCAGCCAGTTTCCGCCAGCAACGCGGCCAGCGCCTCGCTTTGGGTCAAAGCGCGCTTGCGGCGCAGCTCGGCCAGGGCTTTGGCCGCATAGCGCTGCGGCTTTTGCGCAAACGCAACCGCGCCAATCTGCAGGCTGACGCCTTGCGCATCGGCTTCCACCGCATCGGCGTTGGCGGCCATCCAGGGCAGATAGGCGCCCGCAACCTCGGCCTTGAGCAAATCGGCCAACGGCCCGCGAAGCGCGTCCAGCGTTTCAAACGCGCCAGAAATCGTGGGCGCATCCATCCGCTCAACCCACGCCACCACCCCCGGCGCCTGCGCGCGCAGCACCGCGCCCGGCGTAGGATCAGAGAGCAATTGCTTAAGCTGCGCGGCGAGGCCGAAATCGGCCAAGGAAGGGCGCCCGCCAAACAGATAGGCCCGCCCCTGAAGCAGCGCCTCGAGCAAGCCGATCAGGCGCGTGAACGAGCCCTCAATGATCGGCGCGCTCTCAGAGGAAGAGCCGACATGATGCAGCCGGCCAACCATGCGCGCGCGCACCGCATCCTCGATGCCTTCCGGCGCCTCAGCGCCCTCAAACAGCATCTCCACGATGCGCTTGGCCGCGCTTTGCTGATCTTCGGGATAGGTCCAGCGATAGTGGAACATGGCTTTGTTGAGCCATTCGTCCGCGTAATCTTCGAGCAGCGCGGCGATGAACGCGAGCGCTTCATCTTCCGGCGCGATCGCAGGCTCGGCATATTGCGCTTCCACCGCCTCGATCATCGGGGTGGAATCCTGCAGCGCGTTTTCTTCCGCATCGACCAGGATCGGCGCGAGCGGCAGCTTGGCGTAGCGGGAAAACTCTTCCTGGCGCGCGTTGGAGCGTTCCAACCACTGAAACTCGAGGCCCTTAAAGCGCAGATAGGAACGCACCTTCACCGAATAGGGTGAAAGCTCAGCGCCATAGAGGCGGAACGGGGCAGTCATCGGATCGTATCGCTCCCAAATAAGAATCGCCGCACGGCCAGCCGCGCGGCGATCAGATTCACTTTTCAGCGCGCTGCTTAGACCGTTTTGATGTTCACCGCAGACGGTTTGTTTTTGCGCGGATCATTTTCCACGTCGAAAGACACCGCCTGGCCTTCGCGCAAGCCGTTGAGGCCCGAACGCTCCACCGCGCTGACATGGACGAACACATCGGCCCCGCCCTCATCCGGCGCGATAAAGCCGAAACCCTTGGCCATATTAAACCATTTCACGACGCCTGTAGCCATCGTTACGCTCCTTCAACACAACGCCGCAGGGCACGATTGCCCGACAGCGGCGAGGACGGCGGGCAGAACGAAAGCCCACGCACGAAGGCGCGGCCGCAACGACCGTTAGTCCGCGACCATTGGGCGCATCCTCTGCGTGCGGTGTCAAGCAGTCACTGAGCTGTGTGATCGAGTGCAATTGCGAGCATGGCGCGCAAGCCGGTCTCCATCGCCGGCTCATGCACGAAGAAGCGCGGATTGTGATTTGGCGCGGCCTCTGCGTTTTCGACACCGGGCGCATTGACTCCGTAGAAGAAAAACACGCCCGGAACCGCGCGTTGAAAATACGCGAAGTCTTCGGCCGGCATCACCGGTTTGCCATCGATCACCGCGCCATCACCAAGCGCCCGCACCGCGGCGGCGCGCGCGCGATTGAGCAAAGCGGGCGGGTTCACAGTCGGGATCGCGTTTTCTGCAATGTTCACCTCCGCCGTTGCGCCCGATGCGGCGGCGATCTCCATCACAGTGCGCCGGATGCGTGCATACAGATCCTCGCGCGTCTCTGGATTGAGGTATCGGATCGTTCCCTGCATCTCCACAATTTGGGGGATGATGTTGTAGCGCACCCCGCCCTGGATCATGCCGATGGTGACGATGACGGGCGAGTTCACCGCATCCATCTGCCGCGATGGGATTGTCTGCAGCGCATTGATGATCTGCGCAGACACCACGATCGGATCGACGCCCGCATGCGGCTGCGCGCCATGCGTTTGGCTGCCGGTGACGGTGATGTCGAGCCGATCGGAACCGGCCATGAAAGGCCCCGGAACCATCGTCACCGTGCCGGATGGCCCCGGCCACGCGTGCAGGCCGAAGATCGCCTCGGGCTGCAAATCGCCGAACAGGTTTTCTTCCAGCATCCGCCGCGCCCCGCCCAAGCCGTCAGGAGGCGCGCCTTCTTCGGAGGGCTGAAACACAAAGATGATGGTGCCGGCGATCTCTTCGCGCCGCGCCGCGAGCACGCTGGCCGCCGCCATCAGGATCGCCATGTGCGTATCGTGCCCGCACGCATGCATGATGCCGACGCTTTGGCCGTTATACGTGCCGCGCGCCCGTGAGCGGAACGGCAGATCGGTTTCCTCCGTCACCGGCAGCGCATCCATATCGGCGCGCAGCGCGATCACCGGCCCAGGCCGCCCGCCGCGCAGCACGCCAACGACGCCGGTTTGCGCGATCCCCGTGCGCACCTCATCAAGCCGCAGCGACCGCAAGTGCGCCGCGATCACCCGCGCGGTGCGCACCTCTTCGTAAGAGAGCTCCGGGTTTTGGTGAAAATCGCGCCGCCACGCGATCATGCGCGGCAGCACCGATTGGATCTGCGCTTCCACCGGCGCGGAAAAGCCGCGCGCTTCTTGCGCGTGCGCATGTGTGAAAACGAGCGACGCCGCAAAGACGATAGCCGCAAAGACCTTGTTCATAGCCCACCATCCGCTTTGGCGAAGCGCCAGCCAACAGAGCCGGCAATCGCTCCAATAACTGCGCCAATCAATAAGTATAGGTACACGCTCGACACGGCGTGCGCCGCAGGCGGCGGATGGTTGCTAAG
>DAORMO010000291.1:0-1230 GCA_035440585.1 Terricaulis sp.
CCGCCGCCCACGATCAGCGTGGCGCCGGCGGCGAGCGCGGCGCGGCGCGCCCAGCGGGGTTTGCGAGCCTCGGCCATCAGAACGCTTGGCCCAGGCTGATATAGAGCGCGTAATCGGCGGTGGTGACGCTGTCATCCAGCGGGAAGGCGACGTCCAAGCGCAGCGGCGCAAAGCCAAGATCGTAACGCACGCCAAAGCCGACACCCCAGCGCAGATCCGCCGCCTCGCCCCAATCATCGAAGGCGTTGCCGCCATCGATGAACACAGCCGCGCCCCACGTATCCGTCACGCGCCAGCGCGCTTCGACTGAGGTTTCAACAAGGCCCTGCCCGCCCGGCGTGAGCGCGAGGATCTCGCGCTCTGGCGGATAGATCGAATTATAATCATAGCCGCGCACCGAGCCGCCGCCGCCGGCGAAGAAGCGGCGATCGGCCGGCACATCGTTCACATCGCCCGACACAGCCTCAAGCCAGCCTGCGCGCAAGCGGCCAGCGAGGGTGATGCGATCCTGTGCGCCAAAGCTTTCATAGAGCCGCCCCTCACCGATGCCGCGCAGGAAGACGACATCCGCATCGCCGGTGGCGTAGGTGGGCTCGAGCCGGAAATCGATGATGCTGCCTTCGCGCGGATCGAGCGAGAAGCCGGCGGTGTCGCGCCGCACATCCCAGAAGCCGGAGATGGCGTAGGCGGTGCTCACGCCGGCGCCGACATCATCATAGGTATCGGCCGAAAGCTTGAGCCCATAGCTTTGCGCGAACGAAAGCCGCGTGCCGGCATCGACGCTGGCGAACACTGAAACGCCTTCGCGCTGATAGGCCTCGGTGTTTTCCGCGATCAGGGTGACGCCGTAATTGGTGGTGGTGTTGAGCGCCACATCATGCGGGCGGGCCAGCCGCGCGCTCAGCTCCTGCACCTGCTCACCAAGCGTTGTGGCGATAATCAGCGAATCCGCGCGGCCGGTGAAATTGCGCCGCGTCCATTGCAGGTCGATGCCGAAGCCTTCGTTGGTGGAATAGCCAAGGCCCACCTCATAAGCGTTGCGCCGCGCGGGCTCGACCTCAAGCACAACATCGCGCACGCCTTCGGCGTTCGGCGGCTCAAGCCGGGTGGTGGCGAGCGAGACAGCGCCGGTTGAGGTGATGTCGCGGCGCAGGCGCGCCATGCGTTCAGGCGAATAGCTTTCGCCCAGGCGCCAATTGCGCAGATCTTCCACGAAGTTCGCGCGGAACA
>DAORMO010000291.1:1328-3123 GCA_035440585.1 Terricaulis sp.
GGCGTGATCGACGACGACGCGCCGCTCCGCCGCTGCAGCATCAGCAAAGCCCGCTTGCTGCAGCGCCAGCAGCGCCGCCCCTTCAGCGCCCAGCACGGCTTCGGCGCGCGCCGGCGCTTCGGCGTGCACGAACAGAGCGGCCGCGCCATTGGCGGCATCCATCGCCGCGCTTGTGGGCGCGGCGTCCAGCAGCGTGATCTTGGGCGGCGCGAAGCGGAAGCGCGGGCCGGGCGCAATGATAAGGCGCGCAGAGGGCGGCTCGTCATTGGCCTCAGGCGTTACCGTTGCGGCGTAATAGCCTTCCGAGCGCAGCCAGGCCATCGCGCGCTCAGCTGCTTCCTCGGCGATGCGCTCAGCATCGAACAGCGAGGCGGGCGCGTCGCGATCGGGCAGGAGATCGAGCACGGCGCGGCGGTTATCTTCATCTAGTCCCTCAACGACGACCGGGGACTCCGCCCAGGCGACGTCAGGCGCTGCTGCGCCGAGGCCCGCGAGAAACGCGGCGGGGAGGAGAGGAACCAGCCGCACAAACAACCGCCAAATCTGAAGCGGCCAAATTCGCGCGCGGGTGGTTAAGGTTTCATCAACCATAAAGGGGCCAGCCAACCTGCCCCCATGCGCTTTAGCTCATGAAATCAAGGCCCAAGGAAGGCGGTTCGGCGCTTGAGCGAGCCTCCAACTGCGAAATCCCCCCGCCTCTGCGGCGGCGGCTGTGGAGAGCGCTTAACCGGCCACCCTCTTGCGCGCCGCGATGCTTTCGCGCGGGTCAAGCCCGAGCAGATCGGTGATCCGGCGCATCAGCGTTTCCTCGTGCGCCTCGCGCACATCATCGGCCAGCACCACGCGCCACATCGCTTCAAGCACGCTGGCGCGCTGCTCGTATTCGATGGTTTGTTTGATAAGCGAGGTGAATTTGTAGAGATCCATGGCGGCCGCTTCCGCCGCCTCGCCCTCTTCGCGCAGCGCCTTGGCGCCAGCCGCATCAAGCCCGTAGCGATCGGCCAGCACGCGCTCGATCATGGCGCGTTCGGTATCTTGGTAGTGGAAATCGGCGTTGGCGGCGATCACCAGTAGCGCGGCGACGGCGAGCCGCGCATCCTCCGGCGGCAAGGGCGCGGCGCTTTCGCCCGAGAGGCGTTTGAGCAAATCCTTAAGCATGCCTGCGACCTAAGGACGAGGCTCCAAGATAGCAAGCGCCCCTCGCATTCGCCGCCATCAGCGCTATGAAGGCGCGATGCAGAGCCCGCTTCACACCGCTAGGCGCATTGTTCTCAAGATCGGCTCGGCGCTGCTCGTGAACGAGGACGGCCAGCCCGCGCGCGCGTGGCTGGCTTCGCTGGCCGATGACGTGGCCGAGGCGCGCAAGGCCGGGCAGCGCGTGGTGATCGTGTCTTCCGGCGCGATCGCGCTGGGGCGGCGCGTGCTGGGGCTTTCCAAATCCGCACGGCTTGAAGAGAAGCAAGCCGCCGCCGCCGCCGGCCAGGCGCGGCTGATGGGCGCCTATGAGGAAGCCTTCGCGCGGCATGGCATTCCCGTCGCGCAAGCGCTGCTGACGCCTGATGACACCGAGCGCCGCCGCCGCTGGCTCAACGCGCGCGCGACGCTGACGACGCTGCTCGATCTCGGCGCCGTGCCGATCATCAATGAGAACGATACGGTGGCGACGGTTGAGATCCGCTATGGCGATAATGATCGCCTCGCCGCGCGCGCCGCGTCTGATCGACATTCGCCTTGGTTCGGCCGGGCCGCGCGTCACGCTGGTCGGCAAGGGCGTCGTGTTCGACACGGGCGGTCT
>DAORMO010000292.1:0-2720 GCA_035440585.1 Terricaulis sp.
GAGGGATATGAGATCTGTGCTAGCCGTTGGCGTGCTCGCCATCATCGCTTGGCCTTCCGTTGCGTCGGCTGATGAGGTCTCGCCCTGCCAGGCCGAAGAGCCGCGCGCAGCGATCAGCAGCACGGAGCGGGTGGAGCCCACCGCCGTTGCTGCGCCGTCCGTCGTCACCTCGCGTCAAGCCGGCGCGCAGCGCGAAACCGCAGAGGCGCGCACCGACGCCACGCGGCGCCGTAGCGGCAAGCGCGTTCCTGATGCTGAGTTGATAGGCCCACGCGGCGCTTTATAGTCTGCGCAAAGCGCGCGAGGAGGAAGCGCGCGCAAGGCAGGCCATAAAATGAATCTAGATTTTTCGCCGGAAGAGGTCGCGTTCCGCGACGAAGTCCGCGCTTTCATCGAACAAAATTATCCCGCGCACCTTAAAGGCAAAGCCATGCGCGAGGATTTGAGCCGCGAGGAATTTCTCGCATGGCACAAAATCCTCGGCAAAAAGGGCTGGTCCGCGCCTGCATGGCCCGCCCAATATGGCGGCACAGGCTGGACAGCCACGCAGCGCTATATCTGGCTTGAAGAAAACGCGCGCGCTGAAACCATTGCGCCGCTGCCGTTCAGCGTCTCGATGGTTGGGCCGGTGATCTACACGTTCGGCACAGAAGAGCAGAAGCAGCGCTTCTTGCCTGGTATTCTCTCGGGCGAGGTGTGGTGGTGCCAAGGCTATTCAGAGCCGGGCGCAGGCTCTGATCTTGCTTCGCTAAAAACCAAGGCCGTGCGCGAAGGCGATTATTATATCGTCAACGGCCAAAAAACTTGGACCACGCTCGGCCAATACGCCGATTGGGGCTTCTTCCTCGTTCGCACTGATTCAGAAGCCAAGCCGCAGGAAGGCATCTCCTTCCTGTTGATCGACATGAAATCGCCTGGCGTCAGCGTGCGGCCGATCAAGCTGCTCGATGGCGGCCACGAGGTGAATGATGTTTTCCTGGAGGACGTGAAAGTCCCGGTCGATCAGCGCATCTATGAAGAAAACAAGGGCTGGACCTGCGCGAAATTCCTGCTCGCGCATGAGCGCGCGGGCATTGCCGGGGTGGCGCGTTCCAAGCGCAATGTCGAAAAGCTGAAAGCCATCGCCAAAGCCGAGATCGGCGATGATGGCGGCCCGCTCATCGAAAGCCCCGATTTCCGCGCCAAGCTGGCGCAGCTTGAGATCGATCTTTCAGCGCTGGAAATGACGGAGCTGCGCACGCTGGCGCGTGAGCAGGCGGGCAAAGGGCCAGGGCCTGAAAGCTCGCTGCTGAAAATTCGCGGCACGGAAATTCAGCAGCGGCTGACTGAGCTCACGCTCGAGGCCGTCGGCAATTACGCCCAGCCCTTCCCGCGCGGGCTTGGCGACAATGAATTTTCCATCGGCCCCGATTATGCGGGCCCCGCCGCGCCGATCTATTTCAACTGGCGCAAAGCCTCCATCTATGGCGGCTCCAACGAAATCCAACGCAACATCATCGCCAAGATGGTGCTGGGGCTCTAATCATGAATTTCGATTACACCGAAGAACAATCCATGCTCCGCGACTCGATCGCGAAATGGGCGGCCGGCCAATACGATTTTGAAAAACGCCGCGAGGCGCTCAAAAGCGAAGATGGCTGGAAGAAAAATTGGGCCACGTTCGCAGAGCTTGGCTTGCTTGCAGCGCCGCTCCCTGAGGAGGCCGGCGGCCTCGGCGGCGGGCCGATCGACATCGCGGTGGTGATGGAAGAATTCGGCAAAGCGCTGGTGGTTGAGCCTTACGTCTCCACCGTCGTCATCGGCGCAGGCGCGCTGCTGGCCGCCGGGGATGACGCGCAAAAGGCCGCGCACCTTGAAGCGATCGCCGGTGGCGAGCGCATCATCGCGTTCGCCCAAGCCGAGCCGAAAAGCCGCTGGGCGCTAAATGATGTCTCCACCACCGCCAAGAAAGATGGCGCGGGCTATGTGCTGAACGGGCAAAAGGCCGTGGTGCTCGGCGCGCCGCAGGCCGATTATCTGCTTGTCTCGGCGCGCACGGCCGGCGGCCAACGCGATGAGAAAGGCGTTTCGCTTTTCCTCGTGCCCAAAAACGCTAAGGGCGTTTCAACGCGCGACTATCCCACCATGGACGGCTCGCGCGCGGCGGAGGTCTATCTCGAAAACGTCAGCGTCGGCGCCGAAGCTTTGCTTGGCGCAGTCGATGGCGCGCTGCCGCTGATCGAGCGCCTCGTCGATGAAGCCAACGCCGCCTACAATCACGAAGCCGTCGGCGCCATGCGCATGATGACGTCCTCCACGCAAGACTACGCCAAAACCCGCAAGCAATTCGGCCGCGCGATCGCCGATTTCCAAGTGCTGCAGCACCGCATGGTCGATATGTTCATGCACACCGAAGAAAGCGTCTCGATGGCGCTGCTCGCCACGCTCAAGCTCGGCGAAAGCGATGTTGAGCGCGCCAAGGCGGTTTCAGCCTCGAAGGTTTCGATCGGGCGCGCCGGGCGCTTCATCGGCCAGGCGGCGGTGCAGATCCATGGCGGCATGGGCGTCACCGACGAGATGCGCGTGGGCCATTATTTCAAGCGCGTGACCATGCTGGATTCCACATTTGGCAATGCTGATTATCACCTGAAGCGCTATACAGCGCTCAGCGCCAAGGCGGCGTGAGCATCAAGGAGGGGTCCATGCGTCTTTCATTCGCAGCTGCGCCGTTGGCGTTGCTC
>DAORMO010000292.1:2811-3105 GCA_035440585.1 Terricaulis sp.
CCCGCCAATCCGATCATGATCGGCGCCATGACGCACGGCGAAATCACCGCCGCTCAGTCCTATCCGGAAAACGCGCGCTATTTCTGCTTCAGCATCCCAGCGGGCGTGCAATCGGTGACAGTCACGCTTTCCGGCATGACGGCGGATCTCGATCTTTATGTCGGCTCTGGCTCGATCACCTCCGTCCAGGGCAACGAAGCCTACCAATGGATGTCCAACGTCACCGGCACCACGGACGATACAATCACGATCAACCAGCCTGCGGCTGGCGTCTATTATGTTGAGGTCGTCGCC
>DAORMO010000293.1:0-2099 GCA_035440585.1 Terricaulis sp.
TGCACCACCGCCCCAGCGGCGACGTAAGCCTCAGCCGCCGCAGAAAGGCCGATCACGCGCCCTGCCTCATTCAGCAAAAACGCCGCCGCACCGACGGCATCCAGCGTGGTGAGCGCCGCCGCTTGCGTCATGTCGTGCAGATTCGCTTGCATCCGCACGGCCGATTCAAGATGCGGGATGAGGCTTTCAAATACGCGGAACGCCGCTGCATCGAGCGGCCCTTGCGCCGCCGTGCGCGTCACCGAAGCGCGCACGAAATTTTCACCGTCGCGCATCAAAACCACCTGGCAATTGAACGGCAGATCGTGGCGCTCATAAAGGCCGGCGTAAATTGGGAAACGCCGGCGGGCGTCTGCGTCGAGCACATCCTGATCGGCGGCGGCCGTGTGAAGCGGCGCGGCAAGGCCAATGCGGATGCGCGGATTGCGGCCTGGATCTGTGAAGCCGAACTCTTCAATCTCTTCCATGAAACTTTCGGGCGCATCGGCCAGCCAATGGCCGATAAGCTCGCGCTCACGATCCATGGCGATCAGCTGCCCCGTGCGCGCGCCGCACGCGTGCGCGAAGGCGCCAAGCGCGGCCTCCCAGCGCGAGGGATCGAGCGAGGCTTCGAGCAAAAGCGCGCGCGCGCTGGCGGCGTGGGCCTGCGCGCTCATGCAGAGCGCGCCGAAGGTGTTGCCGGCATCATCTAAATGCATGATGCGCCCCTAGCGCGCGCGTGCAAGTGTAAATTGTACCCTCTCTCTTAAGGGGCTTGGGGGCGGGCGCACTGGTGAAGCCGCCGCTACGGCGAAACCGCCATGGAGCCTCCTCCAAGCCCCGCGTTATTGCTCTCCGAAGCCGAAGCGCCGCAACCTGGCCACAAGCTCCGCCTGGCGGCGCACGTTCATTTTCCCGAAGATCGCCCGCAGCTGCGAGCGCACGGTTTCAAGCTTCACATCACGGCGCGCCGCGATGTGCTGAAGCCGCTGGCCTTCAGCGAGGGCAAGCGCAATTTCGGCCTCCGCCGCGGTGAGGCCATAGGCGCTGCGCACGGCGCTTGCGCGCTCACCGGCGCGCGCCTCACGCAAAATCACGATCATGGCGGGGCCGCTGGCGAGACCAAGGCGGTGGCGCGGCAGCATCTGCAGCTCCACCACGATCGGCGCGCTTGCAAGCTGGATCGGCCCCGGCGCGATCACCGCGCCAAAGCCGAGCGCGCGCATCAGCGGCCCGAGCGCGGCATCGAACGCGGCCTGATCTGGCGGGGTGCGAAAGCGCAGCTTGCCACCTATGATCTGCAGCACAGCGCAAGCCGAAAGCAGCGCCTCGGCCGCTGACGTCATTCCAACAACGCGCCCGAAATCGTTCAGCAAAAACGCCGCCTGCCGCACCGCCTCAAGCGATTGTAAGGCGGCCGCCCCTTGCGCCCGTTGCAGCGCCAATTGCGCGCGCACCGCCGCATGCAGATGCGGCGTGAGTTTGTTGAATGCACGGAAGGCCGCTTGATCCAGCGGCCCCTGCTTGCGCGAACGCGTGATCGACGCGCGGATCAGCGCCTCTTCATCACGCTTGAGCACCACAAGCGATGAGTACGAAAGATCGTACGGATCGTACAATTCGTTGTAGACGGGATGGGTGCGGCGCTCTTCAGCAGTGAGATAATCCTGATCGGCTGCGGGCCGAAGCAATTGCGCTTCCAGCCCCATGCGGAAGCGCGGATTCACTTCCGGGGCGCCCAAGTCGTAATCGATAATCTTCTGGCCGAAATCTTCAGGCACGCCGACGAGCCAATGGCCCGTGGGCAGGCGATCCCCGTCAAGCGAGAGCAATTGGCCGACATGCCCGCCGCACGCCTCCGCATAGCTGAGCAGCGCCGCGTCCCAGCGCGCGGGATCGACCATGGCGTCCAACATGAGAAGCTGTGCGCGCTCAATCCGCGCCTGCGTGGTCATCGGCGGGCCGCGAGATCGGCCACGAAAGCGCGCGCATTCATGCGTACATCATGCCGCGGGGAACATACGCCGCAAGCTAAATTCGTTAGCGGCCCGGATAGCGAAAGCGCGCGGCGACGCCGACAGCCGCTTGCGCGGCCGCGCCCAGCGGCTTGAAGCGCGCCT
>DAORMO010000293.1:2113-3094 GCA_035440585.1 Terricaulis sp.
TCTCAAATTGCATCACATTGCTGATGCGATCATCGAGAAACGCCCAGGTGGCTTCGTGATCTTCACTCTCATCGGCAAACCAGCGCGCATAGGTGCTGGCGAGCACGCCGGAAAGGATCGTGCGCTTGGAATAGAAATTCTCATCGGTCGAGGTATCGCCCAGCGCGCGCCAGATGTGATCGGCGGTGCGCCACAGCAACCGCGCCGCTTCCGGGGCGCGATCGGGCCGGGCGAGCGCACGCGTCATGGCGCGGGCGGCGGATTTGTGCGGCGCTTGCGCTTCAAGCCGCAGCTGCACGGCGGCGCGCACCTTTTGGCGGATGCGCATGCTCTCAAGATCAAGCGCGGCCAGCGCTTCAAGCATCGCCGCATCCGCGCGTGCGGCGAACGCGTCAAACAGATCGAACGCGCCTTTGGGGCAAGCCAGCTGCGCCTCCCCTTCGCTGAGGCCGGCGTCTTTCACGGCCTGGTTGAAGGCGGCCTCCGTCCAGCCCTGCGCGGCGGCGAGGGGGGCGAAGGCGTCCAGCAGGCGGGCGCGGAAACGGGCGGAGGGGGCTGTCATGCCAGAGAGTCTAAACCGGGCGCGTCCGGTTGCAATGCGGCCCGGCTGCGCGGGATAAAAACCCTGCAAACAACCGCCAGGGGATGCCCGGTTCCGGTGGACAGCCGCTTAAGGGTTTGCTATCTCCCGCCCCTCGCACGAGGCAGGCCTTGAGGCGCGCAAGCGCTATGAGGCGCCGAAGGCTCCAAGATTTGCTAGATTTTCCGCTCGGGAGAAGAGCCCTGGTACAGATTTTTGTCCGCGATAACAACGTCGACCAGGCGTTGAAGGCGCTGAAGAAGAAGATGCAGCGCGAAGGCACCTTCCGTGAAATGAAGCGTCGCAACCATTTCGAGAAGCCCTCGGAAAAGCGCGCCCGTGAACGCGCCGAGGCCGTGCGCCGCGCCCGCAAGCTGGCCCGCAAGCGTCTGCAGCGCGAA
>DAORMO010000294.1:0-3053 GCA_035440585.1 Terricaulis sp.
CAGCGTGATCTTCCGCATCCGGCATATGGATCTGGCCTGGTTCACCGCGCGCTTCGATACGATCGAGGCCGCCTTGGAGCTCGATCCAGCAGACCCCGCGCGCTCGCGCCTTAGCGCTGTGATCGACGCCAATTCGGTGAACACCGGCGTGCTGAATGCGCAAGGCGATCGCGGCTTTGACCGGCAGATCGCCCGCGCGCTCGGCGGCGGCCCCATCAGCTTCACCGCCACCGCGATCGAGCGCACTGGCCGCAACAGCGCGCGCATCACCGGCGATCTTGCTATGAATGGGCAGACCGGCCCGCTGGTTCTTGAAGCATCCTTCGCCGGCGCGGCGGCGGATCCGCTGCGGGGCGGCGCGCAGGTGCTGGGGTTTTCCGCGCACGGGGAAATTCAGCGCTCGCAATGGGGCGTGACGCAATGGGCGAGCTTTGCCGGCGATACCGTGCAAATCGTGATCGAGACAGAATTGGTGCGCCAGTAGGCGGTTACATACTTGTGCGCTAGAAAGAGCCGTGGGCGGCTCTACATGAGAGGCTTCCTTCCTGGGGAGATTCATTGATGAGACTTTTGACGATCGCCGCCGCCAGCGCGGCCCTTGCGCTGGCCGCCTGCTCGCAGCCCGCCGAAACCACCGCCCCGGCTGAAACGCCCATCGCCATCACCGCCCCGTCGGGCGAGTACGCGATCGATCAGACGCACGCCACGGTGAATGTCAGCGTCAAGCATTTCGGCGCTTCGCTCTACACCTTCCGGTTTGACCGCGTTTCGGGCGCGCTGAACTTCAACGCGGAAGATCCGGGCGCTTCCACCATCAACGCCACCGTGGACATCACCTCGCTTTCAACGCCGTTTAATCAGCTGCCTGCCGGCGTCACTGGCGGGCGTGATTTCAACGCTGAGCTCGTGAATTCCGAGTGGCTCGACGTCGCCCAATTCCCGACCGCGACGTTCGTGTCCACCAGCGCCGAGCGCACGGGCCCGAACACCGGCCGCGTCACCGGCGACCTCACCATCAAAGGCGTCACCCATCCGGCGACCTTTGACGTCACTTATATTGGCGGGCACGCGCAGCACCCGATGGGCGCGCCGATCTCGCTGATCGGTTTTGAAGCTGTCGCCACCATCTCGCGCGCCGCTTATGGCGTTGCGCTCTATCCGGAAATGGCGCCGGGTTCGGGCGATGGCCTGGGCGACGAGGTTCGCATCGTGATCGGCGCGGAATTCACCCGCCCCGTCGAAGCGCCGGCGAACTAAGCATGACTGAGAGCGCTTCTACACCCTCGTCGGAGCGCTACAGCGCGGTCGCGATCGTTCTGCATTGGGCGATTGCGGCCGCGATCCTTTTCATGATCCCGCTGGGCTGGTGGATGAGCGGCGAAATCGCCGCCGGCAATCCCAGCGGCGGCGTCTACAACGCTTTCCAATTGCACAAATCGATCGGCCTGACCGTGCTGATCCTGAGCCTTGTGCGGCTCGGCTGGCGCATCGCCAATCCGCCTCCGCCGATGCCGGCGCACATGCCGGCCTGGGAACGCCTTATCGCCAAGGCCACGCACTGGGCGTTCTACGCGCTGATGATCGGCCTGCCGCTTTCAGGCTGGGTGTTCGTGTCGGCCGGCTGGTCTTTGCACGACAATTCATCGCTGGCCGTGCCGACGCATTTCTTCGGAACCTTCCAGGTGCCGGCCCTGTTCGGGCTTTCACGCGCGGCCGAAGATGTGCGCGCAGGCGTGGCGCAAGCTTCGATGAGCGCCCATTCGCTGATGGCGTGGGCGGCGCTTGTGCTTGTGGCGCTGCATGTTGGGGCGGCGCTGAAACATCACCTCTTCGATAAAGACAACGTGCTCACGCACATGATCCCCGGCCTGCGCCCGCTGGATGGCAGCCCGCCGCCGCCGAAGAACCCGCAGCGGCTCGCCGTGCTGGGCGTGGGGCTTGGGCTCGCCGGCATTGCGCTGGCGGCGACTTTGTTTGCGGTGTCCGGCTATGTATCCGCCGCAAGCGCGCCGCAACATCAATCCTCGATCGAAATCGCAGAGCCCGCCGCCCCAGATACGGCTGCAGGCGAGACGCCGATTGAAACTGCGGAAGCAACGCCCGCCGCGCCAGGTGAGCCGGGCGCGCCGCCGGCTTGGCGCGTCGATGCGGGCGCGAGCGCGGTGAATTTCACTTACGTCTATTCCGATGAAAGCGGCGAAACGCCGATGAACGGGCGCTTCACCCGCTGGCGCGCCGACATCCGCTTCGATCCGGAAAACCTCCCTGCTTCGCGCGCCAACGTGACGATCGAAACCGCCTCGGTGAACACCGCTGTCGCCTATCACAACAACACGCTGCCCACCGCCGCCTGGTTCAACAGCGCGGCAAGCCCAAGCGCCACGTTCGTGACGCGTGAGATCGTGGCGCGCGGGAGCGGCTATGAGGCGCGCGGGGATTTGACCATCAAGGGCGTCACCCGCCGCGTTTCCCTGCCGTTCACGCTGGCGATCGAGGGCGACCGCGCCACGATGGAAGGCAGCCTTGCCATCGCCCGCGCCGATTTCGGCATCGGCGCAGGCGCCGAAGGCGATGACATGATCGGCCCGAATGTGACGATCCAAGTCCGCGTGGTGGCTGCGCGCGCGCCATGAGCATCGAAAAAGCGGCGGAGATTTTGCGCGCAGGCGGGCTCGTCGCGTTCCCGACTGAGACGGTGTACGGCCTTGGCGCCGACGCTTCCAATCCGCGCGCAGTGGCCGCCATCTACGAAGCCAAGGGCCGGCCCAGCTTCAATCCGCTGATCGCGCATGTGCCTGGCCTGAAAGAGGCAGAGCGCCACGCCAAGCTGCCCGCGCGCGCGCGCGCGCTGGCCGAAGCGTTCTGGCCCGGCCCGCTGACGCTCGTGGCCGAGCGTTTGCCCGAGAGCAGCGTGGCTGAGCTTGCGTGCGCGGGCCTTGGCACCATCGCGCTGCGCGCGCCGGCGCATCCGGTGGCGCAGGATCTGCTGCACGCCGTCGAGGATCGCGCGTTCAGGGGCGCGGGGCGTGGTCGGGAGTTTCAGCGTGTGAAGG
>DAORMO010000295.1:0-2943 GCA_035440585.1 Terricaulis sp.
AGCAGGCGATCGATGAATTGCCGCCGGAGGTGACGCTCTCTTTCGTGCCGTACGTGGCGGATTTGCAGACATGGGTGGATCGCGCGCGCGCGCGCGGCCATGAGGTGCTGCTTGAATTGCCGATGGAGCCGTTCGACCCGGAGGCGGACGATACTGGCCCGCAAGCACTGCTCTCTACGCTTTCGGCGCAGCAGAACGTCACGCGGCTTGAGCTCTTGCTCTCGCGCAGCTCCGGCTATTTCGGCGTCACCAATTATCAGGGCGCGCGCTTTGCCGCTTCGGCGCAAGCCTCGCAGCCGATCACGCAGGCGCTGCAGCGGCGCGGGCTTGCGTTCATCACCTCCGGCATCGGCCAGCGCACCGCGCTATCGATGGAAGCCACGCGCGCGAATTTGCCGAACACCGCCGCGGACCGCATCATCGATGCGCGCCGCGACGCCTCCGCGATCGATGAGCAATTGCTCAATCTCGAAGCGCTGGCGTTGCAGAATCAGAGCGCGATCGGCGCGGGCTTTGCCTATCCTGTCACCATGGAGCAGGTGAGCCGTTGGGCGCGTGATATTGAGCAGCGCGGCTATCAATTGGCGCCCGCCTCCGCCGTGCTCAACGCACGCCAGCGCCGATGACAACGCCGCAAGATTTGCGTCGCTATCGCCCCAATGTCGGCCTTGCCTTGTTTCACCGTGAAGGCTTGGTTTTTTTAGGCAAACGTGCCGGAACGGAAGGCGCCTATCAGTGGCAAATGCCGCAAGGGGGCATGGATAAGGGCGAATCCGCTACGGAAGCTGCGTTTCGGGAAATGGAGGAAGAGATCGGCGTGCGCCCGGAACACGTCGAATTGCTTGAAGAAACGGCAGATTGGCTGACCTACGAATTCCCCACCAACGTGCGCAAAAATCTCTCATCGCGCGGACGTTACATCGGCCAGCGGCAGAAATGGTTTGCGTTCCGATTCAAAGGGCGCGACTCTGATATCAGACTTGATACACATACGCCGGAATTTAGCGATTGGCGCTGGGCGCCATTAGAGACTGCGCCGGGCCTTGTGATACCATTCAAGCGCGCGACCTATGAGGTGGTGGCGCAGCGATTTAAAAAATACAGCGTTGGGGGATAATATGTTTGTGAGCCCGAAGGGCGCCGCGATGGCGGGCCTGACGTGAAACGTGCAAACCAATCGCCTGTCGTGTTCGTGCATGGCGCGTTCTGCGGCGGGTGGGCGTTTGATGCATTCCGCGAGCCGTTCGAGGCCGCGGGCTTTGAAACGCATGCGCCCAATCTTCCGCACCATGAACGCGGCGCTGATCTTGAAGCGCTGGCGCAGGTTGGGCTCAAGGATTACGCCAACGCTGTCGGGCATTACGTGAAGAATTTGCGCGCGCCGCCTGTGCTGGTGGGCCATTCGCTGGGCGGGCTGGTTGTGCAATTGGCGGCGATGCAAGCGCCTGTGGCCGGGCTTGTGCTGTTGGCGCCGTCAGCGCCATGGGGCGTGCCGCCGACGACGTTGGATGAGCACTCCAATCACTTTGGCCTCAATTTTCTTGGCGATTATTGGCGCCGGCCTGTGCCGCCCGATTATCGCATCGCGCGCGCGACAACGCTTGACCGGCTCGCGCGCGAAGATGCGCGCCGCGCGTTCGCGCGCTTTGTACCCGAGAGCGGGCGCGTGATCCGCGAGACGGTGCAATGGTGGACCGACCACGCCACCGCGAGCCAAGCGCCTGTCTATCGCATCGCAGCGCCCGTGCTGGGCATCGCCGGCGGGCGCGATCGGGTCAATTCATCCTCCACCGTGCAGCGCGTGATCGCGCGCTTCCCCACCGGGCAAGCGCACTTTCATGAATTCAGCGCGATGAGCCATTGGCTGGTGGGCGAGCCTGAAGCGCCGGAGGTTTCATCGCTGGTGCTGCAATGGTTTGAAGCGCGCGAGATCTTCAAGCGCCAGGCGCCGAAGCGGCGCGGCTTTGCGCTGTTTGGCATCGGCGAAGAGCCGGCGAGCGCTTAAGGCTCGCCAGATCGCCAGTGGCGAAGTCGCCAATTGGCTGGCGCTTTAGCGCTGCGCGCCGCGCAAGCGGATCAGCACGATCTCCGGCGGATTGAGGAAGCGCACCGGCAAAATGCTGGTGCCGACGCCGCCTGAGACAAACATCGCCGCGCCGCTTTCTTCGATCAGCCCGCACGCATAATTTCTATGGCGCAGCGGCAGGATCGGACGACCGATCAGCGGGATCGTCACCTGCCCGCAATGGCCGTGGCCGGCGAGCATGAGCGCGAAATCGCCATGCGGCGCATCGGCGAATGGATCGGGCGAATGGGAGAGCACCAGCGTATCGCCGCGAGGGGCGCCATCGCGCGCGGCGGCGAAATCGGGGTGGCTGGTCATATCATCTTCGAGGCCGAGGATGACGACATCGCCGCCCGCGCGCGGAATGACGACATTACTGTTCCACAACGCGGCGATGCCGGCCTCTTGCAATGCCTGGGTGATGCTGGCGCGATCGTACCAGACATCGTGATTGCCGATCACGGCGACAGCGCCGAGCGGCGCATCGAGCAACGCGAAGGCGGCGAGTATTTCCTGCTGCTCGCGCCCGCTGCGTTCCGCTTCCGGCGCATGGCCGTTGACGTAATCGCCCAGCAGCACGACGAGATCGGGGCGAAGGCCGTTCACGCGGCGCACGATGCGCCCCATGCGCGCTGCGTCCACGTGCGGCCCGCCGACATGCGTATCGGCGATGGCGGCGATGGTGAGCGGCGCGCCCTGCCAATGCGGGCTGACGATTTCTACTTCGCGGATGACGAGCCGGTTCGGCTCCACAAACCAAGCGTAGATATTGGCCCAATAGGCAAGCTCGAAGAGGCCAAGCGCGGCGACGATCAGCCAGCGATGCTTAAGCCCATCCCAACGCCGCACCAGCCAGAGACTAGCCCACACGATCAGCG
>DAORMO010000296.1:0-2929 GCA_035440585.1 Terricaulis sp.
CAGGGCTGCGCGTGCTGATCGTTTCCGGCTATGCGGATGCAGATCGATTGGAGGCTTCCGCCGCGCGGCCAACGCTGCTGCGCAAGCCGTTTGATGAAACAGAATTGCTGGCCGCCGTGCGCGCGGTGCTGATAGGGCAAATATGATGCGGGCTTTGATTGCAGCTCTCCTTCTCGCCGGTTGCGCAACGGCTGCGCCCGCGCCCGCAACGCCGCCGCCCGCCGGCGCGGAAGCGATTGCCTTCGATGGCCGCGCGCTCACGCGCCCCGCTCTGCCGGATGCCTTCATCGCTGAGCAGGAAGGGCTGCTGGCGCAAGCACGCGCGATAGACACGCCACAGCACCCGCAGCAAATGGCCGACGCCGCGATCTGGATCGGCCGTCGGCTCGGCTATCTTGGCCGCTACCGCGAAGCGATCGCCGCGTTCGAGGATGGCGCCGCGCGCTTTCCTGAGGATCCGCGCTTCCTGCGCCATCTCGGCCATCGCTTCATCACTGTGCGACAACTTGATGACGCCATCACAACGCTCACCCGCGCCGAAGCGATGACAGCGCACAGCCCCGATGAGATCGAGCCCGATGGGCTGCCCAACACCGCCAACACGCCCACCTCCACGCTCAAGGGCAATATCGCCTACCATCTGGGGCTGGCGCATTATCTGCGCGGTGATTTCCCAACCGCCGCGCGCGTGTTCCAAGGCGCGGTAGCGCTGGCGGCGAATGCGGATGCGGCGGTGGCGGCGCGCTATTGGCTCTATCTGGCGCTGGCGCGCAGCGGGAACCTGCAAGCGGCGAAGGCCGCGCTTGCGCCGATCCAGCCAGATTGGCCGGTGCACGAAGAAAGCGCGTATTTCTGGCTCACGCTCTGCTTTAGCGGCCAGGGCGCATGCGACACAGCCGAAGAAGGCGCGCCCGCGCCGCAATCGGCGGCCATCGCCTATGGGCTTGCGGCGCAAGCGCTGATCGAAGGCCGCCGCACTGAAGCGCACGCGGCCATGCGCGCCATTCTCACGCGCAGCGATTGGGCCAGCTTCGGCTATATCGCGGCGGAAGCCGATCTCGCGCGCTAGTGTCCCATTTGCACGCGCGGCAAACACCACTACCTTGGAGCGCATGAGCTTCTTCAGCCGCATTGGACGCGATCTCCGGTTTCTAACCGGCCTTGGCCGCACCCTCGCCGCCGTGCGCGAGATCAGCCCTGATTCAGATGTTCTGATCTGCGACGATTTTGAGAACGCCGTCGATCGCTTCCGCGACCGCACCGCGCTGATCTTTGAAGGCGCGCGCTACACCTATGCTGATCTTGAAGCACTCGCCAATCGCTTCGCGGCGTGGGCCGATGCGGCGGGCGTCAAGCGCGGCGACACCGTGGCGCTGCTGCTGCCCAACCGCGCTGAATATGTGCCCGCCTGGATGGGGCTCGCCAAAGCCGGGGTGGCGACGGCGCTGATCAACAACAACTTGACGGGCGCGGCGCTTGCGCATTGCCTTTCAATCTCGGGCGCCGATCACGTCATCACCGATGCGGAAACTGTTGAAGCCCTCGCCACCATCCGCGCCGGCTTGCCGCGCCCGATCCAAACCTGGCTGATCGATGGCGCGCCCGGCGAAGGCCAAAGCGCGCTCGATCTCAAAAGCGGCGAGGCCCCGCCCCGCCCGCCGCGCGCACGCCGCGCGGGCATCAAAGCGCGCGAGGTGGCGCTTTACATTTACACCTCCGGCACCACCGGCCTGCCGAAAGCCGCCAAGATCACGCACAGCCGCGCGCAGCTCTATATGCGCGCCTTTGCGGGCGCGACGAACGCAAAGCCAGAGGACGTGCTCTATTGCGCGCTGCCGCTGTATCATTCCACAGGCGGGCTCTGCGGCGTGGGCGCGGCCTTACTGCGCGGCGGCACGATCGCGCTGCGGCGGAAATTCTCCGTCTCCCATTTCTGGGACGATGTGAACGAACATGGCTGCACCATGTTCGTTTATATCGGTGAGCTCTGCCGCTATCTCGCCAACCATCCCAGCCAGCCGAATGAGCGCACGCACCGCTTGCGCCTCGCCTTCGGCAACGGGCTGCGGCCTGACGTGTGGGAGACATTCCAAACCCGCTTCAACGTGCCGAGCGTGCTTGAGTTCTATGGCTCAACCGAGGGCAATGTCTCGATGTTCAATTTCGATGGCAAGCCCGGCGCGATTGGGCGCGTGCCATTTTACTTGCGCAAAAGCTTCACCTTCCGCCTCGTGCGCTTTGATGTGGAAACAGAGCAGCCGGTGCGCGGGCCAGATGGATTCTGCATCGAATGCCCGCCCGGCGAGGTGGGCGAAACCATCGGTCTTATCAACCAAAGCCAAGCGCGCAGCGGCTATTCCGGCTACGCCGATAAATCCGCCAGCGAACGCAAAGTGCTGCGCGATGCGTTTGTAAAAGGCGACGCCTGGTTTCGCACCGGCGATCTGATGCGGCAAGATAAGGAAGGCTATTTCTATTTCGTCGATCGCATCGGCGACACCTTCCGCTGGAAGGGCGAGAATGTTTCCACCACCGAGGTGGCCGAAGCGCTGGCGCGCTATCCGCACGTAGAAGAAGCGATCGTCTATGGCGCGAGCGTCGATAAGCTCGATGGCCGCGCCGGGATGGCGGCAATCACGCCCGGCGAAAAATTCGATCTCGCTGGCTTGCCGGCATTCCTCGCGCGCGAGCTGCCGGCTTATGCGCGGCCGATTTTCATTCGTTTGCAGCCGATGGCCGAAACCACCGGCACGTTCAAATATCGCAAGGTCGATCTCGTCAGCGATGGCTTCGATCCCGCGAAGATCGAGCATCCGCTCTATTTCCTGCACCCGGAAAAGAACGAGTACACGCCGATCACGCCAGCGCTTTACGCCGAGATTCAAAGCGGCGCGTTCAAGCTCTAACGCTATTCAAACAGCACAACCGG
>DAORMO010000297.1:0-236 GCA_035440585.1 Terricaulis sp.
ATCGGCGTACCCGCCCGGCGAATGGAGCCGACGCGCCCGCACCCAGGCGCCCTCATCAGTGCTCCACAAATAGCCAAGCCGATCGCGCGCCTCTTCATTATTGGCCCCGGCGGGCCAGCGCTCGAGAAACTCTTCGTAAGCTTCGATGCGATCGGTGCGGGCCGCGTGCTCCCAGGCCGCCTGCTCTTCCCGCGCCAGGCGCGGCGCGGCCAAGGCGGCGCGGCGCGCATCGGCTT
>DAORMO010000297.1:415-2897 GCA_035440585.1 Terricaulis sp.
AGGCTTGGTAAGCCAAGGGATCGTCGCGCCGGCGCGCATCTTCCCAGGCGCGAAACTCAAGCTCTTCCGGGGTGGGCGGAGGCGTGGCGCAGGCCGCCAGCAACGCCGCGACCGAAGCCGCCGCCATCAACCGCCAAAACCGCGCCTTCGCCATAACCTTCCCCATGATTCCGCCGCAAGCCTAACAAGGCTTACATGAACGGCGGCGGAATCGGGAACTTAGTTTTGGTTAGAACACCACGACGCTGCGAATGCTCTCGCCTTTGTGCATCAGGTCGAACGCTTCGTTGATGCGCTCCAGCGGCAGTTTGTGGGTGATCATCGGGTCGATCTCGATTTTCTTGTCCATGTACCAATCGACGATTTTCGGCACATCAGTGCGGCCGCGGGCGCCGCCAAACGCAGTCCCTTTCCAGACGCGGCCTGTCACCAATTGGAACGGGCGGGTGGAGATCTCCTTCCCCGCTTCGGCCACGCCGATAATGATGCTTTCGCCCCAGCCGCGATGGCACGCTTCGAGCGCTTGGCGCATCACTGTGGTGTTGCCCGTGCAATCGAACGTGTAATCGGCGCCGCCGCCGGTGAGCTCGACCAGGTGCGCCACCACATCGCCGCTGATCTCTTTCGGATTGACGAAATGCGTCATGCCGAATTTGCGGCCCCATTCTTCGCGCGCGGGATTGATGTCCACACCCACGATCATATTGGCGCCGACCATTTTCGCGCCCTGGATCACGTTGAGCCCGATGCCGCCAAGCCCGAACACCACGACATTCGCGCCCGGCTCCACTTGCGCGGTGTTCACCACCGCGCCCACGCCGGTGGTGACGCCGCAGCCGATATAGCAGGCGCTTTCAAACGGCGCGTCCTTGCGGATTTTCGCCACAGCGATCTCTGGCAGCACGGTGAAATTCGAAAACGTAGAACAGCCCATATAATGCACCACCGGCTTGCCCTTGTAGGAAAAGCGCGACGTGCCATCGGGCATCACGCCCTTGCCTTGCGTAGCGCGGATGGCCGTGCAGAGATTGGTTTTGCGGCTGAGGCAGCTTTTGCATTGGCGACATTCGGGCGTGTAAAGCGGGATCACATGATCGCCGACTGCAACGCCAGTGACGCCCGCGCCGATTTCGCGCACGATGCCTGCGCCTTCATGGCCAAGCACGCACGGGAAGATGCCTTCGCTATCTAAACCATCAAGCGTGTACGCATCGGTGTGGCACACGCCGGTGGCTTTGATTTCCACCAGCACTTCGCCAGCCTTCGGCCCTTCAAGATCAAGCTCAACAATCTCGAGCGGCTTCTTGGCTTCAAACGCCACCGCAGCTTTGGTCTTCATTACGTTTCGGCTCCGCGAATTTTGTAGCGGCGCTTATAGCGCAAATTCGCATGGACACGGCTAGAGCTTTTCGTTTTCGCGCTGTGGCTTTTGAAGCAGCACGCTGGCGCGAAACACGCCGCGCACCTCAAGCGCGCTTGCGCTCAAGAGCGCGAGGCGATTTGCTCTCCTGGTCAGCGGGGGCTGGCCAACGGATTGGGGTTTGCTGGCGGCGTCGGCGGTCGAAAGGCCGCCGGCGCCTTCTGCGTTGCGCGCGCCCCGAAAAATTCTTTTGCGCCGCCCGGAACCCAATGCCGGCGCCCACGTTTCATTACCGGCGCCGACCTAACTCCCCCCGCCTAGGCGCCACCGCAGAAAGGGCCGGATCGGCAGATCCGGCCCTTATTCTGTGTTCCGCAAAAGCTCAAAGCCCGATCATGTGCGAGGCAAGCCCGCCGGAGGCTGTCCAGGCGTGCAGCACCCAGCCGGGCTGCTCCTGCGTTTTCGGCGCGATCGGCTGGCCATCGTGCAGCGCGAGGCCATAGGCCCAGGAGGTGGATGGCGCGATCACCACCGGCGCGTGTGCGGCTTGCCCGACGGCGAAGCGGTGATGATGCCCGCAGATCACGCGCAGGACCTGCCGATGCCGGCCGATCACCGCACTGAAGGCCGCGCCATTATGCAGTCCGATTTTATCGAACAGCAGATCATGCGTGGCGAACGGCGGATGATGCAGCGCCACGATGGTGGGCTGATCCGGCGCGGCGGCGAGAGTTTGATCCAGCCAATCAGCGTCCGCGGCGGTGATTTCCCCATGCACCGCGCCCGGCACGGTTTGATCCAACATCACGATGCGCAGCGGATAGCCTTCGATCGTGTAAGAGAGCGGGCCTTCGGCCGGCAAATAGCCTGCGTGCGGGAAATGCGCGCGGATCTGGCCCCGATCATCGTGATTGCCAGGCATGAGAAACATCGGCGCCGGCAGATCCGTCAGGGCCGCCGCCAGCGCGGCGTATTCATCGGCGCGCGCGTCATTGACGAGATCGCCGGTGAGCAAAATGAGATCGACCGCATAATCGGCCGCCTGCGCGATCGCGCGCGCCATCGCCTTGGCCGCCGCGCCGCCATCATCGGCGCGAACGTGCGTGTCAGAAATCTGCGCTA
>DAORMO010000298.1:0-2851 GCA_035440585.1 Terricaulis sp.
CCCGCCGATTCCCCGGCCGAGCCCACGCCGCCCGAAGCTGCGCCCGCGCCAACGCCGCAGCCGACCCCGCCGCGCCCGCAGCCGCGCCCGCGCGATGAATTTGATCTCTCCGATATTTCCGGCCTCGTTGATAAGCAGCGCCAGCCCGGCCAGCGCCAGCAAGAAGGCGCGCCCGCCGATCGCAATCAGCGCGGCGCCGGCCTTGGCACGGCCGAACGCGCCTCGATCGAAGATCGCGCCCGCTCGCTGGTGGATCGGCACTTGCAGCGCTGCTGGCGCTTGCCGGATGATCTGCCAGATCCGGAGCGGCTGATTGTGGTGGTGGGCTTTCAGCTCAACCGCAACGGCACGCTGAACGGCCAGCCGCGCGTGATCAGCCCGCGCAATTACACCTTTGATGCGCCGATGAACGAAGCGGTGAACCGCGCCTTGCGCGCGGTGCGCCAATGCGATCCCTATCCGCTGGCCGAAGATCCCATCGTGGGTGAGCATTTCGAGATTTGGCGGGAACAAGAAATCAGGTTCGGGCGTCGCCAATGATGCGCGCGCCGGAAAAGGAAGGATGAGCCCGATGCGCAAGATCAGAACGCTGCTTGCCGCGCTTGTGTGCGCGTTCGCTGCAATCGGCTTTGCCGCGCCCGCCGCGGCGCAGCTGCGCGTGGACGTGGATCAAGGCCACCTCAACCCGATGCCGATCGCGGTGGTGGATTTCCTGGGCGCGAACCCCGCCGCCGAGCAGGTGGGCCGGGATGTCGCCGGCGTGATCCGCGCCAATCTCGATCGCTCGGGGCTCTTCCGCCCGATCCCGCCCAGCGCCTTTATCGAGCGCATCACGGCGCTTGAAGTGCCGCCGCGCTTTCCCGATTGGCGCATCATTGATGCGCAAGCGTTGGCCGTCGGCCAAGTCACGCCCCTGCCGGATGGGCGCATCCGCATTGAGTTCCGCTTGTGGGACGTGCTCGCCCAGCAATGGATGACGGGCCGCCAATTCAGCACCACGCCGGATAATTGGCGCCGCATCGCGCATAAGATTTCTGATGAAATCTATCAGCAGCTCACCGGTGAGCAGGGCTATTTCGATACGCGCATCGTGTTCGTCTCCGAAAGCGGGCCGCGCACGCGCCGCATCAAGCGGCTGATGATCATGGATCAGGATGGGGCCAATCCCTTCTTCCTGACAGGCCCCGAAGCGCGCGTGCTCACGCCGCGCTTTTCGCCCTCCACGCAGATGATCACCTATATGAGTTTCGAGACGGGCGCGCCGCGCGTGTTCCTCTACAATCTCGAAACCAATCGCCGCGAGGTGCTGGGCGATTTCCCCGGCATGACGTTCGCGCCGCGCTTTTCGCCTGATGGGCAGGGCGTGGTGTTCACGCTGGATTTGAATGGCAACGCCGAAATCTTCTCGATGAACCTGCGTGACCGGCAGCGCCGCCGCCTCACCAATCATCCTTCGATCGACACCTCGCCCTCGTATTCGCCCGATGGCGCGCGCATTGTGTTCAACTCCGATCGCGGCGGCAGCCCGCAGCTTTATGTGATGAACGCCGATGGCTCGGGCCAGCGTCGCATTTCCTTCGGAGAAGGGCGCTATATGACGCCCGTGTGGTCCCCGCGCGGGGATCTCATCGCGTTCACGCGGCAATCGGGCGGGCGTTTCGCCATTGGCGTGATGCGCCCCGATGGCTCGGGTGAGCGGATTCTGACGGAGTCGTATCTGGACGAAGCGCCCACTTGGTCGCCCAATGGGCGAGTGATCATGTTCTTCCGCGAAGGGCGCGGTGAGGGCGCGCGGCTTTGGTCGGTCGATCTCACGGGGCGCAATTTGCGGCAGGTTGAAACGCAAACAGATGCCTCAGATCCGGCCTGGTCACCGCTTTTGCCTTAGAAACGTGGTGAATTCGGTCGCTTTTGGGGTTGCCGCCTCGAACGGAACATGATTGCGGGATAGGAACCGCGTCGGTAGGATTTGCATTCAGTTTGGGAAAAGCGCGCCTCGCGCGCGTCTAGGGGAGATTTATCATGCGTAATATTCTTGTCGCTCTCGTCGCCGGGGCGTTCCTGGCTGCTTGCGCCAGCACGCCCGAACCGGCCCCGACGCCCACGCCTGCGCCGACGCCCGCGCCCACGCCTGCGCCGTCTGGCCCGGTCGCGGGTTCGATTGAAGATTTCCGCGTTTCGGTCGGTGATCGGGTGTTCTTCGGCTATGACGATTACGGCCTCAGCGCCGAAGCGCGCTCGGTGCTCGAGCGCCAGGCCGCTTGGCTGCGCCAATATCCGGGCGTGCGCATTCTCGTCGCCGGCAATTGCGATGAGCGCGGCACCCGCGAGTACAACTTGGCTCTCGGCGCCCGCCGCGCCGCCGCCGCGCGCGACTATCTCGTCTCGCTGGGCGTCGCCGCGAACCGTGTTGAAACCGTGTCCTACGGCAAGGAAAACCCGGTGGACGCGCGCTCGAACGAAGAAGCCTGGAGCGTGAACCGCAACGCCCACACCCAAATCGTGAGCGGCGCTGTCTCGTAAGCGTCAAAATTTGGCCGAGCGGACACGATAGGTTTCGCCCATGATGGATCGATCGGCCAACAAAACCCTGCGCCGGCTCGCGGTGATCTTCACCGCGGCCGGCCTTCTTTTTGCGCCCGCCGCGCTCGCGCAGACGCCATTGCCGCCGCCCTCATACGGGCAGGCGGATGATCGCCAGGATCGCATCGAGGAGTTGGAAACCCAGCTCCGCGAAGCCACCGCGGAAAATGAGCGCATCCAATATGAATTGATCCAAGCGCAGCGCGAGGTGCGCCGCCTGCAAGCGATGGTGAGCGAGCTCACCGGCGCCAACCAAGCGCTCTCTACG
>DAORMO010000299.1:0-2808 GCA_035440585.1 Terricaulis sp.
GCATCATCCGAAGAAGTGGATGCCGGTTCTTCGATAAGATGATGCTTCATCAAAAGTTCTAGCGCTGGACCGGCTCGGTGAGGTTCACGCGGGCGAGATCGCCCATCCCGCGTTCTGTGAGCACGCCCTCGATCAACTCCGTGCCGGAAAGCGCGAAGATGCGCCCAGCGATGAACAGCGCGCGCGTGTTGCCGTACCAATCAATGCAGGAGACCTCGCACTGATAGCTTTCCGCGCGCGGGCTTGTGCCGCGGATATAGCCTTGATCGGCAAGCGCGCCATCTGCAAGGGAGATAAAGCTCACGTCAGAGCCGCCGCTGCGCCACCACCAGCGCCCGCTTTCAGCGCGGCGCATCTCCGTGGGCAGGCCCATGAGGCCTGAGCCGTCGGGATCGATGGCGGCGTTGAAGGCGTGGGAGCGGCCCTCGCTTTCAAACCGATCGGCCAGCAGAATTGTTGAGGCGATGCGCGGCGCGGCGCTTAAATCGATCAGCGACACTGAGAGCCCGCGCGCGTCGCGATAGCCGGTGATGATCGCATTCTCCCCCACCCGCTCGACGCGCAGCGCGTCATGCGGGGCGGAAAGGATCGCGTAATTCTCCGGCGCATCGAGCGGGACAGCGACGATGCGCGCTTCAGGGCGCGGGCCCTCGCGCGGCTCTGGCGCTGATGAATCATAGGCGGCGCGGCCGCTATAGACCAAATGCCCGCTAGTGAAGCGGTTTTCGATGGCGACGCCAACGTCAGGCAAACGCGTGTAGCGCCGCTCGGCGATCGGTTCAGGCTTGGCCGAAAAGCCCGAGAGCGGCGCAGAGACATAGCGGAGCGGCAATTGCGCCGGCGCGTTGGCCCAAGTGATGCAGCGCAAATCCTGCCAGACGCTGAGCGCGCGAAAGGCGCGGCCATCGCTATCCATCGAGAGCTGATCGTAAGGGCGGCCCGCGATGAATTGCGCTGTGGGCGCCCCGCCATTTAACGGGATCTGATAGAGCGCGGCTGGCGCGGCGGCGGCGAAATTGGCCGGATTGGTCTCACATCGCGCCGCATGGTGGCTGCGATACTGGCCGTCAAAAACCGGATAGGTCCACAGATAGATTGCATCATTGGCGACGTAAAACTCCCGCCCCGGCGGGCCGACGATGGCGGTGGCGCGGCATTCCAATTCATCGCCCGCGCGCGATCCGCCCAGCGGGCACACGGAGATGGTGTGAATGACGGGATGGAAGGTGGCTTGGATGGGGCGGTGCACGTCGCGCGCGTTATAGAGCGCGCGGCCGGGCGTGGTTTGAGTTTGCCGCTCCCGCTCGGAAAGCCAGCGGCGCACGATCGGATATTCGAGCGGCGCATTGGCGCTGAGATTGAACGCCGCCAGCGGCGTGTAAATGACGAGATTGCCGCCAACCAGCCGCGTGGCGTAATTCTCAGTGTCATAATAATCGTCGGACGAAAGATAGTACGTCGCCTCGCGCGTGAAGCGGCCTTGGGGGCTGATGGAGAACACCGAAAACTCGGTGGCGTCTTGCCCGTAATTATAGCCGGTGACGACGACGCGATTATCCGCGATCAAGATTTCATCGTACCAGACGCGGCGATTGTTCTCCCGATAGACGTTGACGCGATCCACCAAAGCGAGCGCGCCGGGCGCAGCGCCAGTATCGACCGAAAACAATCGCCCATCCTGCAACACGATGAGAAAGCGCCCATAGAGCTTGACGATATCGCCCTCGTCCACGCCCTGGGTTTGCACATTGGTGACGGAGGTGGCGGCGGCCGCAGGCGGCGCGGCGCTGATGCGCGAGCCGGTGACGACGATCTGCTCATTATCGAGCGGATCGCCCTCTGGCACGCACGGCGCAAACTCGGGCGGGCAATCCTCAGGCGCGGCCTGCTTGCCGCGATTGAGCGCGCGGGCGCGGCGGGCCGCTTCGCGCACGTCACGCAGATAGCGATGAAACTCCGCCTCGCTCTCAAAGCGGGCGATGCGGCTCCAGGACGGGGGCTCAGGATCAATGGGGCGGACTTGCGCCGCGGCAGGCGCGGCCAAGGCAAAAGCTGCGATAAGCACGAAAAGCCCACCAACCCGCCGCATGCGTTTCTCCCCTTTTGCGGTAAACGCTAGCACGAGCCGGCGCGGGCGCAGCGCAAAAGCGCGTGATCGCGCGTTGACAGGCCCCAAGCCCGGGGCGTAAGACACCGGCCGCGCCGATTTGATGCTCAGCTTGCGGGCGCGTTAAAAATACAGCTAAAGCGTGAGAGTGATGGGCCCGATGGGCCTTGGCTCTCCGTCGCCCGCAAGCGCCTCATCGTATCGCCGCGTTGGACCGTTTGGAGCGGGTGATGAACACGTTGGCGCGATGTAGCGAAGGGCCCGAAGCCCTGGCGGGGCTGGAATTGCAGCACGATCTGCAGCTCAGCCTTTCTGATTGGCGCGATTGGCAGGGCGTGACCGCACGCCTGATCGATAGCGGCGCTGAGCTTTCGGGGCTTAACATTGCACGCAACGCCGGCGGGTTTGACGCCCGCTGCCGCGTGCGCAACCTCACCTCTCAGGCCGCGCGGGCCTTGACGCAGACGCTGCTGGGCGAGGGCCTCGCGCGGCAGGCCAGCGTCGAGCACCTGATGCTGGCGCGGCGCGATGTTGGCTGAAGCCCGCGCCCCCGCTTTCGACGCCGACGAGGATGTCGAGATCGCCTGCGCGCGCGCGGGCGAGGAGATCGTGCGCGTGCGCCTGCATGGGCGGCGTGATGGGCCGCTGGTGATCGCCGCGGGCGGGATCTCCGCCGATCGGCATGTGCGCGCATGGTGGGG
>DAORMO010000300.1:0-246 GCA_035440585.1 Terricaulis sp.
CGCGCCGCCTAGAGCCCCAGCTGAGCGCCCCGGCTTGACCGCCGCCCCGCGCCGCGCGAGAGCCGGAACGCATGAGCGATCCCGCGCCACCTGAGAGCCCGCCGCCGCCGCCCAAAGGGCTGGGGGCCAAGTTCTCCGATTTCATCAACAACATGGACGCCCGCGCCTGGCGCGCGGTGGCGATGTCGCTCGGCATGGTCGTGGTTGCAGCGATCATCCTGGTGGTGGGGCGTTTCTATTACGGGG
>DAORMO010000300.1:291-665 GCA_035440585.1 Terricaulis sp.
ACCAGCTTTTCTTGAAAGAACGCGGCCCGGTTTTCCTCGTCTTCACGCTCACGGCTTATGTCGCGGCGCCCCAGATTGTGTTGATCGGCGCGTGTGTGGTGGCGTTCGGGCCAGAGCAGGGCTTCTGGTTTTCTTGGATCGCCACCATCGTCTCGGGCGCGGCCACATTTTTCACTGGCCGCCTCACCACCGCCGAAACGCAAAAGCGCTTTGGCGGCGCAACGGGCGGGCGCTTCACCCGCTTCATGGGCAAGAACGCCTTTCTCGCCAGCCTGATCGTGCGCTTCTTGCCCACAGCGCCGTTCGTGGTCGTCAACATGGCGTTCGGCGCCGCGCGCGTGGGGTTCCTCGCTTTTATCGGCGGGGTCGCCATC
>DAORMO010000300.1:679-2802 GCA_035440585.1 Terricaulis sp.
AACCGCCATCGTCGCCTTCGCGGGCGACGGCATTCTCGATGCGCTGGAGGGTCGGCTGGGCTCAGCGGCGCTGATGGGTGTGATCGCCATCGCGCTTTGGCTGTTCGTGGTGGTGGTCGTGCGCAAATGGATCCGGCGGCAAAATCCGGGGATGTAAGCTCTAGTCGGGGCGGCTTGCCGCCCTATGATCGGCTTATGCGCATCGCCTTACTCGCTCTAGTCAGCCTCGCCGCCGCCTGTTCCTCCTATCCGGGGCCGGATTTGGGCTATGGCGCCAATCCGCAACTCGCCGCCCCGCACGGCGGCATGTTTCCCACCATCAACACCGCGCGCGCCATCGGCTGGGCGCAAGGGGCGGGGCCCACAGCGCCCGAAGGTTATGCCGTCACCCGCTACGCCGAGGGGCTTGATCATCCGCGCTGGCTCTACGTGCTCCCCAATGGCGATGTGCTGGTGGCGCAAAGCTCAACCCGCGCCACGCGCGGCGGCGGCATCGTGGGCTGGATCGGCAATTCCATGCAGCGCCGCGCCGGCGCCATCGAAGATCAAAGCCCCGATCGCATCACCTTGCTGCGCGATAGCAATGCCGATGGGATCGTTGATGAAACTCATGTGTTCGCCGAAGGGCTGAACCAGCCGTTCGGCATGGCGCTTGTTGGCGGGCATCTCTTCATCGCCAACACCGATGCGGTGCTGCGCTTTGCCTATGCCGAAGGCCAAACCCGCCTCGAGGGCGCAGGCGAGGCGATCCTTGATCTGCCGTACCACGAAGCCGCCAACGGCCATTGGACGCGCAGCCTCGCCGTCTCGCCCGATGGCTCAAAGCTCTACGTCGCGGTCGGCTCCGTTTCCAACGTGCCTGAAAGCGCTGACGCACTGGCGCTGGAAGAGGGGCGCGCGGCGGTGTGGGAATTCAACCCCGATGGCAGCGAAGCGCGCCTCTACGCCACCGGCCTGCGCAATCCTGTCGGCATGGAGTTTGAGCCGCACTCTGGCGCGCTTTGGGTCGCGGTGAATGAGCGCGACATGTTGGGCGATAATCTCGTGCCCGATTACATGACGAGCGTGGAAGACGGCGCCTTCTACGGCTGGCCCTATTATTATTTCGGAACCCACCGCGATGAGCGCGTGGAAATCCCCGCCAATGTGCGCCTGCGCGAGCCCCTTTCGCCAGATTATGCACTCGGCAGCCACACCGCCTCACTTGGCTTGCATTTCTACAGCGCCGAAGCGCTCGGCCCAGCCTATCAAGGCGGCGTATTCATCGGCCAGCACGGCTCTTGGAATCGCAGCCAGCGCGTGGGCTACAAAGTCGTGTTCGTGCCGTTCGCCAATGGCCGCCCGAATGGCGAGGTGCAGGATTTCCTCACCGGCTTCCTCAACACGCGCGGCGAGGCGCAGGGGCGGCCTGTCGGCGTCATCACCGATCGCACCGGCGCGCTGCTGGTGGCCGACGATGTGGGCGACATTATCTGGCGCGTTTCGCCACTGCGCTGAACCCATCCCTCCCCGGAGGGGAGGGTGTCAGCGCGTAGCGCTGACGGGTGGGGCGGCGGCGCAGAACTTTCAGGACGCGGTGCTTCCACCCCACCCGTCGCTTCGCGACACCCTCCCCTGGCGGGGAGGGAAAGCGCCTCACCGCACGCTGCAGCGCCACACCAGCCGCTGCCGTGGCGCGCCTTGGGCAAAGCGCATCAGCGTTTCATTGCGCCGCGCCACGGCTTCTGAAAGCCCTTCGCCCTCGCAGCCGCGCCCCACGCTCGATTGCGCCACGGCTTGGTTGGCCGCATCGAAATCGACGTCATTGAGCGGATACCGCTCACGCTGGAATTCGCCGCTGGCTGGGTCGATTGTCAGCACGTCAAGCGCGCGCGCTTCGCCCAGCACGATCGCGCGCTGGAAGCGCCCGCCTTCGCTCGGCGCATAGAAGGTGCGCTCGTTCACGCACAGCGCGCCGGACGCCGCGAAGCTCATGTCCGAAACCCCTTGCGCGCCGACGCTGGCCTCGCGATCCAGCGCGCAGCTCACTTGCCCGGCAAAGCGCGGCGTGTCGGCGATCTTGGCTTCCCCGCTTGCGCCTTGCGCGCGCCAGAGCGCGGCCCCCGCCATCACCACCAGCACCG
>DAORMO010000301.1:0-2740 GCA_035440585.1 Terricaulis sp.
ACGGATTCTGCGGTGTGGATCGCGCGCGGCAAGGTGGAGGCGAAAATCACGTCAGATTGCGCCGCTTCGGCCAACAGGCCAGCGGGCGGGCCCTCATCGGGATGCAGGCGCGCGCGATCATAATCGGCCCACCAGACCCGGTAGCCGTGCTGATCGATTTTGACTTTGCGGTCGCAATCGGGGCGGCCATGGCGCGCGATAACGATCGACCCTGTTCGGGTGACCGCACGGCGATCAAGCGTCTCGTTGGGCGCCATCGTCGTCGTCATTCTGACCCTTTGCCCGGCGGCTCGCCCCTCCCCGTGAGCGGGTGTCAGCCGTGCTGCAGCGCGCCCAAATAAGCGGCAGCCGACCGGGCGAGCGCGGCCAAGTCGTAGCCGCCCTCTAGAGTCGAGACAAGCGCGCCTTCACAGTGTCGTGATGCCGCCGCCGCGAGTTGGGCGCCGGCCCAGGCGAAATCGGCCTCCTCCAGCGCCATCTGCGCCAGCGGATCGGCGCTGTGGGCGTCAAACCCGGCCGAAACCAGGATGAGTTCGGGCCCGAACGCATCGAGCGCCGGCAGCACCTGCCGCTCCATCGCCGCGCGCCATGCGGCCGAGCCCGCGCCCGCAGGCAAAGGCGCGTTCACGACATTGCCGGCGATCCCGGTTTCATGAACCTTGCCCGTGCCGGGATAGAGCGGCGCCTGATGGGTGGAGGCGAAGAACACCCGCGCATCCTTTTCGGCGATAGTTTGGCTGCCATTGCCGTGGTGCACGTCGAAATCGATGATCGCCACGCGGCTGAGCCCATGCGCTTCAAGCGCATGCAGCGCGGCGATGGCGACATTGTTGAACACGCAAAAGCCCATGGCCGAGAGCGGCTCGGCATGATGGCCCGGCGGGCGCACGGCGCAGAACGCCTGGCGATCCTCGCCCGCGAGCACGGCGTCCACCGCGGCGATGCAGGCGCCGGCGGCGCGGTAGATCGCTTCGGACGAACCAGGGCCGACGGCCGTATCCGGATCAAGCTGCACGCGGCGATGGCTGGACTCGCGCAGCGCGGCGTTCACAGCCTCGACATAACCGGGCGGATGCACGCGCTCGATGGCGAGGCGATCCGCTTCAGGCGCTTCGCGGCGATCCAAATCAAAGCCCTCAAGCGCTTTGAGCACGCTGGCGAGCCGCGCAGGGCTTTCGGGATGGCCGGGGCTGGGATCATGGCCAAGCATGGCGGGGTGGGTGAACAAGAGCATGCGGCGAATGTAGCGCGCGACGATGCGGATGCGAACTGGGGTGGTGTTTGCGGTGCGCGGGCGGCACGGTGCGCGGCATGAACGCGATCTCTCCCCTCCGCGCCGATGACGCCGAAGGCGTGCGCCAAGTGCTGGCGATTTATCAGCAGGCGATTGAGCCGTCCGAGCAAAAACCCGCCGCGCTCATCGCCGGGCACATCGCCGACCCGCGTTATCTCACAATGGTTTCACGCGATGTGGCCAGCGCTGTGGCCGGCTTTGCGCTGATGGCGTTTCTGGCGGGAGATCGCTTCTGGCTGCTGGAATACCTCGCCATCCGCGAAGATCAGCGCGCGCACGGCGCGGGCGCGGCGCTCTTCAACGCCGCCGCAGCGGCGGCGCAGAGGCGCGCGCCGGGCGCGTTATGCGTGCTGGAAGTCGATCAGCCGGATGCGCCGAAAACCGCAGGCAATGATCCGGTGCGGCGGCTCAAATTTTATCGCAATCTTGGCTGCCGCAAGATCGGCGGGCTGAGTTATCTGCTGCCGCTTGACCATGCCGGCGCGCCGCCGCCGATGCAGTTGCTGATCCATGGGCGTGCGGACGAAACCGCGCTGGCGCATGAGGATGCCTCAGACATCGTGCGCGCGCTCTACACGGAGGTTTACGCACAGGCTGGCGATGATCCGCGCATTGCGGCGATGCTGGCGCCAAGCGCCGGGCGCGCCTTTGCGCTGGAGCCGCTTTAACGGCCCCAGCGCACGCGGTTTAGCGGCGATCACCGCGGCGGCGGTCATCGTCATAGCAATCATCGTCGGCGCGATCGCGCAGCACCGCGCCGGTGCGGGCGTGGACGTCCAGTTCACGGCACTGGTTTTGTGCGTTGAAGGCGACAACCTCGAACTTGTCGTCATCCCATTCCACTTCGAGCACGCGGAAGCCTTGGGCCGAAAGGCGCTGATCGACTTGGGTGATGCTGAGCCGATCGGCAGGGGCCGCGCTCTGCTGGGCGAACACGGCGGGCGCGGCCAGCATGGAGGCAGCGAGCGCGCCGGCGGCGACGAACAGGATGTTTTGCTTGGAGATCATGATTTTCCCTCTTTGGAACACGCCGGGGGTCAACCCGGCTTGGGGCGGTTTGTGCCACACCGATCCTGACGCGCGCCGGGCGCGGGCTGTCAGCGCAGAGTCAGAAAGGAAAAAGGCGCGGAAGCTTTCGCCTCCGCGCCTTCGGACCGCCAAGTCCGTCACGCTCTAGGGGTTACGCAACGATCTGCGCGGCTTGGTTGAGGGCGATCATCGCCATCGGGGTGAACACTGCGGCGGCGGCGATCAGAGAAAAGAGCTTGGTCATTTTGGGATCTCTCGAAATCTGGGCGGGCGATTAGGCGACGATTTGCGCGGCTTGGCTCAGGATCGCGTAGGCGGCGGGGGCCATCACGAAAGCGGCGGCGATCAAGGAATAAAACTTGGCGGTCATTGGCTTGGCTCCTCATCTCGAAGCGCCCTCGCTTCGATGAAGTGACC
>DAORMO010000302.1:0-2716 GCA_035440585.1 Terricaulis sp.
ATATCTCCTTAAATCGCAGGATAAAGCCCTTCACACGAAATTTCCGACACTCCCCGCCTCCCTCGATCGTGGTCGCGTACTGTACTAGCCGCTCCGCGCCAGCTCCGCCGCATCCGTATAACCAAACAGCGCCAGCACAAGCCGGATCGCTTGCCCGCGCTCGCTGCTGAGCGCCGGATCGCGCTCCACCGCCAGCCGCGCTTCTTTATCGGCCGCGCCCAGCATGTCGCCGTGCGCTTCGGGGCTGACGAGCCGGAACGGCGGCAGCCCCGATTGCTGCACGCCCAGCACATCGCCCGCGCCGCGCATTTTGTAATCGAGTTCGGAGATCACAAAGCCATCGTCGGTGCGCCGGAACGCATCGAGCCGCTGCTTGGCGTGCTCGCTGAGCGGCGGCTTCCACAAGAGCACGCAGGAGCCCTGCTTTTCGCCCCGGCCCACGCGCCCGCGCAGCTGATGCAGTTGCGCCAGGCCAAAGCGCTCTGCGTGCTCGATCACCATGATGGTGGCTTCCGGCACATTGACGCCGACTTCGATCACGGTGGTGGCCACCAAGAGGAAGCTTTCGCCGGTGCGGAAGCGCTCCATCGCCGCCTCGCGGGCGGGGCCGCTCATCTTGCCATGCACGATCTCAACGCCCTTGCCGCCAAAGAACGCCGAAAGCTCCTTGTGCCGATCATCCACGGCGGCGAGATCAATCGCCTCGCTTTCCTCGATCAGCGGGCAGACCCAATAGGCGCGCTCACCGCGCCGGCGCGCTTCGCCGATGGCCTCCACCACCTCATCCATGCGCGAGACGGGCATGGTGGCGGTCTTGATCGGCATCCGGCCCGGCGGTTTTTCATCGAGCACGGAAAGATCCATGTCGCCATGAATGGAAAGCGCCAGCGTGCGGGGGATTGGCGTTGCGCTCATCACCAGCACGTGCGGCGCAAAGCCCTTCGCCACCATGCGCATGCGATCGGACACGCCAAAGCGATGCTGCTCGTCAATCACGATCAGGCCAAGATCGTGGAAATCCACCTCGTCCTGAAACAGCGCGTGCGTGCCCACCACCACGGCGATCTCGCCCGAGGCCAGCCCCGCCAGGATGGCTTTGCGCTCCTTGCCCTTATCGCGCCCAGTCAGCACCGCCATGCGCATGCCGGCGGCGGCGAGCAGTGGCTCAAGCGTTGCGCCATGCTGGCGCGCGAGCAGATCGGTGGGCGCCATCATTGCGCTTTGCAGGCCAGCTTCGGCGGAGCGCGCCATCGCCAGCGCCGCCACAAGCGTTTTGCCCGAGCCCACATCGCCCTGCAGCAGCCGCAGCATCGGCGCGGGCTCCGCCATATCTTTCAGGATTTCATCCACCGCCCGGCTCTGCGCGCCGGTGGGCGCGTAGGGCAGGGAGCTGAGCATTTTGGCGCTCAGCCTTCCATCGCCGGTTACGGATCTGCCCGCCGATTTGCGCCGATGCACGCGTCGCAAGCGCAACGCGCATTGGCGCGCGAACAGTTCGTCATACGCAAGCCGCGTGCGGAACGGGCCCTCAAGCGCCACGTCCTCGGGCGAGGCGGGGCGGTGCATGTGCTCAAGCGCGGTGCGGAAATCGGGCCAATCGTGCGCCTTCACCGTCGAGCCTTCGAGCCATTCGGGCGTCTCAGGCACCGTATCGAGCGCGGCTTGGATCGTGCGTTGCAGCGTACGCCCCGGCAGCCCTTGAGTCAGCGGGTACACCGGTTCCACCGGCGGCGGCGCCTCGCCCTTGGCCGGATCTACCACGTAATCGGGATGCAGCATCTGGCGCATGCCGTCATAGATCGTGATCTTGCCGGAGATCAGCCGCGTCTGCCCCTCGGGCCACATGCGCTTGAGCATCTCTTCATTGGGCCGGAAATACGCCACCGTGAGGAACCCGCTCTGGTCGCGCAGGCGGATGCGGTAGGGCAGCTTGCGGTAAGCGGGGAGGTGGGCGTCCACCTCCGCTTCGATGGTGGCGATGTCGCCATCCTCGGTCTCGGCGATGGGCGCGCGCTTTCGCCGATCAATGGCGTTATGCGGCGCCAGTAACACCAGATCGCGCACCAGATCCCCGCCCGCCACCTTGCCGATCAGCGCCATTGTCTCCTTGCGGGCGCCTTTGGGCGCGCGCGCAGGCGCCAGCAGGGCTGCGGCGGCGGGAGCAGGGTTGGGGGCGGGTGCGTCGTTCATTCCGTCTCTGGCGGCGCTGACTCGCGCGCCCATATGGGTTATAGCGCGCGCCCTCCCGCTTCGAGCCCCCTTTCCCGCACGGACGACATGGACGACCGCCGCAAGAAGCTGAAATTCCGCGCCTGGCGCCGGGGCTTCCGCGAACTCGATTTGATTCTAGGGCCCTTTGCCGATTCAAAGCTCGAAAATATGGACGATGCGGGGCTCGACGCCTTCGAGGCGCTGCTCAATGGCGATGACCAGGAGGTCTATGCCTGGGTGACGGACGCCGCCGACGCCCCCGCCGAATTTGAAACCCCGACGCTCGCGCAGATTCGCGCGTTCCGCATTAAGATGGCCGCCCGCTCCTGATGAAAGACACCGCTCTCTCCGCCCGTTTGATCGACAATCTGGCCAAGGCCAAGGAGGCGCTGGTCGTCACTGGCGCGCCCGAAGGGGCGGATGCGGCCGGCCTTGCGGAAGCTGCGCGCCTGCGCGGCGGGGTGAGCCTGTTTGTGGCGCGCGATGAAACCCGCGCCTCGCAATT
>DAORMO010000303.1:0-1961 GCA_035440585.1 Terricaulis sp.
CCGCGCGGGCGACAAGCCCGCCGGTGCGGGCCGTGTCAGTCACAGAGGCGACGCCCAGGATCAGCAGCGAGACGATGAGCGGGATCACCGTCATGCGCAGGGTGTTGAGCCATAGCCCGCCGAAGGCTTCGATCGCGTGCGCCAGTTCGGTGAGCCAAGCGGCCTCGGCCGCGCGCACGCCGGCGCCAGCCAGAACGCCCGCGACCAGCGCGCCCAAAACGATGAAGCTTAAAAATTTCACGCGCCGCCCCGCTGCCGTTTGAGGCGTCCTAGCCTATCGGCGCTGGGCGGGCCAAGGCAAAAGCGGGTTTAGCCAGGCTGAAGCCTCACGCGGCGCGCGCGGGCCGCTTGGAAAATTCGAGCGCGCCGTCCTCAAGCTTGCCAAAGCGCAGATCGATGAGATCGTGCGCGTAGGATTGGTTTTGCTTCCAAGGAGCCTTGGCGGTTTGCTTGGGCAAAAGATGCTTGGCGCGCTGGAAATAGCCGGAGGAGAAATCCACGAAAGGGCGCTCTTGCAACGCTTCTGGGTTTGTGATGCGCGGGGTGACGGCGGCAAGCCCGTGCTTATCCATGTAATTGATAAGCCGGCAGGCAAATTGGTTGATCAGATCGGCGCGCAGCGTCCAGGAGGCGTTGGTGTAGCCGAACACGTTGATCATGTTAGGCACGCCGGAGAACATGCAGCCTTTGTAGGCGTAAAGTTCGCCCGATTGCACCGCAGCGCCATCGACGCTGATCGCGGCGCCGCCGAAGATGCGGAGATTAAGGCCTGTGGCGGTGACGATAATGTCAGCCGGCAGATGCTTGCCGCTGGCGAGCTGGACGCCCGTTTCTGTGAAGCTTTCGATGTGATCGGTGACGAGTTCGACTTTGCCCGCGCGAATGGCGGCGAACATGTCGTTATCGGGCACCAGGCAGAGCCGCTCCTCCCACGGATTATAGCGCGGGGTGAAATGGGCCATATCGTAATCGGGGCCAAGCTCTTCGCGGATGAGGCCCAGCAGGCGCGTGCGGGTTTTTTCCGGGCGGGCGCGGGCGAGGCGGAAGAAGATTTGTTGCAACACGATGCGTAAGAAGCGCGTGGCGTCATAGGCAAATTGCTTGGGCAGCGCCTTGCGCATGGCATTGGCGATCGGATCCACCGCCGGCATGGAGATCATGTAAGTGGGCGAACGCTGCAGCATGGTCACGTGCGCGGCGCGCTCGGCCATCGAGGGCGCGAGCGTGACGGCGGTGGCGCCTGAGCCGATCACGATCACGCGCTGGCCGCTATAATCGAGATGCTCAGGCCAATGCTGGGGATGGATGATGTGGCCGGCAAAGCGGTTGGCGCCGGGAAAATCGGGCGCATAGCCCTGTTCGTAATCGTAATAGCCGGCGCAGGAGATGAGGAAATTGGCGGTGTAGTGCTCCACCCCGCCCTCGTGTTCGGCCTCGATATGCCAGAGGGCTTCGCTGCTTGACCAATTGGCGCGGGCGACGCGGCGTTTGAAGCGCACGCGCTGATCGATGCCATATTCGCGCGCGGTTTCGTTTACGTATTCCCAGATCGAGGGCCCGTCGGCGATGGCCTTCTCCCCGTTCCAGGGTTTGAAGGCGTAGCCCAGGGTGAACATGTCGCTATCGGAGCGCACGCCCGGATAGCGGAAGAGATCCCAGGTGCCGCCGATGGCCTCGCGGTTTTCTAAGATGAGATAGCTTTTGTTCGGGCAATCGCGCTGCAAATAATAGCCCGCGCCAATGCCGGAGAGGCCGGCGCCGATGATGAGAACGTCAACATGTTCGCTCATGGGGAGGGAGTCGGCGCGGGTTGGGCGATGAAGTCAAGACGGACGCAACGTCAGCAAAGCGGCTCGCGCATTTGCGCTGCGCCTGCTAAGTCGCCCCCCATGATTATCGCCGTTGATGGACCGACCGCCTCGGGCAAGTCGTCGGTGGCCATGGCGCTCGCTCGTCGCCGG
>DAORMO010000303.1:1988-2651 GCA_035440585.1 Terricaulis sp.
ACGGGCGCGCTCTATCGCGCGGTGGGGCTGGCGGTGCTGGATGCGGGCGGCGATCCGGGCGATGAGGCGGCGGCGGTGGCGGCGGCCAAGGCGCTTGATCTCGGCGCCATTGATGAGGACCGGATCCGGTCTTCGCAGGCGGGGCTGGCGGCGTCCAAAGTGGCGGCGATCCCGGCGGTGCGCCTGGTGCTGCGCGATGCGCAGCGCGCGTTCGCGGCCGACCCTGCCGGCGCGGTGCTGGATGGACGCGACATCGGGACGGTGATTTGCCCGGATGCAGATGTGAAATTGTTCGTCACCGCTTCGCTGGAGGCGCGCACGGCGCGGCGGCTGAAAGAATTGCAGGCGCGTGGGGAAACGATCAGCTTTGAAGCGCTGAAAGCGCAGATCGCCGAGCGCGATGAACGCGACACGACCCGCGCCGAGAGCCCGCTGCGGCAGGCGGCGGATGCGGTTTTGCTGGATACGACGGAGGTGGATGTGGCGGCGGCGGTGGAGGCGGCGGTGGGAGTTGTGGGGAAGGCGCGGAGTGGATGAGGCAGACGGCGGAATTTCGGAATTGGTGTATGCCACCTTTTCAATTTAGTGTGCTGACCGCGCCCCATCTCGGGGGAGTGTCGGAAATTTCGTGTGAAGGGCTTTATCCTGCGATTTAAGGAGATA
>DAORMO010000304.1:0-2373 GCA_035440585.1 Terricaulis sp.
CCCGGCGCGTGGCACACCAGCAGCAGCATAGAACGCGCCGGCGGCTCCTCCAATGTTTTCAGAATCGCGTTGGCGGAATTGGTGTTGAGATCATCCACCGCATCAATCACCGCCACGCGCATGCCGCCTTGGCTGGGCGCGAGCGCGAAAAACCCGCCAAGTTCGCGCGCGTCATCCACCGCAATCTCACGCCGCGCCTTGCCGCGATCGTTGAGCCCGCGCCGCAGCACGAAGAGGTCAGGATGGGCGCCCGCCGCGATCTTCCGCGCGACAGGATCTTCCGGATCGACATCAAGCGGCCGCGGCCCGCTGCGCACAGCGCCAAGCGCCGCGCGCGCAAAGCGATAGGCCAGAGTGGCTTTGCCGAGCCCCTTCGCGCCGGTGATGAGCCAGGCGTGGTGCATCCGTGCGCCGCCCAGGGCTTCGGCCAGCGCTGCCTCCTCGGCTTCGTGGCCAACAAAGCTATAGGTTTCGCGCGGATGCGGCGCATCCGGCTCCTTATCGGTTTCGACTGGCGGCTTTTCGGCTTTCACGCCAGCGCCTCGGCCGCGCTGAGCGCCTCCGCCAACACAGCCTCGGCTGGCTGGCCTGAATCAATCACGCGGCAGCGCTGCGGCTCGCGTTCGGCGATGGAGAGAAACTCCGCGCGCACGCGCGCATGAAACGCCGCGCCCTTCTTCTCAAACCGATCCTCGCCCTTCTGCGCCCCGCGCGAACGCGCGAGCCCCAGCTTGGGGTCAATATCGAGGATCAGCGTGAGATCGGGATAGTCAGCCCGGATCAGCGCGTTGAGCTCAACGTGATCATCGGGCGCAAGTCCCGCGCCGCCGACTTGGTAGGCGCGGGTTGAATCGAAATAGCGGTCACACACCACCCAAGCGCCGCGCTGTAGCGCCGGTCGCACGGTGTGGATCAGATGATTGAGTCGCGCGGCGGTGAACAGCAGCGCCTCTTCGGCCGCGCTCCAGCGCCCAGGCTCGCCCTGCACCAGCAGCGCGCGGATCTCATCGGCGCCCGGCGCGCCGCCCGGCTCACGCGTTTCGATTACTTCGCGGCCCTTGGCGCGCAGCGCAGCGGCGAGCCCGCGCGTGAGCGTGGATTTGCCGACGCCTTCGCCGCCCTCAAGCGTGATGAACCGGCCCTGATATTTGCGGGTGCTCATAGACCCTATGAAGGGCCAAGCAGCGTCAGGCGCAAGCCTTCAAAGGCGCGGGAAAACCAGTTGGCGCGGCCAATCTTGCGCCCGGCGGCCAGCGGGAAGCTTTGCGTTTCAAAGCCGGGGCCTTCGATCACCAGCTGCGCCACCACATCGCCCTCGCGGATCGGGCTCTGCAGCGGCCCGTCATAGACGATGCTGGCGCGCAGCCCGCTTTGCACCGCGCGCGTGCCGCCCACGATGATGTCGCCTTGCGCCACCAGCGGCACAGTGCGCCGCCCGCCTAAGCGCACCTCCGCTTCGCCCACCTGATCACCCGCGCTGGCCACGCGCGTCAGCGCGAAATCGTGGAACGCCGCGCGCATGAGGCGCACGGCCTCGCTGCGCCGTTCGGCCATGCTGCGCGCGCCGTTGAACACGATGATGCGGCGGCGGCCATCCAGCTCAGCTGAGCCCACAACCGCTGACGCTGGTGTGCCCGGTTTTCACGCCATCGGCGCCGGCGAACGCGCCCAGTAGCGGATTGCGATTTTCCTGAGTGCGGTTGTTGTAGGTGAAGGTGCGCTGTGAATAGAGCGCATAAAGCTCAGGAAATTCGCGAATCAGAAATTGCGCCAGCCGCGCCAGATCGGCCGCGCTGATCACATGATCAGGATCAGGCAGACCCGTCGTGTTGCGGAACCGCGCGCTGGAAAGGCCAATTTCTTGCGCACGCCGGTTCATCGCCGCGACGAACGCTTCTTCCGAACCGGAGATGCCTTCGGCCAGCACGATGCAGGCGTCATTGGCCGAAACCACGATCACGCCCGCCAGAAGGTCACGCACGCTGACCTCGGAATTGAGCTCAAGGAACATATGCGAGCCGTCAGAAACGGCGCCGTGCCGCCACGCGCGCTCACTCACGCGGAAGCGCGTATCCATGTTAATCTGGCCGGAGGCGAGGCGCTCGGCCACCATCAGCACGGTCATCAGCTTCGACATCGAAGCGGGCGGCATTGGCGTGTCGCATTCGTCGCAATAGAGCATCGCCCCGCTCGCGCCATCCATGATGGCGACATGGCGCACAGCGCCGCTGACGCTTTGCGCCGCCGTACTTTGCGCCGGCGCGGAAGGCGAAACCGCGAGCGCGGCCAGCAAAATGAAAGCGCCAAGCGCGCGATGCAGCATTGTTCACCCGCAGAATCGGTTTGGAAGGCGTCTTTCCAGCAAACCGGGGC
>DAORMO010000304.1:2413-2650 GCA_035440585.1 Terricaulis sp.
GCGCCACAACCGCCTCGGCGTAGCCCATGCCCGCAAGCGTGCGGCGGGCGGCGTCGGCTTCAGCCGCGCTGGCGAACGGCCCGACGCGGACGCGGAACAGTTCCGCTCCCGCTGCGGTGCGGCGCACGTCAATTTCCACCGGCCCGGCCGCTTCAGCGCTGGCGCGCACCCGCTGGGCGTTGCCCGGATCGGAGAACGCGCCGACCTGGACCACATAGGCGCCATGGGCCGCGGCAT
>DAORMO010000305.1:0-2566 GCA_035440585.1 Terricaulis sp.
ATTCGTCGGGCGCGCGTAGCGCGAGCCCGGAACCCAGGGGTAAGCGGCGCATCATTAGCCCCTGGCTTCCGGGTTCAATGCTCCGCATTGCCCCGGAATGACGACTTTGAGCGCGCCGTTCCGATTCCGCTCACGCCACAAACACGCTAGGCTCGCCCCATGTTCGATACGCTCTACACCGATGCGCACCTCGCCACCATGGCGCCGGGCAAATCCTATGGCGCGATCGAGCGCGGCGCTGTCGGCGTCAAGGATGGCAAAATCGCTTTCGTCGGCCACGCTGCCGATCTGCCGGTCGATAAGGCCGCGCTTGCGCGCGAACTAGTTCGTTGCGACGGCGCCTGGATCACGCCCGGCCTGATTGATTGCCACACGCATCTTATCTTCGGCGGCAACCGCGCCCGCGAATTTGAGATGCGCTTGCAGGGTAAAAGCTATGAAGAGATCGCCCGCGCCGGCGGCGGCATTGTCTCCACCGTCGCGGCCACGCGTGAGGCCACGAAAGAAGAGCTGATCGAAAGCGCCGCCCAGCGTCTTGCCGGCATGACGCGCGAAGGGCTCACCACCATCGAGATCAAATCCGGCTATGGCCTCGATCTCGAAACCGAGATCAAAATGCTGGAAGCCGCAGGCGAACTTGGCGCCCGCGCCGAAGTGCGCGTCAAGCGAACGTTCCTGGGTCTGCATGCGCTGCCGCCCGAATTTAAAGAAGATCGCGCCGCCTACGTGGCGCTCGTCGCCGAAGTGATGATCCCCGCCATCGCCGCGGCTGGCCTTGCCGATGCAGCGGATGCGTTCTGCGAAAACATTGGTTTCACGCCCGAAGAGGTGGATTACGTCTTCGCCGCCGCGCGCGAAAACGGGCTTGAGCTCAAGCTGCATGCTGAGCAGCTATCGAACCAGCACGGCGCAGCGCTTGCCGCGCGTGCAAAGGCGCTTTCAGCCGATCACCTTGAGTATCTCGATGATGCCGGCATCGAAGCCATGGCCCGTGCCGGCACGGTGGCGGTGCTTTTGCCCGGCGCGTTTTATTTTCTGCGCGAGACGCAATTGCCGCCGATAGAAAAGCTGCGCGCCGCGGGCGTCGCCATGGCGGTGGCCGGTGATTGCAATCCAGGCACATCGCCGATCACCAGCCCGCTCGCCGCGCTCAACATGGCCTGTACGCTGTTCCGCCTCACGCCGGAAGAAGCGCTCGCCGGCGCCACGCGCGAAGCGGCGCGCGCGCTGGGCCTGCAGGATGAGATCGGCACGCTCGAACTCGGCAAAAGCGCCGATCTTGCGATCTGGAACATCAGCCACCCATCTGAACTCAGCTATTGGCTTGGCGCGCCGCTTTTGAAACAACGCGTGCTCAAAGGCCAAATCCTGCAAGGATCTTAATCACACGTGCAAGCTCTGATCGAAACCCGCGCTGGCCATCGCGTGCATGGCGGCCAGCTCACCTACGCGCAGCATCAAAGCGCCGCCACCGGCACGGCGATGCGCTTCTCGGCCTTCATCCCGCCGGGCGAGGGGCCGTTCCCGTATCTGATCTGGCTCTCGGGCCTCACCTGCACCGAAGATAATTTCACCACCAAGGCCGGCGCCTATGGCGCGGCGGCCAAGCATGGCGTGGCCATCATTGCGCCCGATACCTCCCCGCGCGGCGAGGGCGTGGCCGATGATGCGGCTTACGATCTTGGCCAAGGCGCGGGATTTTACATCAACGCCACGCAAGCGCCCTGGACGCCGCATTTCCAGATGGAGCGCTACATCACCGAGGATCTGATCCACACGGTGGAGCACGCCTTTCCGCTGAAAGCGCGCGCGTCCATCTTCGGCCACTCGATGGGCGGCCACGGCGCGCTGACGCTGGCGATGAAATATCCTGAGCGCTTCGTCAGCGTTTCCGCCTTCGCGCCGATCGCCTCGCCCACGCGCTGCCCTTGGGGCGAGAAGGCGTTCTCCGCCTATCTCGGCGAAGATCGCGCAAGCTGGCGCGCGCATGACTCTGCGCTGCTGATGGAAGCGGGCAAGGCAAATGCGCTGGGCGAAATCCTGGTCGATCAAGGCCTGGGCGATCAGTTTCTCGAAGGCCAGCTTAAGCCCGAATTGCTTGAAGCGGCGGCCAAAGCCTCTGGCGCGAAGCTCAATCTCCGCCGCCATGAAGGCTACGATCATTCGTATTTCTTCATGGCGAGCTTCATTGATGAGCACATCGCCTTTCACGCGGCGCGGCTTAGCGCGCGTTAGGAAAAGTGTGCGGCGGTTTTCCGTTAAAACGCGCGCCAAAAATTAGGGCGCGCGCATCCGCAGGCGGCGCATCGCCAGCGCTGTCACGATTGCAATAACGGCAAGGCCCAGCAATGAGGCCACGCGCGTCATGTCTGACAGGCGCGCGGTGTCGAACCCCATCACCTTGCCCGCCGTTGCAAACAGCACCGCCAGCCCGCACCAGCGCAGCACCGCATCGTCACGCACAGCGCCCAGCGCCAGAACGCCCGCGCCGTACAGCGCCCATAGCGCCGAATAGGCCCAAAGCTCCGCGCCCCCGGCGCCGCCCGTATCGAGCGCGCCGCCATGA
>DAORMO010000306.1:0-2549 GCA_035440585.1 Terricaulis sp.
GGTTTGAGCGCGGTAAGCGGTGGTTTCAGGCCACGGCAGCTGCTGGTTTGATGTAGGCCCACGGCAGGAGCTCATCGATGCGGCTCATCGGCCAGCGGTCGGCGAGCTTGGCGAGCACGTCGGCAAGATAGGAGTGCGGCTCGACGCCGTTGAGCTTGCACGTCTCGATCAGCGAGGCGACGACGCCCCAAGCGACGCCACCTTCATCAGAGCCGGCGAAGAGCGCGTTCTTTCGATTGAGCGCGATCGGCCGGATGCTCCGCTCGACGATGTTGGAATCGATCTCGATGCAGCCGTCATCGAGGAAGCGCGTAAATCCCTCCCAGCGCGTCAGCCCATAGCGGATGGCTTCGCCGAGGCGACCGCGCTTGGCGACGATTTCGAGCTTCTGTTCGAGCCAGGTCTTCAGCGCCTCGATGAGCGGCTTGGTTTCGGTCTGGCGGACGGCGTGGCGCTCATCGGCGCTGCGACCGCGTATCTTCTCCTCGATCGCATAGAGCGCCGCTATCCGCTGCAACGCCTCGCTTGCGATTGGCGCGTTGCCGCCGGCGGCGATGTCGAAAAAATCACGGCGCAGGTGCGCCCAGCAATAAGCGAGCTTGACGCCGCCTCTGTCCGCCAGGGCGTTGTAGGCGGCATAGGCGTCAACCTGCAGCACGCCGTGAAATCCGACGAGACACGCCAGCGCGTGTTCGCCGCCGCGGCCGGGCGCGTAGGTGTAGACAACACCCGGAGGCGCAGGCCCGCCCCACGGCCGATCATCGCGCGCGATCGCCCAGAGATAACCGGTCTTGGTGCGCCCGCGCCCGGGATCGAGCACCGGCGCTCTGGTCTCATCGCAGAAGAGTTTGTCGGAGCGCTTCAGATGCTCAAGCATTCGCGCCACAACGGGCTTCAACGCCCACGCGCCGCGTCCGGCCCATTCAGCCAGGCACGAGCGGTCGATCTCGATGCCCTGGCGCGCCAGGATTTGCCATTGCCGATAGAGCGGCAAGTGATCGGCATATTTGGACACCAGCACATGCGCGATCATCGCTTCGGTCGGCAGCCCGCTCTCGATTAGCCGCGCTGGCGCGGGCGCCTGCAGCACCGCGCCTTCGCAGGCTCGGCAGCCATATTTCGGCCGACGCGTCACCAGCACGCGGTGCTGCGTCGGGATCACATCGAGCCGTTCTGAACGATCCTCGCCGATCACATGAAGCGCGCCGCCACAGCACGAGCAGGACTTATCGTCGATATCGACGACGATTTCGACACGCGGCAGATGCGCCGGCAGGTCACCCCGCTTGACGGGGCCACGTCTTCCACGCGACGCTGCCGTCGCGCTCTCACCCTCGGCTTCGGCTGCCGCCAACGCGACTTCCAAATCGTCGAGCGCCAGCTTCAATTGGTCGGGATCGAGCTTCTCTGCGCTCTTGCCGAATTGCATGCGCTGCAGCTTCTTGATGATGCCGGAAAGCCGCTCGACTTCGTGATCGCGCACCGCGAGTGCGTCCGACAGACGCCGGATCATGTCGTGCGCGGCGTCCAAATCCTGCGGCAGGGAATCGATCGACACGCCCCATTGAATCACATTTGGCGCGGTTTGAGGCGCCCCCGCGTGAACGCCGAGTCACCGTGTCGCGGTCTATTGCGTCGCCTCGGGCGCACGCATCCGACGGCCATGCACGCGCGTCCAATCCAGCCCCTCAAAAAGAGCCGCGAATTGTGCTGGCGACAGCCGCATCAAGCCGTCTTCGACTTTCGGCCAACGAAATTTGCCTTCGCCAAGCCGCTTCGACACCAGCACCGTGCCGGTGCCGTCCCAGAACACCAGCTTCACCCGATCGGCGCGCTTGGCGCGGAAGACATAGATCACGCCGCTGAAAGGGTCGGTCCGCAGCTCCTCCTTTACGAACGCGGCGAGGCCATCCATGCCCTTGCGAAAATCGACCGGCTTGGTCGCGATCAGCACCCGCACCGGGCCAGTCGGCAAGATCACGTGCGGCCTCGGAGCACGCGCAGCACGGCTTCGACGAGGAGCACATCGGCGCCGTCGCGCACGCGCACCACCACGCCTTTGGCTTCGATCTCGATCATCGGCGCCGCCGGCTTGGACGCGCGAGGTGGCCGCGCCGCGCACGTCGCTGCCGGGTGTTGCTCCGGCGGCGCGATGACAACCGGGACGAAGCTCGCGCTTTCATTTGGCCGTTCCTCGGCGGGCAGCACGAGCCGGCCTTCGCGCGCATCGCGTCGCCAGCCGTGGACTTGCTGGGCACGGGCATCATGTCGGCGCGCAACTTCCGCCACCACGGCGCCGGGCGCAAAACTCTCCGTGACGATCCGGGCCTTTTCTTCGTCGCTCCAGCGCCGACGCCGGCCCATGCCGGTGATCACTTCGACGCGGCGAACCGGCTTAGGGTCATCACTATGGTCGTCCATATGGTGCACCGATCCAAACAAGGATCGTCACCATGCCCGTTCGCGCCAATCATTGGCATGTGGGTCCAAGCCACCGCTTACGATTGCTCGCGGGACCGTTTGTGATCTTGAGCGCACTTTTTGGGTGC
>DAORMO010000307.1:0-2541 GCA_035440585.1 Terricaulis sp.
GCTGATCGAGGCGGTACTGCCGGCGGATTTGCTCGATCACGGCGGGATCGCGCTTCGCGATTCCAAGGCAACGGTTGCCAAAGTCACCAAAGGCCTGAAACTGCACCCCTGAGGATGCCATGCCGGATCTGCTGAGCCTCGATGCTGCCTTCGCCGACATCACCGAATACTGGTCGCCCCGCGTGATCGCGGTCGCGAACGGCCAATATCTCAAGATCGCCCGGGTGAAAGGTGAGCTTGTCTGGCATGCCCATGCCGACGAGGACGAGTTGTTCATGGTGCATCGCGGCGCGTTCGGGCTAAAGTTCCGCGATGGTCGCGACATCCAGCTCCGGCCAGGCGATGTCTTCGTCGTGCCACGCGGCGTGGAGCATTTTCCTTACGCTGAGGAAGAGACAGAGGTGATCTTCTTTGAGCCCGCTGCCACCAAACACACGGGCGATGTGATCAGCGAGAAAACCCGCTCGATTGAGGAGCAAGTGCGGCACTTCTCGCGCCCAATTTGAATATTCAGAATTTCAGCTTAAAGTTTACGCTTCTCCAGCTGCAAATGACGGAAATGGCAGCGCGAAGCAGTCCAAACCATGCCGCGTGGCTACTCCCTTGCGATCAACTGCATGCTGCGGATTTCCACGCTGCCGTCCCCTATCCTTTCCGTCACGAATTCCACCTGAAACACATCGCGCATCGCGTGGGAGGCGATAACCTCCGCGCTGCTGCCCATCGCCATGAGGCGGCCGTTCTGAAGCAAAGCAATCCTGTCTGCCAGGCGCGCAGCCATGGGTAGATCATGCAGCATCAGGATGGTCGTGAGCCTCCTCTCCCGCGTCAGGCGCGCGAGCAATTCAGCCACTTCGAGCTGATGTCTGATATCCAGCGCGCTGAAGGGCTCGTCGAGCAGCAGCACACACGGATCGCTGGCCAGCGCCTGTGCCAAGAAAACCAGCTGCCTCTGTCCGCCCGACAGCGCCGCCAGATCGCGCATCGCAAGATGAGTGATGCCAATTTCGTCGAGCACGCTTTCGGCTGAAGCAAGATCCTCATCGGTCACGCGTAATCCCAGCCGCCCCAGCCGGCCAAGCAGCACGGTTTCGAGCACGGTCAACGCTGCGCGGCTGTGATGATCCTGCGGCATGTAGCCAATCTCGGAAGGCCGCTGGATCGCATCGTCAAACCGCACCGCTCCTGTATGCGGCAGAATGCCGGCAATCGCCTTCACCAGCGAGGATTTGCCCGAACCATTGGGACCCAGCACGCCAAGGATCTCCCCCGGCATAGCCGCAAGGCTCACGCCATCCACCGCGATCTGCCGGCCATAGCGGATGCCCAGATCCTCCACCTCCACCCTCACCAGAAGGCCCTCCGGTTCGCGAGAATGAGCCAGACGAAGAAGGGCACGCCGATCAACGCGGTTACGATGCCGATGGGAAAAATCGCGCCGGGCATGATCATCTTGCTTGTGACCGATGCGAGCGAGAGCGTGAGCGCGCCAAACAGGGCCGAGCCCGGCAACAGCGCGCGTTGATCCTCGCCCACGAAAATGCGCGCGACATGCGGCGCCACGAGCCCGATGAAGCCGATGGTGCCCACGAAGGCCACGGCCACGCCCGTGAGGATCGAAACCAGCACGAAAGCGCGGAGACGCAGGGTGCCGACCCTTACGCCGAGCCCCGCCGCGCGCTCATCGCCAAGCTTCAGGGCGGTGAGCTTCCATAGGTCCCGCATCATCAAGGGGATGGACCCGGCGAGCACGATCGCGATGATCGCAGTCTTGGGCCAGGTCGCCTTTTGCAGACTGCCGAACAGCCAGAAGACGATGGACTGAAGGGCTTCGGGCGAGGCTATGAATTGCAGCAGCGCGAGCAAGGCCTGAAACAGGAAGAGCATCGCAATGCCCGCCAGCACGAGCATTTCCGGCGTCGCTCCGCGCGCCCTCCCGATGAAATAGACGCCAGCGCAGGCAATGCCCGCGAAGATAAAGGCATTGAGCGGAATAGCATAGGACTCGGGGACGGGGATCGCCGCGCCCAAGAGGATCACGAGGCCAGCACCAAAGCCGGCCCCCGCCGAAACGCCCAGCGTGTAGGATGATGCCAGCGGGTTATTCAGGATCGTCTGCATGATGACGCCCGAGAGTCCGAGGCACGCTCCGACCAAAAGCGCGATGACTGCCACGGGCAAGCGGATGTTCCAGACGATCGCATCAATCGTGGAATCCTCCGTCAGGCGGAAGACCGAGGCCGCGACCTGCCCCAGCGGTAATTGCGCCGGCCCGGTCGCGACATCGAGAAGAAAGCTCAACAGCAGCGCAAGCGTGGCGACGGCCAAAACCATCAAGCGGCGCAGCACAATCCGGCGATAGGCGGATGTGAGCGCATCCGCCTTCTCGCCCACAGCAGGGGCAAGCATCGCCATGGTGTTACGGCTTCAGCGGCAGGAACCACGTGCCGGAATATTCCACCGGCAGATATTTTGCGTGGTAATCGCGGAAGCTCTTCTCGGGGTCCACATCGGCAAAGGCCTGGGGGTAGAGGCGCTTTG
>DAORMO010000308.1:0-2523 GCA_035440585.1 Terricaulis sp.
GCACTAACCCGCTCTCGCGGGACGCAGTGCCTGTAAGGCTTGCGCATTTCCCTGATCCTCCTGTCTGAGGGCTGCGCCTGGATTGGCTAGGTCGAGCCCGAGACGGGAGATCCCCATGTCCGAGCCGACCCCGGTCCATCCGATCCGCCAGCGCTTGATCGATGACATGACGCTGCGCGGCTTCACCGCGCCGACGCAGAAGGGCTACATCCGTGTTGTGCGCAATTGCTTGGCGCACGCGCAGAAGCCGCCGAAGGATTTGCAGGTCGACGATGTTCGCGCCTTCTTGCTCCATTTGCAGCAGAGCGGGGGCAGCGTCTCCACCATCAACAGCGCTTCGGTGGCGTTGCGGTTTTTTCTTCGGGTGACGCTCGGGCGCAGCGAGCACATTGAGCGCATTCCAGTGTTGCGTGAGCCCAAGCGCTTGCCGGCTGTGCTGACGCCCGATGAAGTGGCGCGGTTGCTGCTATGTGCTCCGAGCTTGAAGTGGCGCGCCGCCCTGGGCGTCGCCTACGGCGCCGGACTCAGGGCGGCGGAGGTCTGCAACCTGAAGGTTGCCGACGTCGACGCCGGCGAGATGCGCATACGTGTCGAGCAGGGCAAGCGCCGCAAGGACCGCTATGCCAAGCTGTCTCCCAATCTGCTGGAGTTGCTGCGGGAGTGGTGGTTCGACGGACGCCCCACTTATTGGCTGTTTCCCAGCCCGTGGGACGCGCATGCGCCGGTGACGCCGCGTTCGCTCAATCGCAACTTCCACAAGGCCAAGGCGGCCGCGGCGATCCAGAAGCCTGCTTCATTGCACACGCTGCGCCATTCATTCGCAACGCACCTGTTTGATGAGGACGTGGATATCCGTGTCATTCAGGTTCTGCTCGGTCACGCTAAGCTGGAGACCACGGCGATTTACACGCAGGTGTCGTCCAAGACGCTTGGCAGCGTGACCGGGCCGTTCGAGCGGTTGCCGCAGGTGCGCGAGTCTTCCGACTAACACACGCCGATGCCTCGTTCAGTTCTGGAGGTGGCGGATATTTTCCGCGCCTCTGGGGCGGCGTTTCGCACGCAGCAAGCTGGCCATCTCAGTCTTGGCCAACTGCGCGTGATGTCGGCGATTGAAGCGTGTCGCACGTCAAGCCTTGGCGGCCATGTTCGCCGATGTGAAGACTGCGCCCATATCGATATCGCCTACAATTCCTGCCGCAACCGTCATTGTCCAAAGTGTCAAGCAGGCGCCGCCTATGCATGGCTTGAAGCGCGCCGTGCAGAGCTTTTGCCTACGGCTTACTATCATGTCGTCTTCACGCTGCCGGCGCTGATCGCTGATATCGCCTATTTTAATAAGGCCGTCGTGTACGACGCGCTATTTAAGGCTGCCTCTGAGACGCTGCTCCGCATCGCCGCCGATCGCAAACATCTCGGCGCCAAGATTGGCGTCACCATGGTTTTGCACACCTGGGGATCGGCGCTGACGCATCATCCGCACGTGCATTGCATCGTCCCCGGCGGCGGCCTCGCGCCTGATGGCCAAAGCTGGATATCATGTCGTCCTGGTTTCTTCCTGCCGGTGCGGGTTTTATCGCGGTTGTTTCGTCGGTTGATGCTGGAGCGGCTTGTCGTCGCCCATGGTGATGGTGCGCTTAAGTTTTTTGGCGATTACGCCAATCTCAGCGACATCAACGCCTTTCGGGCGTTCCTGAAGCCGCTCCACCGTACCGATTGGGTCGTCTACGCCAAGCGGCCCTTCGCCGGGCCGGAGCAGGTGCTCTCCTATCTCGCTCGCTACACACACCGCGTGGCGATCGGCAATTCCCGCCTGGTGATGTTCGACGGCGCGCAGGTGAGCTTCAAGTGGAAGGATTATCGCAGCAACGGTCTGGCGCGCCGGAAGGTGATGACGCTCGGCGCGGGCGAATTCATACGCCGTTTCTTGTTGCACGTGCTTCCGGATGGCTTTCATCGCATTCGGCATTACGGCTTGTTCGCCAACAGCGCCCGCAAGGCTAATGTGGATCTGGCCAAGCGCTTGCTGAGCGCGCCGCCGCCGCCAGAGCCGAAAGAACCGGTATCCAGCAATGAGATCGCTTGCCCGTGCTGTGGCGGCCGCATGCTGCTGATCGAGCGCTTTGAGCGGCGAACGCAGCCTTCGTCCTGGGCGGCGCTGGAGATCGACAGCTCATGACCGCACCGGTGCGTTTCCGTAAGCTGCCTCAGTGCCGATCGTTCGCCGCCCCCAAGGCGCCGTGCGCGACGCCGCGCGTATCGAGGCCTGCAGACGGGCACGGGCGTGCGGCGGACATCGCAGCCGAAACGTCCGACGGGGTCCGGGGCTGCTGCGTTTGGGGCTTGTCGCTTGTTCTCGGTCAGATTCGTCCGTCTGGGTCTGGCGGTTCGCCTGCGCTGGCCGCGCATAAATCCCCATAGCGACGCGCGCGGCATCTCGCGGGTCAGGCATTGAGCTTTCTGAGACGCCCGCCTTCAAGGCAGGGGCCGGCTTGGCGCTTGGCGGACGTCTCAGAAACCTAAACA
>DAORMO010000309.1:0-2512 GCA_035440585.1 Terricaulis sp.
GCGTTCAGCAATCGGGCGTCACTCACGCTGGAAGGCGGCGATGAGGCCACGCCCTTCACCATCGTGGTGTTCGGCGAGAATTATCAGGCTTGGAGCGGGCCATCCCTGGCCACGCTCTCCGGCGCGCGCGTGCGCGCACGCGGGCCGCTGGGGCTTTTCCGTAATGCGCCGCAGCTTTGCCTCGATCACGCCAGCCAGCTTGAAGTGCTGGCAGATTAGCCCACGTAACCTGCGGCCACCGGATCGCCCACGCGCGCCATCAGCGCGCGCTTCAGCTTCTCAAGCGCATGCCCTTCAATCTGGCGCACGCGTTCCTTGGAAATGCCAAGCCATTCGCCCAGCGTTTCCAGCGTCACCGCCTCTTCCTCGAGCTTGCGCTTGCGGATGATCAGGCGTTCGCGCTCATTCAGATCGCCCAGCGCATCGGCCACCAGCGCCACGCGCGCGGCGCCATCGTGCGCGTCGGTGATTTGCGCTTCGGGATCGGCGGCGTCGTCTGTCAGAAAATCCTGCCACTCGCCCTCGCCCTCTTCGGTGAGCGGTGCGTTGAGTGAGCGATCGGACGCCGAAAGCCGCGCGGCCATGTTTTCGACCTCCAGCTCCGGCACGCCGAGCGCCTTGGAGATCGCGGCGCGATTTTCGGGCGAGACCCCGCCATCGCCAATATCGCCGATCTTGGCGCGCAGCCGGCGCAGATTGAAGAACAGCGATTTCTGCGCGCTCGTTGTGCCGGTGCGCACGATCGACCAATTGCGCAGCACAAAATCCTGGATCGAGGAGCGGATCCACCACGAGGCGTAGGTCGAAAAGCGCACCTCGCGCTCAGGCTCAAACCGGGCCGCAGCTTGCATGAGGCCGACATTGCCCTCCTGCACCAGATCCGAAAGCGGCAGCCCGTAATGGCGAAACCGCCCGGCCATGGCGACGACGAGGCGCATATAAGCGCGCGTCAGCTCATGCAGGGCGGCTTCATCGGCGTCCTCGCGCCAGCGGCGGGCGAGCTCGCGCTCATGATCGGCGGCCAAGAGCGGCGCGCGCATCGCGTCTCGGATGAAGCGCTGCGCGCCGCGTTGAAGCTCGGAGGTTTCGCTGATGGCCACTTGCGCCTCTTCTGCTTGAGCCAGCGGGATGCCCCGCCCAGAGTGTACGCATCAAGGTGAAGGGAGGCGCCACCAAGCGCCCGCCAAAACGCCCAACGCCCTACACGAACGCGTGAAGCGGCATTTTGTGCCCGCACGACATGCAAAAAAGGCCGGGCGTTTCCGCCCGGCCTTTGATGTTCATGCGCGCGAAGCTTAAGCGGCGGCGCTGCTTTGCTTCTTGGCGGCCAGCGAGGCCGAAAGCTTGGTCAACGCGTCTTCACGATCAATCTTCTCAACCGCAGCGAGCTCACGCGCCATCCGGTCGAGCGCCGATTCATACAACTGGCGCTCGGAATAGGATTGCTCGGGCTGGTCCGACGCGCGGTGGAGATCGCGCACCACTTCAGCGATCGAGACGAGATCGCCGGAATTGATCTTCGCCTCATATTCCTGAGCGCGGCGGGACCACATCGTCCGCTTGATGCGGGCGCGGCCCTGCAGCGTCTTCAGCGCCTGATCCACCACCTCAGTCGAGGCCAGCGGGCGCATGCCGCAGGATTTGGCCTTCGCGGTGGGCACGCGCAGGGTCATTTTGTCCTGATCGAAGGAGATCACGAACACGTCGAGATCGATCCCCGCCACAGATTGCTTTTCCACGCCCATGACGCGCCCCACGCCATGCGCCGGGTACACGATGTGATCGCCCGGGCGGAAGGAGGTCGTCGGGGTTGCGGTCTGCATTCGGTGGCTCCTAAGCTCTGGAGCAGCGGGCGCACGCTACCGGCGCAAAAGCGCACAAGGGGATCAGCGGATGGTTTGGCCATCCGCGGCCTTTTCAACCCCTTGCGCTGTTCATTTGCGCGTTGCGTGAATCCGACTGCCGGGCGCCGCGTGGCGCACCTTCATTCTGACGAAGTATATATCACAATTTTTGAGGTTTCGGAAGAGCGGAGCGCGTGAAGATTACGCGCCGCTTCCGGGCTTCTCGCTAAAGTATTTTTCGAATTTACCCTTCTCATCCTTAAAGGCGTCCGCATCTTCTGGTGCGGTTCCTTTAACGGTGATGTTGGGCCAGACCTTCGAATACTCGGTGTTTATCTTAAGCCACTTGCCATCGGGCTCGTCATCCGTATCCGGCTTGATCGCATCGGCCGGGCATTCGGGCTCGCACACACCGCAATCGATGCACTCATCCGGGTGAATCACCAGGAAATTTTCGCCTTCATAGAAGCAGTCCACGGGGCAGACCGAGACGCAGTCCATGTATTTGCAGCGAACGCAATTGTCGGTGACGATGTAAGTCATAAGGCTCAGCGGTTCCGGATGGCTGACATGACGATCAGGAGCCGGTGCGTCAAGCAAGCGCGCCTGCGTCAAGATCACTATAAAGCGCCCGCGCCTCGGCGGGCGGCCCCCGCCGCAGCGGCAGC
>DAORMO010000310.1:0-2092 GCA_035440585.1 Terricaulis sp.
CGACGAGATCAACCAGCAGCCGATCCGCGACGCCGCCGCCCTCGATACCGCCATGAGCCAGAATCAAAGCTGGGTCATCGGCCTCGAACGGGGCGGGCAGCGCCGCGAGGTGCGGTTCTAGCGCTTGATCGGAGCGCCGATGCTCCAAGCGTGGCCGAACGGGTCTTTCAGCTGGCCGAAGCGGTCGCCCCAGAATTGATCGCCTATCGGCATCACGATGCTGGCGCCGGCCTCAACCGCGCGCGTCCACCAGGCGTCCGCATCGTCCACCTCAAGGTGGATGGTCACGCCCGCAGGTGCGGGCGCCGCGCCGCCGCCGCGATATTCGGGAAAGTCGTCCGAAATCATAATGAGGCCGCCATTGATGACGATCTGCGCGTGCATGATCCGCTCGCCGTCCTCGGCCAGCATGCGCACCCGTTCCCTCGCCCCGAAGGCGCGGATGTAAAATTCGATCGCTGCTTTGCCGCCGGTGACCGAGAGGTAGGGGTACACCCCGGCCGGGACTGAGGTTTCCGTTTCCGCCATCGTTTCTCTCCTTACGAAGCGCTATCTTAGCCTGATGTCAGATCTATTCGCCGCCGCAGGGCTCGACCAGGGCGCCCCGACGCCTTTGGCCGAGCGGCTGCGCCCCAAAAAGCTGGACGAGGTGGTCGGCCAGGATCACTTGCTCAAACCCGAGGGCCCGATCGGGCGCATGGTGGCGGGCAAGCGGCTCGCCTCCATCATCCTGTGGGGGCCGCCCGGCGTCGGCAAAACCACGATCGCGCGGCTCCTGGCCGAAGAGACGGGTCACGAATACCAGCAGATCAGCGCCGTGTTTTCCGGCGTGGCTGATTTGAAGAAGGCGTTTGAAACCGCCAAAGCGCGGCGAACCAGCGGCAAGCCCACGCTCTTGTTCGTGGATGAAATCCATCGCTTCAACCGCGCCCAGCAGGATGGGTTTTTGCCGTATGTGGAGCAGGGCGTCGTCACCCTCGTCGGCGCCACCACGGAGAATCCGAGCTTTGAGATCAACGCGGCGTTGCTCTCACGCGCGCAAGTGTTCGTGCTCAAGCGGCTCGATGACGCGGCGCTCGATTTGCTTCTGCAGCGCGCGGAAAAATTGCTCGGCAAGCAATTGCCGCTGACGGAAGAAGCCCGCATCGCCTTCACCAATCTGGCCGATGGCGATGGCCGCTATCTGCTCACGCTGGCCGAAGAGCTGTTCGCGCTTAAAACCATTCAGCCGCTCGATGCGAAAGCCCTGGGCGAACTCCTGCAAAAGCGCGCGCCCGCTTACGACAAGGATCGGGAGGAGCATTACAATCTCATCTCCGCGCTGCACAAAAGCATTCGCGGCTCCGATCCCGATGCCGCGCTCTATTGGCTCGCGCGTATGGTGTCGGGCGGGGAGGATCTGCTCTTCATCGCGCGCCGGCTTGTGCGTGCGGCGGCGGAAGATATCGGCCTTGCCGATCCCACCGCGCTGCTGGTCGCCAATGCCGCCAAGGACGCGGTGCATTTCATCGGCCCACCCGAGGCGGAGCTGCACCTTGCGCAAGCGGTGATCCATCTCGCCACCGCGCCAAAATCCAACGCCGCTTACGTGGCCTGGAAAGCCGCAAAACGCGCCGCGAACGAAACCGGCGCGCTGGGCCCGCCCATGCACATCCGCAACGCGCCCACCAAGCTGATGAAGGATCTCGGCTACGGCTCAGGCTACGCCTACGATCACGACGCGGAGGATGGCTTCTCCGGCCAAAGCTATTTCCCCGATGAGATGCCGCGCCGCCAATTCTACAGCCCCGAGGGCCGCGGCCGCGAAGGCGTGATCAAAGAGCGGCTCGAGCATTGGGCCAAATTGCGGGCGGAGCGTTCGTGAACCTCAGCGCTCAAGACATTGCCTTCGCGCAATCGCTGCTGATCCACGAAGATGCGCAGGTGCTTGCATTCAACAAGCCCGTGGGCCTTGCCGTGCAGGGTGGCTCGGGCGTGAGCCTTAGCCTTGAGGATCTGCTCGGCGCTTTCGCCAAATCCAACGGCAAGCGTCCGCGCCTGGTGCATCGGCTCGATCGCGACACATCGGGCGTCATCGTCGCCGCGCGCACCA
>DAORMO010000310.1:2168-2488 GCA_035440585.1 Terricaulis sp.
GGCGCGCCTGAGCCGGGCGAGGGCGAGATCAATCTCGCGCTCAAAAAATCCTCCCGCCGTGGTCTCGACATCATGGAGCCCGCCGCCGATGGGCAAAGCGCGCTGACGCGCTACGCCACCCAAAGCGTAACCGCCTCAGCCGCGCTCGTGGCGCTGCATCCCGAAACTGGCCGCATGCACCAGCTGCGCGCGCATCTGGCCGCCATTGGCCGGCCGATCTTTGGCGATGGCAAATATGGCGGCCTGTTCCGCCTCGGGGCGGTGGAGGCCCCGGGCCTCATGCTGCACGCGGCGGCGCTGGAGCTGCCGCACCCGGCGGG
>DAORMO010000311.1:0-2473 GCA_035440585.1 Terricaulis sp.
AGCGCCGATCTCGCCGCCGCCAAAGGCGCCTATCCCGAATGGGCGCGCCATCGCCGCGCCGAAGAAAGCGCCGTCAAAGCCGCGCGCGAAGCCGCAAGCGCGTTCACCGAAGGCCCCGGCGCGCACGCGCACGCCATCTATCGCACGCTGCCTTCAGGCAAAGGCGCAAGCTTGCGCGTTTCGCCCGCCATCGCCTTCGCGGCGGATGAAGCGTCCGCGCGCCGCGCCGGCTATGACGCGCCTGGCCTTGCGCCCACGCGCGCGCTCACCAGCTTCGGCCTGCGCGACGATGGCGGCTTTGGCCGCCTGCTCAGCGCCGACGCACGCGCCGCGCTCAATGCGCTCGGCTATGAAGATGACGCCATCGAAGCGCTCGCGCGCCACGCCGAAGGCCGCCGCACGCTGAAGAACGCGCCTGGCGTCAATCTTGAGCGCCTCGAAAAGCTCGGCCTTTCTGAAACCACGCTCGAAGCCATCGAAGAAGCCGCAGCCGATGCGTTCAATCTGCGCGCCGCCGTGCATCCGCTCGTCATCGGCGAAGACGTGTGCGCCAGCGTCCTGAAGCTGCCGGCTGACGTGGCCGCCGGCAAGCGCGGCGATCTGCTGATGACGCTGGGCTTCACGCCCGAGGATATCACCGCCGCCGAAGCCTTCTGCATGGGCGCAGGCCATCTCGACGCCGCGCCAGGGCTCGACCCTGCGCACGCCGACGTGTTCGCGCGCGGCGCCGCCGCCGAAGCGCACATCGCCATGGCCAATGCGATCAAGCCGTTTGCGCGCGCCGCGCTTGATCTTGCCATCACCGATCTCGCCGCCCGCCCAGCGCTGCAACAGGCGGCCAAGGAAGCGGGCGTCAGCCTGCTGCGCCTGCGCGCCGAAGCCCCGCCGATCACGCTCACGCTCGGCGATATCGACGATGAGGAAGAGCCCGAAGCGCCCGCCCCGCTCGCCGCTACGCCAGCAATTGCGCCCGCGCCAAGCGAGCCGCAAGGGCGCCGCCGCCTGCCCGAGCGCCGCAAGGGCTATATCCAAAAATCCGTTGTCGGCGGGCACAAAGTCTATCTGCACACCGGCGAATATGATGACGGCGAACTCGGCGAAATCTTCATCGATCTGCACAAGGAAGGCGCCGCCTTCCGCTCGCTGATGAACAATTTCGCCATCTCGATTTCCATCGGCCTGCAATATGGCGTGCCGCTGGAAGAGTACGTGGACGCCTTCCTCTTCACCCGTTTTGAGCCTGCGGGCGAGGTGAAGGGCAACGAAACCATCCGCCACGCCACCTCGATCCTCGATTACATCTTCCGCGAACTCGCCGTGAGCTATCTTGGCCGCACCGATCTGGCGCAAGTCGATCCGTTCGACGCGCGCGGCGATGGGCTCTCCAAGCGCGCCACCGACGCCGAAAGCGCCGCGCGCCTCATCTCACGCGGCTTTGCCCGCACCGCGCCGGACAATCTCGTCATGCTGCGCCCGCGCGCCATCGTCGAAAACATCCGCGAAACCCGCGAAGCCAAACTCGCCGCCCCCGCCGCCGCCGGCTATCGCGCGGATCCATGCGACGCCTGCGGGCATTTCACCGTGGAGCAAAACGGCGTGTGCGCCGCGTGCGGCGCGAAGGGTGAGGCGAGCGGGGGCTAAAACAGCGCGTCCTCTCGCGCGCCCTTGAAAACAGCGCCCTGGCGCGATAAAGAACCGCAACTTCCGTGTTGCCGCGGCTGCTGACCCGCGAACGCAAACACAGAGAAGTTCTATGCCAAATCAACGCTCGTCTGCTTGGCGGCGCGTGACGGATGCAAAGCATCGTCGCGCGGCGCAAGCGCCCCGTTACGCCGATCCCTATGATCGGCGTGAAAAATCATGGAAGCTCCTCTATCTGAGGAGCGTCAAACACCGGCGCGCACGGCAATTGGGCTTGCCGTGGCCGCACAAGGAATGGTTGAAACTCGTGGCCGAGGCCTCCCACCTGCACATTCTCTTCATCTGCAGCCGAAACCAATGGCGCAGCCCGACAGCTGAGCGCGTCTGGAAAGGCCAGCCCGGCATCGAGGTCAGATCGGCCGGATTGAGCAAAAGCGCGCGCCGCCGTTTGACCCTCGCCGATGTGCGCTGGGCGGATCTCATCTTGGTGATGGAAGAAAAACATCGCTCTCGCTTGAAAGCGGAGTTTCGCGATGAAGTCCGCTACAAGGCGCTGCATGTGCTCGATGTGCCCGACGACTACCACTACATGGACCCGGATCTGGTGGAGCTGCTCAAACTGAAGGTCGAGCCGCTGTTGCGCGACGCGCGGCAGTGAATACGGGCATTGCGCCGCGCGCTATCCCACAGCGCACCGCCGTTTCGCCCCGAAATTCAACGCTTGCACCGAAATCAATCCGACCGCCTTTGCCCTCGCCGCATCATCACCCCATCGCTGTTCACGCGGAGGGAGTTGGCGCCAAATCCCACACTCGAACAGCGATGCGATCGA
>DAORMO010000312.1:0-2428 GCA_035440585.1 Terricaulis sp.
GGCGCGGCGGCGCAGCGCTCAGCCGGCGGCCGCTCGATCATCGCTCTGCCATCGCTCGCGGGCGGGGCCTCGCGCATCGTCAGCAAGCTGAGCGGGCGCACGGCCTCGCTTCCGCGCGCGCTGAGCGACACCATCGTCACCGAGCATGGCGTGGCCGAATTGCGCGGCAAATCACTCGACGCCCGCGCTGAAGCTTTGATTGCAATCGCCGCCCCCGCCGCGCGCGAGGCCCTGGAGCGCGCCTGGCGCGCACTGCGCACCACGCTTTAGCCCAACGCGCATTGTCAGCGCCGGCTTTATCAGGGCATCTTGGCCGTTGAAGGAGCATTCTATGGCGAACATCACCATCAGTTTGGAAGAGAGCGGCTCAAAGGGCCGCTACGTCGCCCAGGTCGAAGGCTTTGAGGACGTCGGGGAAATGACGTTCTCGCGCCTCAACCCCACGCTGATCATCGTCGATCACACCGGCGTGCCCGATAGTCTGCGCGGCCAAGGCGTGGGCCAAGCGCTCGCCGCCCACGTCGTTGCGGAGGCGCGCGCCAAGTCATTCCGCATCGTGCCGCTCTGCCCGTTCTTACGCGCGCAGTTTGAGCGGCATCATCCCGAATGGGCTGACGTGATGGTGGTCTCTTAGGCTTAAGCTTCGGCGCGGCGGCGCGGCAGGCCGTTGACCATCTCGCTGCGCACGTCCACGCGGGCGGCGCGCAGCGCGGCGGCGAACGGGGCGTCCACCAGCATCACTTGCACATCATAGCCGCGCTCGCGCCAGAAGGCCTCGATGCGGGTCTTGAGTTCTCTGGCGCCGGCTTGGTCGGTGTAGTCGGCTTGGGCGGCGAGCGCGCGATCACGCCCGGACTGAAAGTTCATGTCACCTGGTCTTTCTGGCACTGACGGATGGGGGAGGCGCCGGGCTCAAGCCGCCCAGGCTTTGGTCTGCGTCTTGTGCGGCAAGCGCCGCGATGGTTTTGGATAGCCGCGCCGGACAACGTCGTCATTGCGCGCGGTCAAGGGCGCGTTCCTAACGGCGATCGCCGCAGAGGCAAGCGTGTAATCGATTCACGCCCTACACAAGCCTGTGATGGCGCTACCTTTGTCGCGGGACAGACGTGAACTTTCAGCCGTTTCGCGCGTTGGACGTGCATGAGCGTTGACCGCCTGCACGCGCGCGGTTCGGCTCTTAGCGTCCTTGAGCCCTCTCTGCGCGCCGCATTCGCCACCCTGCCTGACATCAAAGGCGGGTCGTTGCGCGTGCGCCTGGCCGATGGGCGCACGCTCGCCTTCGGCGATGGCCTGGGCCCTTGCGCTGAGCTTGCGGTTCACGATTACAGGTTCGCCCGCCGCGTGCTGTTCAGCGGCGATATCGGCTTTGCCGAAGGATGGGTTGAAGGCGAATGGAGCAGCCCAGATCTCATCACGCTGCTTTCGCTGCTGGCGAAGAATGTCGAGCGCTTGGCCGGCGCCTTTCGCGGCGGCGCGGTGGGTTGGCTGGCGAACCGCCTTTCGCATCTTGGCCGCGCCAACACGCGCAAAGGCGCCCGCCGCAACATCATTGCGCACTACGATCTCGGCAACGCCTTCTTCGCCGCCTGGCTTGACCCAAGCATGACCTATTCCAGCGCGCGCTTTGTTGAAGCGGGCGCCGATCTGGCAAGCGCGCAAGCTGAGAAGTACCGCGCCATCGCGCGCCACGCACAGCTCAAGGGCGGCGATCACGTGCTTGAGATCGGCTGCGGCTGGGGCGGCTTTGCCGAGATCGCCGCGCGTGAGTTTGGCGCACGCGTCACCGCGCTTACATTGAGCGATGAGCAATTCGCCTATGCGCAGGCGCGCATGCAGCGCGCGGGCCTTGCCGACCGCGTCAGCGTGCGCCGGCAAGACTATCGCGATGTGCAAGGCCCGTTCGACGCGGTTGTCTCCATTGAGATGCTCGAGGCCGTGGGCGAAGCCTATTGGCCAGCCTATTTCGGCAAGATCGCCGAGGTGTTGCGCCCCGGCGGGCGCGCCGCCGTGCAAACCATCACCATCCGCGACGATCTGTTTGAGGACTACCGCCGCCGCGCCGATTTCATCCAGCGCTATGTCTTTCCTGGCGGCATGCTGCCAAGCCTTGCACGCTTGCGTGAAGAAGCAGCGGCGGCGGCGCTGCAATGGCAAGGCTTTGACGCGTTCGGCCGCGATTACGATCGCACGCTCTCGCTCTGGTTCGCCGCGTTTGAGGCCAACTGGCCGCGCATCAGCGCCCAAGGATTTGACGAACGCTTCCGCCGCCTCTGGCTGTTTTACCTCGCCTATTGCATCGCCGGCTTCCGCACCGGCCGCATCGACGTGATCCAACTCGCGCTCACCAAGCCGCTGTGACACGGCGCGCGAAGAAAGCGGCTCAATTTCTCGGATAAAATGGTGGGCGCGACAGGGATTGAACCTGTGA
>DAORMO010000313.1:0-455 GCA_035440585.1 Terricaulis sp.
GCGCGGCAACGTCGCAGAAATGCGTGCGCGCCGGCGGCAAGCACAACGATCTCGACAATGTCGGCTACACCGCGCGCCATCTCACCTTCTTCGAGATGCTCGGTAATTTTTCCTTCGGTGATTATTTCAAAGAAGGCGCGATCGAAAACGCCTGGACGTTGGTGACCAAAGATCTCGGCCTGCCGAAAGATAAGCTGCTCGTCACCATCTATCACACCGATGATGAGGCGCATGCGCTCTGGAAAAAGATCGCCGGGCTTTCTGATGATAAAATCATCCGCATCGCCACCAATGATAATTTCTGGTCGATGGGCGATACCGGCCCGTGCGGGCCGTGCTCGGAAATTTTTATCGATCGCGGCGATCACATCTGGGGCGGCCCGCCCGGCTCGCCCGAAGAGGATGGCGATCGCTTCCTCGAATTCTGGAACCTCGTGTTCATGCAGTTCGAGCAA
>DAORMO010000313.1:465-2379 GCA_035440585.1 Terricaulis sp.
CCGCCGCGAGCCGCTGCCTAAGCCCTCGATCGATACCGGCATGGGGCTTGAGCGCATGGCCTGCGTGATGCAGGGCGTGGATTCGGTGTTTGAAACCGATCTCTTCCGCACGCTGATCGCCGCCTCCGAAGATCTCACCAAAACCAAAGCCGAGGGCGAGCGCGCGCCGAGCCATAACGTGATCGCCGATCACTTGCGCTCATCCTGCTTCCTCATCGCCGATGGCGTTTCGCCTTCTAACGAAGGGCGCGGCTACGTGCTGCGCCGGATCATGCGCCGCGCCATGCGCCACGCGCACATTCTCGGCGCCAAAGAGCCGCTGATGCATCGCCTCGCGCCCACGTTGATCGCGGAAATGGGCGAAGCCTTTCCAGAGCTGAAGCGCGCCCAGCCTGTGATCGAAGCGCAATTGCGCGAAGAGGAAGAGCGCTTCCGCCGCACGCTGTCGAACGGCCTGCGCTTGCTGGAAGATGAAATCGAAGCGCTCAAGCCCGGTGAAAAGCTCTCGGGCCGCACCGCGTTTAAGCTCTACGATACGTTCGGCTTCCCGCTCGATCTCACGCAAGACATTTTGCGCGGCAAAACGCTTGAGGTCGATGTCGCCGCTTATGACGCGGCGATGCAGGAGCAGAAGGATGCGGGCGCGGCCTCCTGGAAGGGCGCTGATGGCGCCGATAATCCGGCCATCTGGCATTCGATCCTTGAGCGCACCAAGGGCAATGAATTTCTCGGCTATGGCGCCGAAGCTGGCGAGGGCGCGCTCACCGCGATCGTCGCCGGTGGCGCCGAATTGCATGAAGTCAGCGCCTCAGCTCCTGCCGCGCTCGTCTTCGATCGCACGCCGTTCTATGCCGAAAGCGGCGGCCAAGCCGGCGATCATGGCGTCATCCGCTTCGCCAATGGCGCGGTGTTCGCGGTTGAGGATACGCAGAAGCAAGCGGGCGCGCTGCACGTGCATATCGGCCGCCTCATCGAGGGCGCGATCAAAGTGGGCGATAAAGCCAAGCTTGAGATCGATCACGCGCGCCGCGCCGCCATCCGCGCCAATCACAGCGCCACCCACCTTGCGCACGCCGCGCTGCGCAATGTGCTCGGCCCGCACGTGACGCAAAAGGGCTCGCTTGTGGAGGCCGATTACTTCCGCTTCGATTTCAGCCACGGCCAGGCGCTGACGGCGGATGAAATCGCGCGCGTGGAAGATGAGGTGAACGCCATCATCCGCCAGAACGCCGAAGGCGTGATCAAGGAAACCTCGCCCGAACAGGCGATCGCCGAAGGCGCGCTTGCGCTGTTCGGCGAAAAATACGGTGAGAGCGTGCGCGTGCTGCGGCTTGGTGATGCGCTCAGCGCCGATGGCAAGCCGTACTCAGTCGAGCTCTGCGGCGGCACGCATGTGCGGCGCACTGGCGATATCGCGGTGTTGGCCATCTTGTCTGAAAGCGGCGTCGCCTCGGGCGTGCGCCGCATCGAAGCGGCCACCGGCGCTGCCGCGCTCGCGCATCTGAAAGCGCAAGCCGCGCTCGCCAAAGCCGTCGCCGGCAATCTGCGCAGCCCGCTGAGCGAACTGCCCGAGCGCGTGAGCCAATTGCAGGATGAGCGCAAAAGGCTCGAGCGCGAATTGGCTGACGCGAAGAAAAAGCTCGCGCTCGCCGGCGATGGCGCGCAAGCGGCGCCTGCGGGGCCTGAAGACGTCGGCGGCGTTGCGTTGCTCGCGCGCGTGCTGCATGGCGTGCCGGCCAAGGAGCTGCGCGGGCTTGTCGACGAAGGCAAAACCGCGCTCGGCTCGGGCGTGATCGCCTATATCGGCGTCGATGAAGGCAAAGCCGCGCTCGCGGTTGGCGTCACCGATGATCTCAAAGCCAAGATCAGCGCGGTTGATCTCGTCAAAGCCGGCGTCGCCGCGGTTGGCGGCCA
>DAORMO010000314.1:0-2356 GCA_035440585.1 Terricaulis sp.
CGCGCGCTTCGGGCTCATCTTCGATGTAGCCTTCGCTCGAGATATTGATCTCGAAATCAGGCGGAGTGAGGCCCGCGCCGGCGAGGATGCGCACGCGCACGCCGCGCGCCGCTTCCAGCGCGCCAAGCGCGGTGCGCTTTTCGTTGAGCAGGTAGAGCGCGACCTCAGTGGCGGCGCGCACTTCGATGCTGTGGCCCTTCTGGCGCGCGGCGGCGTCATCGAGCGCGCGGATCAAAGCCAGCGCCGCTGATTCCACAGAGCGCACGCGCCCCGCGCCTTGGCAGTGCGGGCAGACATGGGAGGTGCCTTCCAGCACGCCGGTGCGGCGGCGCTGGCGCGAGAGTTCAAGCAGGCCAAAGCCGCTGATCTTGCCCATCTGCACGCGCGCGCGATCAAAGCGGAGATTATCTTTCATCCGCTTTTCGACCGAGCGATCGTTCTTGCTTTCCTCCATGTCGATGAAATCGATCACGACAAGACCGGCAAGATCGCGCAGGCGCATCTGGCGCGCCGCTTCGTCAGCGGCTTCGAGGTTCGTCTTAAGCGCGGTTTGCTCGATATTGCGTTCGCGCGTGGCGCGGCCGGAGTTCACGTCGATCGCCACCAGGGCTTCGGCCTGGTTGATGACGAGATAGCCGCCGCTCTTCAGATGCACGACGGGCGAGTAGATGCTCTCGAGCTGCTTTTCCACGCCCGTCTTGGTGAAGATCGGGGTGGCTTCCTTCCACGGATGCACGCGCTTGGCGTGGGAAGGCATCAGCATGCGGACGAAATCTTTCGCCTCTTTATAAGCGCTGTCGCCCTCGACGTGAATTTCATCCACGTCCTTATCGTAGAGATCGCGGATCGCACGCTTCACCAGCGAGCTTTCCTCATAAATCAAAGCGGGCGCGACGCTTTTGAGCGTGTCGTCCCGGATGGTTTCCCAGGCGCGGGAGAGATATTCGTAATCGCGCTTGATCTCGGTTTTGGTGCGCTTGGCCCCCGCCGTGCGGATGATGAGGCCCTGGCCCTGCGGCACCTCGAGATCTTGGGCGATCTTTTTCAGGCGCTTGCGATCGGTGGCTTGGGTGATTTTGCGCGAGATGCCGCCGCCGCGCCCGGTATTGGGCATGAGCACGCAATAACGGCCCGCGAGCGAGAGGTACGTCGTCAGCGCCGCGCCCTTGTTGCCGCGTTCTTCCTTGACCACCTGGATCAGCATGATCTGCCGGCGGCGGATCACCTCTTGGATTTTGTAGCGGCGCGTCAGCACCTTGCGGCGGCGCTCATCGGCGGCTTCTTCATCCTCGTCCGCATCATCGGCCGCGGCTTGGGCGGCGGCGAGCTCGGCCTTGATCGCTTCCTGATCGGCCTGAGGGATGGCGTAATAATCGGGGTGGATTTCGGAGAAGGCGAGGAAGCCGTGGCGGTTGCCGCCATATTCCACAAAGGCCGCCTGCAGCGACGGCTCAACGCGCGTCACCTTGGCGAGATAGATATTGCCTCTGAGTTGTTTGCGGCTTGCAACCTCGAAATCGAAATCTTCAACGCGGTTTCCATCGAGCACCGCGACCCGGGTTTCTTCCGGGTGCGCTGCATCGATCAGCATTTTCTTGGCCATCTGGCGGGGCTCCGTCAGCGTCGCGCGCGTAAGGATACGCAGCGTCAGGACGCGCTATGGGGAATGAGTGGCGGACCCGCGCGCACAGTCGCACGGCGGCCTGCGGGCCGGCGGCGATGGTGAGCGCTGTGCGGGTCATCGGTTACTCCGTTCGCACTCCCGTGCGGCGCGCGTGCTGTTGAGCCGGGTTCGGGGGCCGCCTTCAATCGAGGGGCGGCCGCCCGCGGGCTGCCTTCGCGCTTCCGCTTGGACGGGAGCCGCCGGGCGTTGAAGAGGCGGAAAGCCCCCGGCGCACGCGGCGTAAGCGCACCTTGCATGATTTGTATTGCCAAAGTCAAAGCGCCTCGGCGGTGATCGGAGCGTTATTTTCGCGGTGACGCGGGCGCGGGCAGGCGGGGGAAGGCTCGTTCTGGCTGCGTAAGCATGGTTACCGCACCATTCACCTTCCTTTTCAACGCGATAGCAAGCCGGCTCTGCTAGTTTCCGGCCATTCATGGTTATGACACGCCGCTCCTTCGCGCTGTTTGGCGCCACCGCTTTGGGCAGCGCGGCCTTGACGGGCCGGGCCTACGCCAACGCGCCTGCGCTGCTGCGCGGGGTGGCGGTGGAAGCCTCGGGCGCGAGCGCGCGGGTGAGCCTGGCGCTCGACAAAGCCGCGCGGGCGCGGACGATGTTCTTGGCCGAGCCGCACCGCTTCGTCATCGACGTGGCGGATGCGATGTGGGCGATGCCGCAGGGCGCTTCGGGGGCGGG
>DAORMO010000315.1:0-1240 GCA_035440585.1 Terricaulis sp.
TCATGGTGCGCAACCTGCGCAATCTGTTCGGCCGGGCGGGATTGACGGAGCAGGAGGTGCGCACGCTGCGCGGCGTGATTTCGTGTCTCGTCGCAGGCCCGAGGCGGCGGCGCGAGGGCGGCGCGGCGTAAGCCTCTCACGGCGGCGCGATCGGCTAGATCCGCTCCGACAACCAGATGGCGAGGCGCGAGCCGCCCTTGATCAGGCTTGTCAGCGGGCCGTGCGCGGGCGCCTCGCGGGCGCCGTGCTCGATCGCGGTGTCGCGGTGTTCGACCTCATCCTGACGAAAGCTCTCGAAGGTGGCGCGCAGATCGGCCTCGGCGTCGGTGAGCTTCGCCACCTGGCCGCGATAATGGTCGTCGATCACCTCCTCGACGGCGGCCGTACACGCCATCGCCGCGCGCGGACCCATCAGCGCCGTCGCGGCACCGAGCGCAAAACCGGCGACATGCCAAAGCGGGTGCAGGACGGTCGGCCGGACCCGGCGCTCGACCAGCAAACGGTCGAAGGCCCTTAAGTGCTCGTCCTCGTTCGCCGCCATGGCGCGGATCACGCTTGCCACCGGCGTCCGCCCGAGGACGGCGAGCTGGCCTGCGTAGATGCGCACGGCGCCGTACTCGCCCGCGTGGTTGACGCGCAAGAATCGCTGGGTCAGCTCCGCCTCGCCCGGTTCGCCGGGCATGCCGGTCTCTCGCGCAGACCGCTCGCTCATCGCTGCTACCTCCTAAGACCGCCAAGATGGCGCATCGGGGCCGGCCCGGCGTTGTCCGCCGTCAGCCGCATGACCGGCAGGATAGGGGCTCAGCGCGCCGGCGCCAAGCCGGCGGCGGCCGCTCAGACGAGGTACTTGGCGATCAGGAATCCGCCGACGATGGCGAACAGGAAGATCCAGGTGATCAGCACCAGGCGCTCCTCGATGAAGGCGCGGATCGGCTCGCCGTAGCGGTACAAGAGCGCCGCGATCAGGAAGAAGCGCACGCCGCGGGTGACGACCGAGGCCACGGTGAAGACGAGGAGGTTGAAATGCGCCGCCCCGCTTGCGATCGTCACCAGCTTGTAGGGGATGGGCGTCAGCCCCTTGATCAGGATGATCCATAAGCCCCATTGCTGATAGGTGTGCTGGAAGGCATCGATCCTGGCGCCGTAGCCGTAAACATTAATGATCCAGCCGCCCAACGTGTCCATCAGCCAGTAGCCGATGGCGTAGCCGAGAAGGCCGCCGATCACCGAGGCTACCGTG
>DAORMO010000315.1:1335-1613 GCA_035440585.1 Terricaulis sp.
TCTCGGCGAACGAGACGGCGGCGAGCGCGGCGGGCGCGTGCCGGGAATTGGAGAGGTTGATCGTCCAATCGTAGAAGCGACGCAGCATGCCGGGCTCGTTTGCTGGGGGCGAAGGGCAAGGGAGGATAACGCGGCCGGATCTTAGCCGCGGTTAACGGCAATTACAAGGAGAGGTTGCGATGCGCGCTCGCGATTCGCTATTCCTTTACCGGCGCCAAGGGTTATGATCAGCGCGAGGCCCCTGTGGCGGAATGGCAGACGCGGCAGACTCAAAATCT
>DAORMO010000315.1:1712-1922 GCA_035440585.1 Terricaulis sp.
CGAAAGCGGGTCTCTGGTTGCATTGCCGATGCCTTAGATGTATATTCCTATGCGCTTCTGGCGGCGCGGCCGGCATCTTTTTGCAGAAGCTCTGGCTTCGCCTCAAACCGATTGACGCACTTACCCGCACTCCATACTCTCTATAGAAGTTTGGAGAGTGATGGGTCGCATGGTAGGGGACGTGGGGTTATGACAGGCTTCTTGTGGCGG
>DAORMO010000315.1:1940-2299 GCA_035440585.1 Terricaulis sp.
CTTCCGCCAGCGTTCCTTCACGTGCCTGAAGACAACCCAGAATACAAAAGCGCACTCGTTCGCCGCATCGTGATGAAGTTCGCGCGCGGAAATTACCGGCTGCAGACGGGGCGCTATGTCACGAAGCGCCAGATCGACGAAAGATATAAGAAGCTTCGCGATGTCGATTTCGAGCGATGAGATCGCCCGGATACGCGATCTTTTCCAGGATGCTGAGCGACAAATAAAGAAGGCTGAAGAGATTTCTGGTGATTTGGCCGTACCGGCCGTGAACGAGCTTCGTTATGCGGGCTGCCATCTGTTAGCTCAGGAATCCCCTCATTTTGATTGTGTTTATGGATCAGAGGGTTGCTTGGGAT
>DAORMO010000316.1:0-2282 GCA_035440585.1 Terricaulis sp.
GCGATGGCGTTGCCGTCATTGATCTGGCCGAACAGGAAGGCGTCCGTCGGGTCGGCCAGCAGGCCGCAGAACACGCCCGGCATTGCATTGCACGCCAGCATCGAGCCCATGCCCGTGCCGCAGCCGGTGACGACAAAATCCGCCGCTTTGGAATTGAGCAGGATGCCCGCCAGCAGCCCGTTCATCACATAGGTGAGCGAGGCTTTATCTTCGGCGGAATACATCCCGTAATGATGCACCTGATGGCCCAGCGGCTCAGCCACAGAGGTCAGCGCGTCGTGCACGATGCTGCTTTTCGCGGCCTGGCTGTTTTCAATGATGAGCGCGATTTTCATGGGGCGATCCTATCTGGCTGGCTTGAGCGGGTGAGGCCCGTTTGCTCCCTATATGGTGGGTTTGGTAACCGGTGTCAGGTATCGTTTCAAGTCCTTGGCGCCTGGGTTTGAGCTCAATTGGTCGCCGGCCCGGTCGAATCCCGCACCACCAGGGCCGGGGCCGCCCCGGGCGCGGCTTCGCGGGCTTGGACCTCGCCAGCCGAAAGCGCGATCAGCTTCTCAGCCGCCATCCGCCCGATCTCGCGCGTGGGCGAGCGCACAGTCGTCAGCGGCGGCCACACCGAGGAGGCGATTTGGAAATCATCGAACCCCACCACCGAAACATCGGCCGGGCATGTCAGCCCGGCGCGGCGGATGGCGTGCAGCGCGCCGGCGGCCATTTCGTCGTTCGCCGCAAAAATCGCGGTCGGGCGCGGCGTGCGCGAGAGCAGCTCGGCGGCGCAGGAAAGCCCGGTTTCAAACGTATAGGCGCCCTGCATGATGTAATCGGGGGTGAGGCCGATTTTGCGGTCTTTCAGCTCATCCTCAAAGCCGCCGCGCCGCTCGTGCGAGGAGCGGAAGCTGGGCGGGCCGGAGATGAAGCCGATGGTTTTGTGGCCAAGCTCGGCCAGATGCCGCGCCGCCGCGCGCCCGCCGACCCGATCGTTCGAGACGATGATATGGCTGGGCTCATCCACCGGCACGGAGGCGATGCGGATATAGGCGCAGCCGATTTCCTCGAGCACGGCTTTGACCCGATCATCCTCGGACACCGAGGGGGTCAGCACCACGCCAGAAAGCTTCTGGCGCTCAATGAAGCGGCGGAAATCAGCCAGGAAGGTCGGCGCGCCGCGGTTGCAGGGGTGGACGACCAATTCGTAGCCAGAACCCCGCATCGCATCGAGCAGGCCAAGCTGCATGTTGACGACATATTGCGGGTTGGGATTGTCGTAGACGAGGCCGATCAGGAAGGAGCGGCGGAAGGCGAGGCCCCGCGCTTGCGGGTCCGGGGAGAAACCGGTTTCGGCGATAATCGCATTGATGCGCTCGCGGGTTTCTTCCTTCACGAACGGCGATTGGTTGATGACGCGCGAGACGGTTTTTTTCGACACCCCGGCAAGGCGCGCGATGTCGTTGATTGTGGTCTTTTTTTCGCCGCCAAGGCCGCGTCGCGGCGGGGGCGCTTCGTTTTCAGCCATGGAGATTTTATCTTTCCTTGCGAAAAGACTTAGGCGGTGCGCGGGGCCGTTGGCAACGCAAATGTCGCGGGACATTTTCGCTGAGCGCGGGGCGCGGCGGGCGGAAATTCCACTTGGACTTAAGGCGAACGCCTTGAATGTTTGCGCTAACATGCGCATTGGAGAGTCGATAATCCATGGCCGCTGAGTTTGTCCCTGTCCCGCCGTTTGATCTCGTCGTGTTTGGCGCGACCGGGGATCTGTCGCTGCGCAAGTTGTTCCCGGCGCTGCTGCACCGCTTCCTCGATGGGCAGATCCCGGCCCAGTCGCGCATCATCGGCGTGGCGCGCTCGGAGATGGACACCGAAGCGTTCCGCAAGCTGGTGGCCGAGAGCCGGGAGAAATTCGCGCCCGGCGATCTTGATCGCGGCAAGTGCGCCGAATTTCTCAAGCATGTTGAGTACGTCACGCTCGACGCCACCGCGCCCGCCAGCGAATGGGCGGCGCTGAGCGAGGCGCTCGCCAACGGCAATGGCAACACCCGCATCTATTATCTCTCCACCGCGCCGAGCCTGTTCGTCGGCATCGCGCAGCGGCTGAGCGAAGTGGGGCTTGCGGGCCCCAATGCGCGCATCGTTTTGGAAAAGCCGATCGGCCGCGATCTGGCCTCCTCGCGTGAGATCAATGACGGCGTGGGCGCGGTGTTCGCTGAGCACAACACCTTCCGCATCGATCACTATCTCGGCAAGGAGACAGTGCAGAACCTGCTCGTGCTGCGCTTCGCCAATAT
>DAORMO010000317.1:0-1981 GCA_035440585.1 Terricaulis sp.
CCGGTGCGCCCGAGCCCGCGCTCAATCGGCCGGGGCTTTTTCAACGGAATACTCCCGAAGCAGACGTTTGACAATTTAGAGTGGCGTGGGCGCCGTCAGGAAGGCGTTCGTAAGTGCAAGACCGCCGCACAATTCGCATTTGAGTTTCACCGGCCCATCACGCTCCTCCTTGTCCACCTCCCGCAGAGTGTCACGCCGACCTTCCCGCCACGCGTCACTCCATTCAGCTGCATAGTCTGTGTACTCGGTGTTGCAATGCGGACAGGTCAGAGCCTTCAGGGCTTCGCGATAAGCCTTTTCAACTTCTGCGGCGGATGTGTTCATTGCGATATGGTCCGTCAAAAGCGTCGTGTCTGCAATCGGCGAAAAGCTGACGCAGCGCTCACCCGCACTTTTATTGTGCCCCATTGTGTCAGCCGCGCGCTCTGACACGTTTTGGCGCCATTGCCGCAAGGTGTTGCAACACCTGTTCAGGCGCGCCTCAGCGGGCGGGGGCGATGCTTCGGGCATGGAGACAAGCGAATGTCTCCGGCCAAGGAGCAACGTCATGCTGAAGAAAATCACCCTCGTCGCCGCGACCGCTTTGACGCTGGGCCTGCCGATGTCGGTGGGCGTGGCGAGCGCGCAGAGCCGCGGCTATAACCCGCCCGCGCACACGCAAAGCCGCGCGCAGCACTGGGACGCGCGCCAACATAACGGCTTTTATCTCAACGGCCGCTGGAACGATGGCCGCCCGACGGCGGCGCAGCAGCGGCACCGCAGCTTCCAGCCGGGCTATCAGGCGCCGCGTTGGAATAGCCGCCAGCACAATGGCTACAGCTATAATGGCCGCTGGTATTATGGCGAGCCCACGCGCCAGATCACGCAGAGCCGTTCGTACGAGCCGGGCTATCGGCAATGGCGGCGCGGCGATCGGGTGAACGCCGCCCAGCGCGCGCACTATAGCCGCGTCGATTATCGCCGCGAACGCCTGCGTGAGCCGCCGCGCGGCTACGAATATGTCCGCACAGAGCGGGGCGATACGCTGCTTGTGGCCGTCGCCACCGGCGTGATCCTCACCGCGATCATCGCGGCCGCCGCGAACTAAAAGCGTATGCGAAAGATGAAGCGAGCCGCCGCGGCGCAAGCCGGGGCGGCTTTGCTTTTAGCCGCCGCGGTTCATCCAGGCGAACAGCGGTTTGAGCGGCAGGATCCAGGCGATGCCGGCGATGACGAAATAGGGCAGCTGCACCCACCAGGGGGCTTGCGCCGCGAGCCAGGCGCCGAAGGCAGCGGCGATGGCGCAATACACGCCAAGATACGCCAAAAGCCCGAAGCATCCCAGGGCTTTGCGCGCGCGCATCCGCATGTTCCACTCCCAGCGGCGGCGCGCCGCGTTTCCGCCAAGCTCGACCCGTTCTATGTGGCCCGCGAAGAAGGACGCAAGCATGAGCGCTGAGGACATATGGCCGCCGCGCGCGCCGGCGGTGGGCTGGTGGCTGCTGGTCGTGGCCGCGCTGACGCTGGCGATGATCCTGGTGGGGGGCGCAACGCGCCTCACCGAAAGCGGGCTCTCGATCACCGAATGGGATCTGGGCAAGGGGCTGACCCCGCCGCTGAGCGATGCGCGCTGGGCGGAGGAATTTTCGCTCTATCAGCGCACCACCCAATACCAAGAGCTGAATTTCGGCATGAGCCTTGAGCAGTTCAAAAGCATCTATTGGTGGGAATGGGGGCACCGCTTTTTGGGCAAGGTGCTGGGCGTTGTTTATGCGCTGCCTTTCTTTTTCTTCCTGTTTACGGGGCGTTTGCGCGGGCGCTTCCGGCTGACGATTTTGCTGTTCGTGCTGGGCGGCCTGCAGGGCGGCATCGGCTGGTGGATGGTCACCAGCGGGCTGTTTGAGCGCACGGAGGTGAGCCCGGTGCGGCTCGCTGTGCATTTGGGCATGGCGCTGGTGATCCTGGCGCTTTCGCTGTGGGTGGCGCTGGGGGCGTTTAATTG
>DAORMO010000317.1:2066-2281 GCA_035440585.1 Terricaulis sp.
GATGTTCGGCGCGCTGCTGGCGGGCGCGCGCGGCGGGGCCGCGTATGCCGATTGGCCGATGATCGGGGGCGAATGGCTGCCGGCGGGCGCGTTCGGGCTTGAGCCGTTCCTCGCCAATTTCGTCGAAGATCACGCCACGCAGCATGTGATGCACCGCACGTTGGGGTATCTGACGGCGCTGGCGGCGCTGGGCTTGGCGCTTATGGCGCTGCTGC
>DAORMO010000318.1:0-2276 GCA_035440585.1 Terricaulis sp.
AGGTGAGATCGCCGCGGAACGCCATCAGCGCGCGGTGAAACTGGAAATAGCGCCCCTGCGGGATCGAGGCGAGCGCCGCTTGCGCGGCCTCGAACGAGGTTTGCGAGAGGATCGGAAATTCTTTGAACACAAAGCGCACGTCATTGCGCGCGCGCTGGGTGCGCACCACCCAATCGAGCGCGGCGTGGCAATAGGTGCAGCGATAGTCGAAGAACTCAACGATCACGATCGACGCATCGGCAGGGCCAATGGAAAAGTCGCGCCGATCGGCGCTGATTTCGAGCCAGCGTTCTTCGCTGACGCGGGTTTCAAGCGAATCCAGCGCCTCGCGCAGCACGTCCGGATTGCGGACGAGATAGTCGCGGACGATGGCGCGGATTTCTGATTGCTCTTGCGCGTTAAAGCTCTGTGCCGAGGCGGCGGGCGCCAGGGTGAGCGCTGCAAGTAGGAACAAAGATAAAGCGCGCGCCATCGGCGATCTCCAATGCCAAGGGCTGGTCATGGCCGCAATTGCACGCCGGGGCAAGCGCGTGCGCTGTTAGTGTGCGTGCGGCCGCGCGGCTGCGGCGGGGGCGAGGCCGCGCCGGCCTTGCTGGCTTTGCCGCTCACGCATTTCGGCGCTGGCGAAGGTCAAGATATCGGTGGCGCGCTGGTAGGAGGGGGTGTTGCGCGGCAGATCGCGGCGCGCGCGCTCGGCAAAGCTGATCGCGGCGGGGTAATTGCCGATCGAGAAATTGAGCTCCGCTGAGGCGAGTTCGGCCAGCGAGCGCTCACCGCGCAATTCGCGCGCGGCGGCGAGTTCGCGCCACGCATAGGCGTTGTCGGAATCGGAACGGATCGCCGCTTGCAGCAGCGTCACTGCTTCATCCGCGCCCTCGCGCCCATCGGCGGCGATCAGCGCGCGCGCCAGCGCGATTTGCAGCAGCGCGTCATTGGGCTTCAGTTCCAGCGCGCGGCGATTATAGGGCAGGGCCTCTTCGGCGCGGCCGTTCTCGAACAGGATTTGGCCCATCAGCTCTTGGTAATAGGGATTTTGCGGATCCTCGCTCATGAGGCTCTGCATTTCAGTGCGGGCGCGCGGCAAATCCGAGGCGCGATAATAGGCCACCGCGCGCGCATAGCGGGCAGGCTGGGATGTATCGCTCAGCGGATAGCGCGCCAGGGTTTCGCCTTGCGTGAGGATAAAGCCCACCAGCTTGGCCTGCATGAAGCGGAAGCGGTGCAGGTAATCTTCGCTATCGACCACATCGTAAAGCGGGCTGCCTTGCGCGCCCTGGCGCAGCGCTTCGACGCGATCTGAGCTGAACGGGTGCGTCATCAGATAGGGCGGCATGCGGCGCACCATAAATTCGTACGGGCGCACGTTCTTGTTGAAGAAATCGATCAGCCCGCGCGGGCTTTGCCCGGTGCGGACGAGATAATCGAGCGCCGCTTGATCGGCCGCGCTTTCCTGCACCTGGGTGTGGCGCACCATGTTGCCCATGGCGAAGTTTTGCGAGCTGGCCATCAGCACCGCGCCCGCATCGGGGGCGCCGCTGGCGATGGCGAGCAGGCCAAGGCCGATGGAAATCAGCGCCGTGCGCATGGATTTGTTCACCGCCTCGCGCTGGCGGGCCAAGTGGCCGCCGGCGATGTGGCCGGTTTCGTGCGCGAGCACGCCGATCAACTCATTGGGCGTATCGGCCGCGAGAATGAGCCCGGTATGGACGAAGATGTTTTGCCCGCCGGCGACGAAGGCGTTCAGCGAATTATCGCCGACGATGTAAAGGCTCACATCATTGGGATCGAGCCCGGCCGCTTCCAGCAGCGGCGTTGTGTACACCCGCAGCGTCTCTTCGATTTCGGAATCGCGGATCAGCCCCTGGGCGGCGGCGGGCGCGGCGCTCATCGCGAACAGCAAAACCGCTGCGCACGCGGCAAAGCCGGCGCGCGCCAGGGCGGCGAGCATTCGCGGAAGAGCCATCATGTTCGCTCCTTGGCTTGCAGCGGCGCTTCTGTTGAAGCGCCGCTTTGAGGCGGGAGCAAGGCCCGCCTACTTTTTGGACCAGCGCGACAGGCGCGAGAAGAATTTATCCCGCCGCTCCTGATCGGGCTCGTAATCGGGGGCAGGCGGGGCGGGCTCCGGCGCGGGCGCCGGTTCCAGCACGACCACCGGCTCGGGCTGAGGCGCGGGCGCAGGCGTAGGCTCCGGGACCGGCGCGGCGATCTCGGCCACGATCTCAGGCGCAGGCTTGGGCGCGCGTTCCGGCTTGGGGGCTGGCTTGGGCGCAGGCGCG
>DAORMO010000319.1:0-2257 GCA_035440585.1 Terricaulis sp.
AGCTGGGCGTTGAGGCGCTCCACACGGCTCGCCACCGCGCGCGCGCCGGCGTCTGAATATTCGTAGGCGTAAAGATGATCGCGCCCGATCACGATGATCGCCATCGCCGCCGCCACCGGCAGCAAGAACAGGCACAGATTAAACGCAAACGCTGTCATCACGCCCACAGGCGCGGCCTCGCCTTGGGTGCGAGCGCGAACAGGGCGCCAAGCGCGTGTGGGTTTCGCGTGCTTCAATCTCTCCCCCGGGGAACAGGCCGATACAAAAACGGCGCCGCGCGCGTGGGGGCAAGATGAATTACAGGAAAGGCGAATTCATCGCGTGACGAGGGCTGAATCGCGGCGCCTTATGCTTAAGCGCGGCGATCAAGCACGGCGGGGCGCGGCCCGCTGGGCGCGGCAAGCCCGCCACTGGCGCCGTATTGCGCTTCGCCGCCGCGAATGCGGGCGATCTCTTCAGCCATCGCCTGCACCATGCCTTCGGTGATCATTTTTACCGCAGAGAGCGCGATTTCGTGTTCTGCGAGCATGTCCTGCAATCGGGCCGTGTGCTGGCGCAGTTTTGTCATCAGCATCGGCGCGGCCGACGCGATGAGGGTTTTGTCATCTTTGATGCGCGCAAGCTCAAGCCGATAGGCGTTCGCCAACCGCTGCTTTTCTTCCGCTTCCGCGCCATCGAGCGGGGGCTCGCGCGCATCGATGCGGCGGGTTTCCTCCACCACGAGCGCGGTAAGGCGCTCTGTCAGCAGCAGCAATTGTTCAACGCGATCGTTCGCGTCGTCAGCGATCAGCGCCATCGCCATTCTCCTGTGCGGGTTGGGCGTCCGCGCGCATGCGGTTCAATTCGGCGATGATGTAATCGGCGACGCCCACGCCGCCGGCCTGCGCGATCGATTGGGCGTAGCGCTCGACCAGCATGGGGCGGAACATGCGCTCGCCCATGCCGCCGCCGCCAAGGCCTTCTGTGTCCAGCGCCTCAAACATGGGCGCGAGCATTTCAGCCAAGAACATCGACTCAAACTCGCGCGCGACGCGGAGGATTTCAGCATCGGTTGTGTCAGCAGCGGCGCGCGCGTTGGGCAGCGGCGCGCCTTGCAGGGGAATGAAAGCGGCGCTGTCCATTACATCACTTCGATTTCGGCTTGGATCGCGCCGGCGGCTTTCAGCGCTTGCAGGATGGCGATCATATCGCGCGGTGAAACCCCAAGCGCGTTAAGCCCGTTCACCAATTGGCGCAGCGGCACTCCGCCGGGCACCATAACCAGCCCGCCTTCTTCTTCATCGACATTGATGCCCGTGGAAGGAACGACGACTGTTTCGCCGTCCGAGAACGGCGCAGGCTGAGAGACGAACGGATCTTCCTGCACCGAGATGGTGAGATTGCCCTGCGCAATCGCCACGGTGGAGACGCGCACGTTTTCGCCCATCACCACGATGCCTGAGCTTTCATCAATCACGATGCGCGCAGGGGAATCGACCTCAACCTCAAGGTTTTCGATGCGACCCACCAGCGCCACCATGTCGCCGGCAAATTCCTGCGGGCGGCGCAAGGCCACGGTGCCGGGATTGAGCGCGCGCGCCGCTTCCGCGCCGACGCTGGCGTTGATCACGGCGGCGACACGTTGTGCGGTGGTGAAATCGGGATTGCGCAGCGCCAGTCGGATTTCCGGCTGGCCGGCGAAATCAAACGGAATCTCGCGTTCCACCAGCGCGCCCGATGCGATGCGCCCAGCCGTAGGCACCCCGCGCGTGACCGATGAGCCCGATTGCCCGCTCGCCGCGAAGCCGCCGATCGCGAGCGGCCCTTGCGCCACCGCGTAAACTTGTTGATCCGCGCCCATCAGCGGCGTGACCAGCAATTGGCCGCCCGCAAGGCTGCGCGCATCGCCCAGCGCTGAAACCGTGACGTCAATGCGCGAGCCTTGGCTGGCGAAGGGCGGCAGGTTCGCCGTCACCATCACGGCGGCGACGTTGCGCGTGTTGAGATTGCCGGCCGCAGCGTTGACGCCGAGCCGCTCCAGCATGGCCGTCAGGCTTTGGCGGGTGAAAGGGGAGTTGCGCAGGCTGTCGCCGGTGCCGGCGAGGCCAACCACGAGCCCATAGCCCACCAATTGGTTTTCCCGCACGCCCTCGAAATCGGCCACATCCTTGATGCGCGGCGCCGCCCAGGCGTTGGGCGCCGCAAAGGGCGCGGTCAGGGCTGCGACCGAGGCGACGGCTGTTAGGGCCGCGCGGGCCGCACGGATTGCGATCTTCAT
>DAORMO010000320.1:0-2246 GCA_035440585.1 Terricaulis sp.
CACAGAGCCGCGCCCGCGCCGATAAAACCGTAAAGCGCATGGCCCGCCCAGATCGTCGCGTAAAACGTCGCCGCGCCCGCGCCTGCGATCAACGCGGCGGCCAGCTTGTGCGCGCCGGGCCGGCGCAGCAGCCATTCGCTCGCGCCAATCAGCCCCGCGCCCAGCGCCAGCGCGCAATACAAACGCACAAGCGGGGTAAACCAGCTTTGCTGCGCAGCGATCGCCACCAGCATGATGCCGCCCAGCGCAAACGCGCCGCCGCCCATCCAGGCAAGCCCGTTCTCCGCCAGCCATTGCTCAAGCTTGCGCCGGCGTTGCGGCGCGGGCTCTGGCAAGGCTTCAGTGAGCAGCAGCGGCTCTTCTTCGCGCGGTGGCAGCGGTGCAGCTAAAATCAGCGCATCCGCAGGCGCCGGCGGCGTGTCTTCTTCAACCTCATATGCCTCATCATCATTCGAGGCTTGCGGCAGCGGCGTATCCAGCAGCAGCACATCCTCCGCAGCCGAAGCCGGCGCGGGCTCACGCACTTCAAGCGTTTCTATTCTGCGCTGCAGCGCTTCGAGGCGCCGCCCCTGCCGCCACACCCAGAAGGCGAGCGCCAGGATGAGGATCCATTCCATGAGTCTCGCCTTGGCGCGGCGAGCTTTCCGCGCCCGCCGCACCGGCGCAACCCCTCACACCCGCGCATTTCTCCTGAAAGGGGAGTTTGCGCCGCCCGCGCACCTGTGTTGAATGCGGGCATGTTTGCTTTTGATCCGCCGCCGCCCGTTTCCGTCGCCATCGCCGGGGAGGGCGCGCGCTTTCCGGTGCGCCGCATCTTCTGCGTGGGCCGCAATTACGCCGATCATGTGCGTGAGATGGGCAATGATCCCAAAAGCGAGCCGCCGATCTTTTTCACCAAGCCCGCTGACGCTTTGGTCGAATCCGGCGCCGCCATCGCTTACGCGCAAAACACGTCAAACCTGCATTTCGAGGTCGAGCTCGTCATCGCCATCGGCAAAGGCGGGCGCGAGATTGCAGAGGCCGAAGCGCTTTCGCACGTGTTCGGCTACGGCGTGGGCGTGGATCTCACCCGCCGTGACCGGCAACATGAAATGAAAAAAGCCGGCGCGCCCTGGGACATCGCCAAGGCCTTCGATCAATCAGCGCCCATCAGCGCGATCGCGCGCGGCCCCCATCCGCGCGCGGGGCGCATCTGGCTTTCCGTGAACGGCGCGATCAAGCAAGACGGAGATCTTGCGCAGATGATCTGGAGCGTTCCTGAAATCATCGCCGCGCTTTCCCGCTCCTGGGAATTGCGCGCGGGCGATCTCATCTATTCCGGCACGCCCGCCGGCGTCGGGCCCCTCGTCGCGGGTGATCAGGTGGCGTGCGGAATCGATGGATTGCCGGAATTGAGCTTCTCGATCGTTTAGCGCGCAAAGGGGGCGGCGATGGAAGCGTTCGCGGAGGAGATCTGGATTGCCTCCGGCCCCACCGTGCAAAGCGCGGGCTTCACCTATCCCACGCGCATGGCGGTGATCCGGCTTGAAGATGGCGGGCTTTTCGTATGCTCGCCCGTTGCGCTCAGCGCTGAGCTGAGCGCGGCGCTCAAGGCTTTGGGCGATGTGCGCTTCGTTATTGCGCCCAATAGTTTGCATCACATGGCTCTGCCCGAATGGCGCGCGGCCTATCACGATGCGCGCTTTTATGCAGCGCCGGGTCTCCGCGCGCGCCGCAAGGACATCGCGTTCGATGGCGATCTCACCGAGGCGCCTATGCCGTGGGCCGATGAAATCGACTGTGTGCTGGTGCAAGGCAACGCCATCACCACCGAAGCGGTGTTCTTCCATCGCAGAAGCGGCGCGGTGCTGTTCACCGACCTTTTGCAGAATTTTCCGCCCGATTGGTTCAAAGGCTGGCGCGCGCTGATCGCGCGGCTGGACGGCATGCTGGCGCCCAGCCCGCGCGTGCCGCAAAAATTCCGCGTCGCCTTCACCAACCGCAAGGCCGCGCGCGCAAGCATCGCCGCGATCCTCGCATGGCCTGCCCAGCGCGTGCTGATGGCGCACGGCAGCCCCGTGCGCCAAGATGGCGCCGCATTTCTGCGGCGCGCGTTTTCCTGGCTGATGCGCTAAGCCTCCAGCGCCAGCAGCGCAAAGCTCGCCAGCCAGTGCTCGCCCATATAATCGCCGGCCACGTGCGGCAGGCTCGCCGCGATGTGCGCCTCCGCCGCTGCGCGCGCGGCGCCGGCGGCGGCCTCATCGTCA
>DAORMO010000321.1:0-315 GCA_035440585.1 Terricaulis sp.
GGTGGGCGCGACAGGGATTGAACCTGTGACCCCTCCCGTGTGAAGGGAGTGCTCTCCCGCTGAGCTACGCGCCCGGCCAAGGCCGGAAAGGGCGGCATACATACCGGCCAGCCCCGCTGCGTCAAGGCGCGCGTGCGTATGGGCTTGACCTTTCCACTGCAAACACCCCTATTGCGAACAATTCTTAATATAGGGGGATCCCTTGTCATTCACGCCTAGCCGCCGCGCGTTCGCCCTTGGCGCCGCCACCACCGCCCTCGCCGCAGCCTGTGCGCCGCGTGAAGCCACGATCGATGAGGACGCGTTCGTGAACCT
>DAORMO010000321.1:512-2211 GCA_035440585.1 Terricaulis sp.
GGATGCGGGCCTGCTGCAGAACGTGACCTCCGAAGCGCTTGAGGCCAATGTGCCGGCGCGGATGCGCGATCCGGAAGGCGCATTCTGGGGCTTTTCCAAGCGCGCGCGGATTATCGTGTATCGCAAGGATGCGGTGCAGCCTGAAGAGGCCGCCTCGTTCGATCAACTCGCCACGCCGCGCTTCCGCGGCCAGATCGTGGCGCGCTCCTCCTCCAACACCTATCAGCTTTCGACGTTGGCCTCGCGCATTGAGCGCCTTGGCGCTGAGAACGCGCAAGCCTGGGCCGCCGGCGTGCGCGCCAATTTCGCGCGCGATCCCCAAGGCAGCGACACTGATCAGATCAAGGCTGTGGCCGCGGGCGAAGCGCAAGTTTCCTTCTGCAACCATTATTATTATCTGCGCCTCATGCGCTCGGAAGACGCCGCTGATCGGGCGATCACCGAGAAGGTCGGCTTCATTTTCCCCGATCAGGCCGGCGCTGGCGCGCATGTGAACATCTCCGGCGGCGGCGTCGCGCGCTACGCCAAGCGCCCGGGCCGAGCCCAGCAATTCCTGGAATGGCTGGTGAGCGATGAAGCGCAAAACCTGCTTGCGCCGGTGAATGTCGAATTCCCGATCCGCCCCAGCATTGCGCCGGCGCCGGATCTGGCCGCCATGGGCGCGTTCAAGGAAGAAGACATCCCGCTTGACGCGCTGGGCCGCCATCAAGCGGAAGCGGCGCGCATTTACGAGCAGGTCGGCTGGCGCTAACCCAGGCTGATGCAGGCGCGAAGAGGGCTAAATTGGACTATCGACGCCGTCGCGCTGTTTGCAGTTGCGGCGGCGTTGGTTTGCGCGGCGCCTGCGATCGCGGTGGTCGGCTTTGCGCTCGCGCCCGGTGAAAGCGCGCGCTTTGGCGGGCCGCTGCTGCGCGATGGGGTGATCGGCACCCTATCGCTGACACTGGCGGGCGGCGCGGGTGCGATTGCGCTGGGCGCCGCTTCCGCATGGCTTGTGAGCCTAACGCGCTTTCCAGGGCGCGGTTTGTTTGAATGGCTGCTGGTGATCCCGCTGGCCGCGCCCTCTTACGTTTTGGCCTACGCTTATAGCGGCCTCACCTGGGCGGGCGGGCCTATTCCATTTCCGCTGCGCGGCTTCTGGGGCGCGACGCTGGTTTATGCGATCGGGCTTTATCCGTACGTCTATCTCGCTGCACGCGCGGCGTTCGCCAGCCAATCGGCCTGCGCGCTGGAAGCGGCGCGCACTTTGGGGGCAAAGCCTAGCGCGCTCTTCTTCCGCGTTGGCTTGCCGCTGGCGCGGCCGGGGATCGTGGCGGGCGGCGCGCTAGCGCTGATGGAGATCGCCGCCGATTACGGCGCGGCTGAGCACTTTGGGCTTACCACGCTCTCCACCGCGATTTTCCGCGCCTGGTATGCGCATCAAACCGCGTATGGCGCGCTGCAGATCGCGGCGGTGCTGCTGGTGGCGGCGATTGCGTTTTTAGTGATTGAGCGGCGCGCGCGCGGGCGGGCGGGCTTTGCCGGCGGCTCAGCCCGCTGGCGCACGCTGCCGCGCTATACGCTTTCGCCGCTGGCGAGCGCGGGCGCGTTTTTGTTTTGCGCAACGCTGATCATTCTCGGCGCGCTTCTGCCGCTGGGCTGGCTGGCGCTGATCGCGGTGGAGCATTCTTATGGCGGGGCGCTAGGCAAAGCGCTGTTC
>DAORMO010000322.1:0-2173 GCA_035440585.1 Terricaulis sp.
CCCCGCCGAGGAGCCCCCGCAAGCGCAAGCCATCGTCGCGCTCACGGGCGGATCGCTTGAGCGGCTCTCCACCGGCGTGCGCCTGCTGGAAGAACAAAAAGGCGAGCGCCTGCTGATCTCCGGCGTCAACCGCATCGTCACCGATGACGAATTGCTCGGCGCCGTGCTCAAGGTGAACGAGGATCTCGCGCGCTGCTGCATCGATCTTGGCCGCCGCGCCGAAGATACGCTCGGCAACGCCGCTGAAACCGCCGCCTGGGCGCGCGAGCGGCGCTATCGCAACATCATCCTCGTCACCGACGATTATCACATGCCGCGCTCGCTGGCCGAATTGCAGATCGCCATGCCCGAAGCGGAGATCCATCCCTATCCCGTGCGCACGCGCTGGACCGATCCCGCGCTCTGGCGCAGCGATCTTGCTGCGGCGGGCCGGCTTGGCGGCGAATATATGAAATATCTCGTCATTCGCGGGCGCGAAGCGCTGATCGATGTCGGCAGCCCCAAGGGCGACGACGACAAATGACCGCCCTCCGCTCGCTTCTCTTCGCGTTTTGGTTCTACCTCACGCTCGCCGTTTACGGCCTCTTTTTCATCCCGCCCTCGATGGCCAATGAGCGCTTCGTCTGGGTGGGCATGCGCAGCTGGAGCAACGCGATCCTTTTTGGCTTGCGCTGGATCTGCGGCGTGCGCGTTAAATTTGAAGGGCTTGAGCACGCCGCCCAAGGCCCCGCGCTCTACGCCTCCAAGCACCAAGCCACGCTCGACACGCTGCTGCCCGCGCATTTCGCCAAAGAGCCGGTGTTTGTGGTCAAGCGCGAATTGCTGGATGCGCCGATCTTCGGCTTTTACATGAAGCGCGGCGCCATTCCGGTGGATCGCGAAGCCCACGCCAAGGCGCTCAAAGACATGCTGCGCGCCGCCCGCGCCGCCATCGCCAAGGGCCGGCAGATCGTCATCTATCCCGAAGGCACCCGCCAAGCGCTTGATGCGCCGCCCGATTACAAACCCGGCATCGTGGCGATGTACCGCGATCTTGGCCTGCCGGTGATCCCGGTCGCGCTCAACACCGGGCTCGCCTGGCCGGCGAAGGGCTTCTTGCGCAAACCCGCGCTCGTCACAATCAAGCTGCTTGAGCCAATCCCTGCGGGGCTTTCGCGTGATGAATTTATGAGCCGGCTCGAACAGGCGATTGAAAGTGAGAGTCAGGCCTTGCTGCCGCCGCCGCTGCGCCGTAACGCCCCCTGATGCAATCACGCTGGCTTTGGCTCGCGATCCCGTGGGCGATTTTTCTCATTCTGGCCGCAGGCTGGAGCGCCTATTGGTATGGCCTGTCCATCGCCGTGCGCGAGCGGCTGGAGGCCGTCGCCGCGCGCGAGCATGTCGGCGGCTTTAAGCTCTCGATCGGCGCGATCGAGGCGCGCGGCTTTCCCATGCTGCTGCGCTTTGATCTCAGCGATCTCGCTGTCGCCCCGCTCGACGAAGAATGGCGCATCAGCACCGCAGCCGGCGCGCTGCATGTGCAATTGTTCAATCCAGAGCACGTGATCTACGAAGCGCGCGCGCCGATTGTGATTGCCCGCCCCGACGCGACAAGCACGCTCAGCGCCGAAGCGCTGATCTTCAGCGTGCGCCTCGCCCAAGGCGCGTTCGCGCAGGCGGGCGTTGAAGCCGATGCGCTCGCACTGGATGATCCGGCGACGCCGGGCGCGCTCAATATCGGCAAGCTCGTCATCAATCTGCGCCCCGATCCGCGCGCCGAACACGAATACCAAATCGCCTTCGCGGCGGAGGCGCTTTCCCTGCCCGCGCCGGTGCGCAGCTTTGAGGGCCTTGGCCAAGATGTGGCGCTCTTGCGCGCGGCGATCGTGCTCGAACACGCCAGCGCCCTGCTGGAAAACGACGAAGGCGACACGCTCGGCCCTTGGAGCGCGAGCGGCGGGCGTTTGCGCTTTGAAGCGCTGGCGCTCAATTGGGGCGCGCTTTCCACCACCGGCGCAGGCTGGGGCGGCCTTGATGAGCATCGCCGCCTGCGCGGCGAATTGGCGTTGCCGATCGAAGATCCCGCGCAGCTCTTCCGCGCGCTCGCCGCCGGCCCCGGCGTCGAAGATGAGGCCCGCCAGGCGCTCACGCTGCTTTCCGCCGCCTTCGCGCAAAATGCCGAGCCGTTCACCCT
>DAORMO010000323.1:0-2167 GCA_035440585.1 Terricaulis sp.
CAGGCGGCGCACATCAATGGCCCGGCCCCACTGCGGGTTGGCCAGCAGCACGCCCTCCATCGTCGCGCAATCATTGCAGAACCACTTGGCGCCCATATCCTCGAACGGCGCCCGGATCAAAAACAGCGTGTCGCGCATCAAGCCCGCTTCCTCTCAGCCCGCTTCACATGCGCTAGCAGCGCCGTCAGCGCGCCGGGGGTGACGCCCTCGATGCGCGAGGCCTGGCCGAGCGTGACGGGCTTTGCCGCGCGCAGCTTCTCGCGCACCTCATTGGAAAGCCCGCCCACCGCGCCGTAATCAAGATCAGGCGAAAGCCGCAAATCCTCGTCGCGCTTGAACGCGGCGACATCAAGCGCCTGGCGCTCAAGATAGCCGGCATACATCGCGTCGATCTCAAGCTGCTCGCGCGCTTGCTTAGGCAGCGCGCCAAGCTCCGGCCATATCGCGGCAAGCTGATCGTAGCTGATCGAGGGATAGGCCAAGAGCTGCAACGCATCGCGCCGCGCGCCATCCTGATTGACGATGAGCCCGTGGGCCTGCGCTTGCGTCGGCGTCATGTGCAGGGTTTTCGCCAAAGCGCGCGCAGCTTCGATTTCCCGCATTTTATCGGCGAATTTGCGCGCGCGCGCCGCGCCCACGCAGCCAAGCTCAACGCCTTTCGGCGTTAGCCTTTGATCGGCGTTATCGGCGCGCAGGCTCAAGCGATATTCGGCGCGCGAGGTGAACATGCGATAGGGCTCGGTGACGCCACGCGTCACGAGATCATCGATCATCACGCCGATATAGCCTTCGGCGCGGGTGATCTCGAACGGGCCGCCATCGCCCGCCGCGCGCGCGGCGTTGAGGCCGGCGATCAGCCCTTGCGCGGCGGCTTCCTCATAACCGGTCGTGCCATTGATCTGGCCAGCGAGATAAAGCCCGCGAATGCGTTTGGTTTCGAGCGTCGGCAAAAGCTCGCGCGGATCGACGTAATCGTACTCGATCGCATAAGCGTGGCGCTTGATGACGACGCGCTCGAGCCCCGGAATGGTACGGATGAATTCTTCCTGCACATCCTCCGGCAGCGAGGTGCTGATGCCGTTTGGATAGACGGTGTCGTCATCCAGGCCCTCGGGTTCGAGAAAAACCTGGTGCGCGTTCTTATCGGCGAAGCGGACCACTTTGTCTTCGATCGAAGGGCAATAGCGCGGCCCCCGCCCCTGGATCGCGCCGGAATAGACGGCGGACTTGGTGAGCGATTGCTCGATGATCCGATGCGTTTCGGCGCTCGTGTAGGTCACGCCGCAGGCCACCTGCGGGTTGGTGATCTTGTCGGTCAGGAACGAGAACGGGCTCGGCTCATCGTCGGCGTATTGCTTCTCCAGCGAGGCCCAATCGATTGAGGAGGATTGCAGCCGCGCCGGGGTGCCGGTCTTGAGCCGGCCCATGGCGAAGCCCGCGCCGTAGAGGCGATCCGACAGCCCTATCGCCGGCGCCTCGCCATGGCGGCCCGCCGGGATGCGTTTGTCGCCGATATGGATGAGCCCCTTCAGGAAGGTGCCGGTGGTGAGCACGACACGGCGCGCGCTGAAGGCCCGGCCGTCGCCAGCGAGCACGCCCTTCACGGCGCCGTCCTCAATCTGCAAATCCTCCACCGCCGCCGCGATGATGGTCAGGTTCGCCTGCGCCGCCAGGGCGGCCTGCATCGCCTCCCGGTAAAGCTTCCGATCCGCCTGCGCGCGCGGGCCGCGCACGGCGGGGCCCTTGGAGCGATTGAGCAGCCGAAACTGGATGCCCGCCGCATCGGCCACCCGGCCCATCACGCCATCGAGCGCATCAATCTCCCGGACCAGGTGCCCCTTGCCCAAGCCGCCAATGGCCGGATTGCAGCTCATCTCGCCGATGGTTTCGAGCTTCTGGGTCAGCAGAACCGTGCGGGCGCCCGCGCGCGCCGATGCGGCCGCGGCTTCACAGCCGGCGTGGCCGCCACCGATGACGACGACATCGAAGGAAAGATCAGTGGGGGAGGACATTCGCGTCCCTTAGTCCAGATCGGGTCTTTTCGCCAGCTTGGAGGGCGACAGAACGCCGGTCGCACTTTCAGTGTTTCACGTGAAACGTCGGCCCTACTTGCCGATGCAGAAGCTCGAAAAAACCTGTCCAAGAATGTCTTCCACGCCGATGGCGC
>DAORMO010000324.1:0-2158 GCA_035440585.1 Terricaulis sp.
CGCTGAAGGCTTGTAATCGCATCGGCTGCGGCTCAAAACGCCCTCAAGGGAAATTCGAGGGGAAGGCAGATGCTTTCAAAACCGCTTTGGCGCGCCGCCGGTTGCATTTTGGCGATCGCCGCATTCGCAGCTTGCGCGCACACCGCCGAAACAACCGAAGCGCCCGCAGCCTCCGCGGCTGACGAGGCGCGTGCGTATGTCGAGAGCGCGGAAGCTGAATTGGCCACGCGCTCGGAATACGAGGCGCGCATCGCCTGGGTCTATCAGACCTACATCAATTACGACACCGAGTGGCTGCTGCAGCGCACGGATGCGGAAGGCACCGAAGCGCGCGTGCGGCGCGGGCCGCTTTGCCGATGCGGATCTGCCGCCTGAGCTGCGCCGGCGCGTGGATGTGCTGCGGCTTTCGCTGACGATGCCGGCCCCGCAAACCGAAGGCGCGGCCGCGCAATTGGCGGAGATCACCACGCGGCTCTCCTCGATCTACTCAACTGGGCGGATTGAATACCAAGGCCGGCAAGTCACGCTCGATGAGCTCGAAACGCTGATGGGGACGGAGCGCAATCCGGCGCGCCTCGAAGAAATCTGGACCAAATGGCACGCCACCGCCGCGCCGATGCGGGAGCATTACGCGCGCATGGTGGAGATCGCCAATCAAGGCGCGCGCGATCTTGGCTTCGATAATGTCGGCCAGATGTGGCTGTCCAATTACGACATGCCCGCCGCCGATATGGAGCGGGAGGTCGAGCGCTTGTGGGGCCAATTGCAGCCCTTCTATGAGGAGCTGCATTGCTTTGTGCGGTCGGGCCTGAACCGGCAATTGGGCGATGCGGTCGTGCCGCTCGATCAGCCGATCCGCGCTGATCTGCTCGGCAATATGTGGGCGCAGGATTGGGGCACGCTGATGCCGATCGTGCGCCCGGCCAATGCGCGCGCGATCTACAACACCACCCAATTGCTGACGCGCGCCAATTACGATGCAGTGCGCATGACGCGCACGGCGGAGGCGTTCTACACCTCGCTGGGGCTTGATGCGCTGCCGGATACGTTTTGGGAGCGCTCCTTGCTCACGCGCCCGCGCGATCGGGACGTGGTGTGCCACGCATCAGCTTGGGATCTCGACGCCCAGGAGGATATTCGCGTCAAGCAATGCATCCAGATCAACGCGGAGCATTTCCAGACCATCCACCACGAACTGGGGCACAATTACTATCAGCGCGCCTATCGCAATCAGCCGTATCTCTATCAGAACGGCGCCCATGACGGCTTCCATGAAGCCATCGGCGATTTCATCGCGCTGAACATCACGCCGCAATATCTCGTCGATATCGGGCTCCTACGCCGCAACCAGATCCCGCCGGCCAGCGCCGATATCTCGCTGCTGCTGGAGCAGGCGCTGGGCAAGATTTCCTTCTTGCCGTTTGCGCTGGTGATGGACCAGTGGCGCTGGCAGGTGTTTGACGGGCGCATCACGCCGGAGAATTACAATGCCGCCTGGTGGGAACTGCGCGAGCGGTATCAAGGCATCCGCCCGCCGAACGCGCGCGGGGAAGAATTCTTCGATCCGGGCGCGAAATATCACATCGCCAACAACGTCCCGTATCTGCGCTACTTCCTCAGCTACATCCTCCAATTCCAATTCTATGAAGCCGCCTGCCAGCAGGCCGGCTGGGAAGGGCCGCTGCATCGCTGCACGGTCTATGGAAACGAGGAGGTGGGCGAGCGCTTTAACCGCATGCTGGAAATGGGCGCCTCGCGCCCCTGGCCGGATGCGCTCGAAGCCTTCACCGGCACGCGGCAGATGGATGGCGGGGCCATGGTCCGCTATTTCGAGCCGCTGATGGTTTACATGCGCGCGCAAAACCAAGGCCGGACTTGCGGCTGGTAATCGGGGCGGCCCCGCGCGTTCAGGCGCGCGGGGCTGTGACCCAAGGCGCTGTGACCCGATAGGGCGCTTCGCTACGCCTACCTCCATGCCGGGGCGTCCGGCCGGAGGCATGGTGATTATGAACGCTTCAGCTCAGCAGATGGCTTGCCCGCGCTGCAACGGCGCGCTCGCGCCGGGAGCCCAGTTTTGCGGCGCGTGCGGCAGCCCAGTTGGGCCCGCCGCCGCTGCGCATCAGCCTCCGCCGGCTTACGCGCCGCCCCCGCCCGGCTA
>DAORMO010000325.1:0-2120 GCA_035440585.1 Terricaulis sp.
CACCCGCATCACCGTGTCCTGGCCCGCGCCGGCGCGGGCCGCCGCATTTCGGCGTGGCGAGGCGCTTTGGCTGTTGTTCGACGCGGTGGGCAATATTGACCTTTCCAACGTCGCGCGTGTTGGGCCGCGCCATCGTGATATTGAAATCGTGCGCGGCGAGGGCGTGATTGGCTTGCGCATTCCCGCACCCTCCGAGGTGATGCTCTCCGCCGCCGCGAACGGCAATGCGTGGGTGTTCACGCTCGGCCCAGATGTTGAGCGTGGCGCGAGCGCGGCGCTGCAGCGTGATATCGTCAGCGATGGCGGGGCGCGGCTGCTGGCGCAATTTGGCCGTGACGGCGCGGTGCGCTGGATCAATGACCCTGAGATCGGCGATCGCGTCGGCGTGGCTTTGATCGGCGGGCCGGCCAAGGGCGTCGATGCGCGCAGGGCGACGATCGAGGCTGCTGTTTTGCCCGCCGCGCACGGCGCGGTGATTGAGCCGCGCGCCGATGGCGTCACCGCCGGCTTTGAAAGCGGCAATCTCATTGTGTCGCGGGGCGGGGCCGGGCTGATTGCCGCCGCGCCCGATGCGCGCACAGCGGATCTCGAAGCGGCGCTGCTGGCTGAAACCATGCGCGCCCCGGCGGAGCCCGCACAGGTGGCCGCTCATGGCGAAAGCCTCGTTGCTGTGCGTGAGCGCATTGATGAGCTCACGCGCGCCGCTGCGATGGAGGGCGTTGAGCCCGGTGCGCCCGCGCGCGCGCGCATGGCGCTTGCGCGCTATCTGCTCGACAACGAGTTCGCGCACGAAGCGATGGCGGCGCTGCGTTTGGCCGCGATCAATCAAGGCGAGATGGCTGAGATTGACCCCGAATATCGCATGCTGCGCGCCGCCGCGAACGTGATGATGGGCCGCCCGCAATCGGCGATGGCTGATCTCAACGCGTCGGCGCTGCGCGATGATCCCACAGCGGCGCTGCTGCGTGGCTACGCAGCCGCCCAACGGCACGAATGGGCTGATGCGCGACGCGAGTTGGAGCGCGGCCAGGGCGCGCTTGAAAGCTTGCCGCCGCGCTGGCGCGCCAGCATGCAGCTTGCGCTCGCGCGCGCCGCGCTTGAGCTGAATGACTTGCCCGCAGCCGAGGCCGCTGCGCATGCGGCGATGGGGCAGGCTGACGATGCGCATGCCCGCTATGCGGCGCGGCTGATCCAAGCGCGCATCGCCGCCGCGCGCGAAGATGCGCCGTCTGCGCTCGCCATGCTCGATGAATTATCGCGCGTGCGCGATGAGGATATCGCCGTGCGCGCGCTGGCTGAATCCATCCGCTTGCGCCGCCAGCAAGGGCAGATCCCCGCGCAGGCGGCGGTCGAGCCGCTGGAGGCGCTGCGCTATCGCTGGCGCGGCGATGAGACCGAACTGGTTGTCGTCGGCATGCTGGGCGATGTGTATTCCGAGCTTGGCCGCTGGCGCGAAGCCATGGCGGCGATGCGGCTTGCAGCGGATCGCTTCCCCACCAACCCGGCCGCGCGGCATCTGCGCGCCGATCTTTCCAATTTGTTTGAGCGGCTTTTCCTCGATGGCGAAGCGGACAAGCTTGAGCCGATCCAGGCGCTCGGGCTGTTTTACGAATTTTCGGACATCACCCCCGTTGGCCCCAATGGCGATCGCATCGTGCGCGGCCTTGCGGGGCGGCTCGTGCAGGTGGATTTGCTAGAGCAAGCAGCGCAATTGCTGCAGCATCAGGTGGATGAGCGCCTGCAAGGCCAGCAACGCGCGCAAGTCGCGGCGGATCTCGCCTCGATTTATCTGCTCGATCACAAGCCCGATCGCGCGCTTGTCGCGCTTTCAACCACGCGCGTCGGCGATATGCCCGCGCTGCTCTTGGCCGATCGCCGCATTTTGGAAGCGCGCGCGCTGATCGAGCTTGGCCGTTTCGACACCGCCGCCGAATTGGTGGAGCGTGACCGCAGCGAGAACGCGCAGCGTATCCGCGCCGAAGCCGCTTGGCGCGCGCGCGATTGGCAGCGCGCCGCCAGCGAAATCCGCACTTTGCTTTCCCTGCGCAATCGCGCCCAGCCGCTCGACGAAGCGGGCGGCTCGCCGTGCTGCGCGCCGGCGTGGCGCTGACGCTCGCGGG
>DAORMO010000326.1:0-2113 GCA_035440585.1 Terricaulis sp.
GCGGGGAGACGCTGTTTGCCCGCAATCTGCAATTCGGCATCCGCCTTTACGGGCAAGTCGCCACCGCCGGCATCGCCTGGTGGACCGGCGATGAAAGCCTCTATTGGGGCCACAACGCCATCGTGCGCGTGCGGGCTTTCGCCGAGGCCGCATCGCTGCCGGCTTTGCCGGGCGCGGCGCCGTTCGGCGGCGATATCTTGAGCCACGACGTGGTCGAAGGCTGGTTCATGCGGCGCGCCGGCTGGGGCGTGGCCATGGCGCCGATGCTGGCCGGCTCTTACGAAGAATGCCCGCCCACCCTGCTGGATGAAGCCGCGCGCGATCGCCGCTGGTGCCAGGGCAACCTGCAGCACCTTGGCCTTTTCGCCACGCGCGGCCTGCACTGGCTGGCGCGCGTGCAGATCCTGATGGCGGCGATGGTGTATGTGGCGGGGCCGCTTTGGTTCGCATTTCTCGCCGCCGGCATTGCGCTCAGAGTGCAGCAGGGCCTGCCCGAAGCGGGCGAGCCTTGGTTCGGCGGCAGCGTCGAGCAAGTGTTTGAGCTGCATTGGAGCATCGTGCTCACCATCGTGATGCTGTTTGGCCCTAAGCTGATGGGTGCGGCGCTGATCCTGTTTAACCCGCGCGAGCTGCGCGCCTTTGGCGGCGCAGGCGCGCTTTCCGCCGGCATGGCGGCGGAGTTTTTGATGTCCGCGCTGCTGGCGCCGGTGCGGATGCTGATCGCGTGCCGCGCGGTGTTTGAAGTTGTGTGCGGGGTCGATACCGGTTGGCGCGCGCAGCGGCGCAGCGCCTCAGGCGCGACCTGGGCCGAAACGTGGCGCGCCTATCGCACGCCGACGCTGCTCGGCATTGCTTTGCTCGCCATCGCCGCGCCCTTCTCCGATCTCGTGATTTGGACTGCGCCGATCCTGTTCGGCCTGGTGTTTTCCACCCCGATCGCGATGCTGGCTTCCAGCGCAAAGGCGGGTGCGCTGGCGCAGCGCGCCGGCATATTCGTGACGCCCGAAGAAATCGCGCCGCCCTTTGCCGCGCGGCCGCCCTACGCCGCTGAGGCCGACACCCGCCGAGCCGCTGGCGCGCACGCGACGGCCTAAGCGCTACTCGACTTCCCAATCGATCTCCCCGCGCAGCTCTGCGGGCACGCGCTCGCAGAGCGCTTGGTGCAAGCCTGCTTGGCTGCTTTTGCGCGGCGCGCGGAAGACGAAATCAACGCGGTTTTTGGAGAAGGATTTGTTCTCGCTGATCAGCACGCATTTTTCTTCGGCAAGGATGGCGCGATAGGCGGCGGCGGCCTCCTTCACCTTGCCCTTGGGAACATCGTGCACCTCAAGCTCGTACACCGGGTGCCCGTCGAACACATAAATCAGCGCCCAGGCAAAAGCCGTCGCCAGCACCGCAAAGTGCGGCAAGTTGAGCCCCGCGATTAGCCCGATCAGCGTCACGATAATCAGCCGGCCGGTGTCGCGCGTGGAGTTGAGATCGGTGCGGAAGCGCATGAGCCCGCCGAGCCCAAACACGATGAAGCCGATCACGATCCCATATTCGAGCACAACAACGCCGACCACCGCGCCCACCAGCGCGTACATGATCGAAACCTTCGGCAGCTCCGCCTCTTCGCGCGTATCGACGCTGCGGCGGGTGGTGGGGTGAAACGCGAGCAGCGCGCCGAGCGCCACCGCGAGCGTCAGCGCCCCAAGCGCTTCGGCCATCCAAACCAAATCCTGAAAGCCGTGCCAGCCCACGGATTTCAGGCCCTGTGTGTCCAAAAATGGCGTCATGCCGCCCCCGCGAATCGCATGTTCGGGCGATCAAGCGCCCGCAAGCGCCGGATTCCAAGCGCCAACACCGCTTAGATGAACCCAGCCTGAAGCAAAAAGACCATTTCTGGGCGCCGCGAACCCTTTTTTCCGCCGCGCGTTTCGGCCACATGAGCCTCATGAACAGACGCCTCGCCCTTTCCGGCCTCGCCGCGCTTGCGCTTTCCGCCCCGGCAGCGTTCGCCCAGGATTTGCGCCCGCGCACGCCCGCGGCCGCCCCAGAGATCACCACGCTCGACGGCGCCGAGCGCACGGCGGCGCTGGATGAGCTGAAGGGTTGTGCCATCGCTGTCACG
>DAORMO010000327.1:0-242 GCA_035440585.1 Terricaulis sp.
CCCCTCGGTGCCGGTCCCGACCGTCACCACGCCGCCCGCCCCGCGCGCCGTTCCAGCCGCGCCAACCGTTCCAAAAGGGCGCGCCCGCGCCCGCCACGGCCGAGCTGAAAGCCGTGGCTTCGGCCCGGCCCCGGCCCGCAGCCGAGGATTTCCTGCGCGGCGCGGCCGACTTTCCCCTCATCCTGGACCGCTATGCGGACTGGATCGAACGGCTCGATATCGCCGACCCGGAGCTGGAAGCC
>DAORMO010000327.1:294-2109 GCA_035440585.1 Terricaulis sp.
GAAAGCATTGACCGGGCCGCCCTCACGCTCCATTTGACCCGGTCGGGTCAGGAACGCGCGGCGGCGCGGGTTTCGCGCTGGCCTGTGGCGAGCTTGCCCGAAGAGGCCCTGGAGGGCGCCGGGTCAGAATGGCTGGCCCGGGCGACGCGCGAGGTGGTGCTGCCAGCGATCAGGGAGGAATTGGCGGAGCTGCGCGCGCTGGCGGCCAGAGGCGATGACGCCGTGCTGGCCCGCTACCAGGCGCTCAGCCGCGAAGCGCGCGAGATCGAGGCCCGCGCCCGCGCGGGGGCCGATACGGAAACGAATGACAGCTCGGCCGCCTAGCCGGCAGCCGACCAGAACCTAAATTTGAACTGCGGAGCGCAGAAACTCGAATGAGCAAGACCGAAGAAACGGCGACGGAAGAAAAGGAAGGCCCGGACGGCCCGATCCTCGATCTCTCTGACGCGGCGGTGAAAAAGATGATCAAGGCCGCCAAGGCGCGCGGCTTTGTCACCCACGAAGAGCTCAACAAGGTGCTGCCCTCGGAGGAATTCTCTTCCGAGCAGATCGAAGACGTGATGGCCGAGCTGAACGGCATGGGCATCAATGTCGTCGATAGCGAAGAAGAAGGCGAAGCCGCCGAGGAAGACGGCAAGGCCGTCGCCGTGCGCGATGACGGCAAGCCGCCTGTCACCAACACGCGCGAAGACGCAGACCGCACCGATGACCCGGTGCGCATGTATCTGCGCGAAATGGGCAGCGTGGAGCTGCTTTCCCGCGAGGGCGAAATCGCCATCGCCAAGCGCATCGAGGCCGGCCGCGACGCGATGATCCGCGGCCTCTGCGAAAGCCCGCTGACGTTCGAAGCCATCATGGTGTGGCGCGATGAATTGCGTGAGCAGAAGATCCTGCTGCGCGACATCATCGATCTTGAAGCCACTTATGGCGCCGAGATGGGCATCACCCCGCCAAGCGCGCCGGGCGTGAACGCCGATGGTTTGGTCGATCCTGAAGCGGCCAAGGCCGAACTCGAAAAGCGCCGCCTCGAAGCCGAGGAAGAAAAGGCCAAGGATCCGGGCGAAGCGGCCGCCGAAGCTGACGCTGACGGCGATGATTTCGATGATGAGCAAGCCATTTCCATGTCGGCCATGGAAGGCGAACTCAAAGAAGGCGTGATGGCCACGCTGGACAATATCGCCGAAGCCTTCGGCCAATTCCGCAAGCTGCAGGATAAGCGCATCGAGCTGCGCCTGCAGGGCAAGGCCCTGCCCGGCGCCAAGAACGAAGCCTACGAGACCGCGCAAACCACCATCATTGAAGAGCTGAAGAAGCTGAAGCTCAACAATGCGCGGATCGAGAGCTTGGTTGAGCAGCTCTACGCCATCAACCGCAAGCTCATTCAGCTTGAAGGCAAGCTGATGCGCCTGGCTGAATCCAACGGCGTGCCGCGCGGGGAATATCTCAAAGCCTATTATGGCAGCGAACTCGATCCGAAATGGACCGAGAAGATCGCCGCCAAGGGCAAGAATTGGGCGAAGTTCGTCGCTTCCGAAGCCGACGACATCGCCGATCTGCGCAGCGAAATTGGCGTGCTGGCTCAAGAAACCGGCGTGCCGATCGACGAATATCGCCGCATCGTGCACGCCGTGCAAAAGGGTGAGCGCGAAGCCCGCCAAGCGAAGAAGGAAATGGTGGAGGCGAACCTCCGCCTCGTGATTTCCATCGCCAAGAAATACACCAATCGCGGCCTGCAATTTTTGGATCTGATCCAGGAAGGCAATATCGGCCTGATGAAGGCTGTCGAGAAATTCGAGTATCGGCGCGGCTATAAAT
>DAORMO010000328.1:0-2105 GCA_035440585.1 Terricaulis sp.
CCCAGCTGAGCTAAGGGCCCATCTTGAGGCCGCGCGCGGGGCGAGGCCTCAAATCGGGTGGCGGAACTTAAGCGCCGCCTGGGTTTGGTTCAAGCCGCCTTAGCGGTTTGAATCATCGTCGTCGTCGCCGCCGCCGATATCGCCGAGCTCATCCTCGGGGAATTCTTCCTCATCTTCGATGAGCGGCACGGAATCGTCGTCATCGCCGGCTTCGTCAAGCTCTGGATCGCTCTCGGAGAAGCCTTCGGGCAGATCATCGCCCGAGGGGCCGGCGTCGTCATCTTCATCATCGGTGAGGAGCGTCTCGGTCTCGCCTTCGGCGTCAACCTCGGCGGTTTCCTCGTCCGCATCCTCGTCTTCGTCGTCATCCTCGCCGCGGCCCTTGGCCTTGGTTTCGAGTTCCTCGTCATCCTCATAGGCCGGGTCGTGCGCGGCCACGCGGCCGCGGCCACGGCGGACCCGCGCGCCTTCCTCGGCGGGGTCAAACGTGGTGGCGCATTTCGGGCAGGTCGCGGGGCGCTTACGCAGATCGTAAAACTTCGCCCCGCAATTGGGACAAATCTGCTTTTCGCCCAAATCGGTCTTGGCCAAAAACCTCTCCTTGGCTACGCGGGGCGCTCGCTTGCCACCAGTTGGCGGTGCTGTCAAAAGCTTTGTCGTTTTCCATACAGATAGAGAGCCGCCATGCGTCTGAAGGCGCGTCCTTCTGGCCCCCTCAAGGGCCGCGCCCGCCCGCCGGGTGATAAGTCCATTTCCCACAGAGCGCTGATTTTGGGCGCTCTGGCCAAGGGCGAGACCGTCATCGAGGGCCTTTTGGAGTCCGAGGACGTGCTCAACACCGCCGGGGCCGTGCGCGCCTTTGGCGCAGGGGCCGAAAAGGGCGCGGATGGGCTCTGGCGGGTGGCTGGGGCTGGCGGGGTCTCCCAGCCGGCCGAGACGATCGAGTGCGGCAATTCAGGCACGGCCGCGCGCCTGCTGATGGGGGCGGCCGCCGCCTACCCCATCAGCGCCCGCTATGACGGGGACAGCTCCCTGCGCAAACGGCCAATGAACCGCATCATCACCCCGCTGACGCAGATGGGCGCGCGCTTCGATGCGCCGGACGGCAAGCTGCCGCTGATCGTGCATGGCGGGCGGCTGAACGGGATCACGTACCGCTCGCCGGTGGCTTCGGCGCAGGTGAAATCGGCGGCGCTGCTGGCTGGGCTCAACGCTGAGGGCGACACTGTGGTGATCGAGCCCGAGCGCTCGCGCGATCATACCGAGCGCATGGTGGCGGCCTTCGGCGGCGCGGTCGACAGCGTGGAGATCGACGGCGCCTCCCATCCGCGCGTGCGCCGCAGCGTGCTGACGGGCACGCGCGTCTATGTGCCGGCCGATCCCTCCTCCGCCGCGTTCCCGCTGGCGGCGGCGCTGATCGTCGGCGGCTCGGAGGTTGTGGTGGAGGACGTGCTGATCAATCCGCTGCGCACCGGGCTTTATGAGACGCTGCTGGAAATGGGCGCGCAGCTCAGCTTCGAGGAGCGGCGCGACCCGGCGGGCGAGCCGATCGCCAATCTGGTGGCGCGCACCAGCGAACTGACGGGCGTCGCCCCGCCGGCCAAGCGCGCGCCCTCGATGATCGATGAATTTCCCATCCTTTCGGTGCTGGCCGCATTCGCCGATGGCGAGACGCGCATCACCGGCGCCGAGGAGCTGCGCGTGAAGGAGAGCGACCGCATCACGCTGATGGTGGACGGCTTGCGCAGCTGCGGGGTTGAGGTTGAGGAATTGCCCGATGGCCTCATCGTGCACGGGCGCGGCCCCAAGGGCGTGCGCGGCGGCGGCGAGATCCGCACCGCCGGCGATCACCGCGTGGCGATGAGCTTTTTGGTGCTCGGGCTGGCGGCGAAGGAGCCGGTGATCGTCGATGAAGGCGAGATGATCGCCACGAGCTTCCCTGGCTTTGCCGCGATGATGCGCGCGCTGGGAGCGCGGATTGATGAGGCGTGAGGCTTGGAGCGCCGTGCTTGGACCGCCGGCACCCTCGCCGGCTGGGCTTTTATCCGTTTGCGCTGACGCTTGAGGCCAATAGCCATGCCGGCGGGGGCGCCGGCGGTCCAAGG
>DAORMO010000329.1:0-2062 GCA_035440585.1 Terricaulis sp.
AGACGATCTGGCGGATCTGCTCGGGGCCGACGCCGCGGTCGAGATGAGTGGCGGCGGTTTCGAGCGTGCGCCCGTAATCGCCGCTCTTTTCTTCCGTGGCGCGGAGGAACGAAACCACCTGACCAAGATCGCGGGCGATCTTTTCTCCCGCCAGCACAATCTGCGCCGAAGCGCCAAGGCCGGTGAAGAATCGCTCGTACAGATCTTCGCTGAACTCTTCACTGAAGCCTTCGCCGCCCGAAATGCGGGCGTCGATGGCTTCGCACAACGGGCGGTGGGCGCCCAAACGGTAGGTCAGCCAGACTTGGTAGTTGGGGCCCGAGGGCGGCACGCCGTGCAGGCGCATGAGGTCGATCGCCTCTTGCGCGATGGACGGGCCGTCAGGCCCCTGCATGGCAGCATTGTTTTCCATCACGATGGCGCGGTCCGGATTCGATAAACGTAGCGGAACGCTAGCGGCCAGGAGGTGGATGAGAAGTAAACGCGGGCTCGAACTGTTTGAGATATACGATATTGGGCTTACCAATTGCGGGGAAGGTATCTTCTCCGAAACGAAATCATCTTGGGGGAAACAATGAGCCAATCGGCCGAAACGCGCATGCGCGCGCTGCTTGATCTGCAAAAGCGCGTCAACACCGCCAAGGGCGCGCCGAGCGTGGCCCAGCGGCGAGACCGGCTCACACGTTGCGTCAGCCTCTTGCTCACCCATGCTGATGATCTGACAGACGCGATCAATAGTGATTTCGGCGTGCGCTCACGCGAGTTCACGCGCCTCACAGATCTTGCCGCGGCTGTGACGCCGCTGAAGGAGGCGCGCGCTTCGCTGGAGCGCTGGATGCGCTCTGAGTCGCGCGGGGTGAGCCCCAAGGCGCTAGGCTTCCTCGGCGCCAAGGCGGAGGTGCGCTACCAGCCCAAGGGCGTGGTCGGGGTGATGACGCCATGGAATTTTCCGATCCAGCTGGCGTTTGCGCCGATGGCCGGCGCGATTGCGGCGGGCAATTCGATCATGCTCAAGCCCTCGGAATATACGCCCGCCACTTCGGCGCTGCTGGCGCAGCTGATCGATCTTTATTTCGATGAAGATGAGATCGCGGTGGTGCTGGGCGGGCCAGAGGTCGGGGCGGCGTTCACGCGGCTGGCGTTCGATCATCTGATCTTCACCGGCGCCACCAGCGTCGGTCGGCACGTCATGCGCGCGGCGGCGGAGAATCTGACGCCGGTGACGCTGGAGCTTGGCGGCAAGTCGCCTGTGATCGTGGGCCAAAGCGCCGATCTTGCCAAAACTGCTGCACGCGTGATGGCGGGCAAAACGATGAATGCGGGCCAAGTGTGCCTTGCGCCCGATTATGTGATGGCGCCGGCAGAGAACGTCGCGCCGTTTGTGGAAGCGGCGAAGGCGGCGGTGGGCAAGATGTATCCCGCCATCAAGGACAATCCCGACTACACCGCCATCATCAACCAGCACCACTTCGATCGGCTTCAGGGCCTGATTGCGGACGCTAAAGCCAAGGGCGCGGAGGTGATCGAGATCAATCCCGGCCGCGAAGATTTTTCCCAGCAGGAGCATCGGAAAATTCCGCCCACCTTGATCCTCGGCGCCACCGATGAAATGGGCGTGATGCAGGAAGAGATCTTTGGCCCACTGCTGCCGATCAAATCCTATAGCGCGCTGGATGAGGCGATCGGCTACGTGAACAAAGGGCCGCGCCCGCTCGCGCTTTATTATTGCGGCGATGACAGCGCCGAAAGTGAGGCGCTGCTGAGCCGCACCCATTCGGGCGGGGTGACGATCAATGACGTGATCATGCATGTCTCGCAGGAGGAGCTGCCGTTTGGCGGCGTCGGCGCCTCGGGCATGGGCGCTTATCACGGCAAGCGCGGCTTCATGGAATTCAGCCACGAGAAGGCGATCTTCCGGCAAACCGGCAGCGAACTCATCGCCATGCTGCGCCCGCCCTATGGCGAGACCTTCCGCAAGCAAGTGGCCGCGCGGCTGAAACCCTAAGCGCGCTCGTGCTTGGACCGCGTGCTTGGACCGCCGGCGCCCTCGCCGGCAGGGCTT
>DAORMO010000330.1:0-2053 GCA_035440585.1 Terricaulis sp.
TCACATCATTGCGCGTGGCGGCGCTTTCAGCGAATTTCGGCTATACGCTCGATCACAATGGCCGCCGCGCGCGGCTTAGCCCGGCGCCCTGAGCGGGCCAAAGCGCTCACGCGCCAGCGCCAAAAACGCCTCAGCCAGCCGCGACGGCGGCGCGTTGGCGGCGGTGCAAAACGCATATTCCTGAACGAGAGTTGGCGTGAAGCGCCGCTCCACCAGCGGCTCACGCACATAAGGGCGCGCGAGCACGCCATTGACGATCGCAATGCCGAGCCGGCGCGCCGCGAGCGCGGCGGCGGAGGCGACCGTGTGCGTATCGATGCGCACATTGGGCCGCACGCCTACTGCAGCGAAAGCTGTTTCGATATGCGTGCGCGATGAGCGACCCAACCCCAAAAGGATCAGCGGCTCAGACACCAGCGCGCGCGGATCGAGCGTGGCGCGCTTGGCCAACGGATGCGCCGCGTGCAGAAGGCAGACGCACTCACTGGTGACGACCGGCTCCTCACGCAGATCAGGCCGCGCCACCGGCCGCTTGACGAAGCCGCCATCGACCTCGCGCGTGGCGATCATCGCTTTGGCGGTTTCGACACTGCGGCTTTCGAGCGTCAGATGCACATCAGGGAAGCGTTCGAGGAAGGCGGCGGCGACATCCGGAAGCACGCCTTCGGTGAAACTCGGCGGCGCCACGATCTTCAGCTGGCCGACCTTATTGGCGGAAATTTTGCGCGCCAGATCCGTCACCCGGTCGACGCCGCCAAGCGCCAGATCAACCTGCTCAAGAAAGAGCAGCGCCTCGGGCGTCGGCAGCAACCGGCCGCGATCACGATCGAACAATTGGAAGCCAATGCTGCGCTCAAGCTTGGCGAGCAAGCGGCTGACAGCAGGCTGGCTCAGCCCCAATTCCCGCGCCGCAGCGGTAATTGAGCCGGCCTGCAGGATCGCTTTGAAGCTGCGTAAGGATTTGAGCCCGATCTCGTCCATCGGGCCAGCTTACACGATAACAGAGAGCGCGATATGCGAAGGATGATCGGGGCCGAACAGCACGGTGTTCTGCGCGATGCGCGGGGTGCTTGGCTCGCCTGCTGGGGCGCCGGTGTTCGGGTTCACGTCAAAATGCGGGAAATTGCTGCTGGCGACATGGAGCCGGATGCGATGGCCGGGCATGAAGCGGTTCGCTGTCGGGTAGCCCTCGACGCGGATGCGATACACCTCGCCGGGCGCCATCAATTTCGCCGCCTCAAAGCCGTCGCGGAAGCGCAGGCGCAAAATGCCGTGCGCGAGGTTCATCGCATAGCCTTGAGGGTAATCCGCCGACGGCGGATGCACGTCGATCAAGGTGATGGCGATGTCGGCGTCGGGCGCATCGGAGCTGACCCAGAGCTGGGCCTCAAAGCCGCCCGCGATTTCAATCGCGCGCTCAAGCGGGGCGGTTTCAAACATCAGCACGTCTGGCCGATCCGCGATGGCGCGGCCTGGATGGGTGGCGGCGAAGAGGCCTTCGGTTTCGCGCTGATCATAGGCGCCCGCCGCCATGACGGGCGCGCCCGAAGCGGTGGCGCCGCCTATGGTGGGCACAGGGTTGGCCGGATCGGCGATGAAACGCACCGCGCCGGCGGCGCCCGGCGGCTTGGCCGAAAGCGTGCGCGCCTCCCCGAGATAAAACGCGATCGGTTTGGCTTCAGGCGGGGGCCATGCGGACGCGCTGCGCCAAGCGCCGCCGTGATCAAGCCGGCCTTCAGCGGTTTTGCGGCCAGAGCCGCCGCCCATCATGAAATACGTGACCGCAGCAGGCAGCGGATCCGCGACATTACGCTCGCGCAGATAGCGATCAAACCATTGCAGGCGCAGCGCCAAATAATCGCGCGCGAGCGCGCCATCAAGCGGCGCGTCCACGCCAAAATCAACGTCGCCGGCATAGGTCAGTGAGCGCTGCCCGTGCGTCCATGGGCCGAGGATGAGTTTCACCGGGCCATGCTTGATCGCCGCAAGGCCAGTGGCGTTCTCGATCGCGGTGCGCGCGTAAGGATCGTACCAGCTCGACATATACACTTGC
>DAORMO010000331.1:0-446 GCA_035440585.1 Terricaulis sp.
CCCGTATGACCCCGGCGGCCCGACCAACCAGGGCATCACGCTCGCCACCTACGCTGCGGCGGCGGTGCTCAAGCAGCGCTTGCCAGCGACGCTGCCGCAAATGCTCGCCATCGCCATGATCGCCGGCATTGGATTCACCATGAGCTTGTTCATCGGCAATCTGGCGTTCGGGCCAGGTGAGCTTGCGACGCCGGTGCGCTTTGGCGTGCTGGGCGGCTCACTGATCTCCGCGCTCGCGGGGCTTGGGCTGTTGGCGCTGTTCTGCAAAGGCCCAGCGCCTGCGCCGGATCACGCGCTGGCGCGCGGCGAGGACGCCGCCGAAGCAAGCGGCGTTATCGAAGATATCGATCCGCCAGCGAAATCAGGCTGAACAAAGAAAAACGGCCGCGCCCTCACAGGGGGCGCGGCCGTTTCGCGTCGCTTATTTTTGCGGCGTTTCCTCCCCG
>DAORMO010000331.1:505-2051 GCA_035440585.1 Terricaulis sp.
CAGCGCGGTCAAGTGTTCGTGATCGATCTTCTCCTAGCGGGCGAGCATGTTCTTCACAGCCGTGACCAATTGGTCGCGCGGTATTTCTTGCTGCACCCGCTCACGCGCTTTGGCGTAGGCTTCGCGATCTTCACCAAGGGTTGCAGCGATGCTGGCGCCGAGCTTGAGATCCTTCAGCGTCACCACGCCTTTAACCAATTCATCGCCGCCCTGGATCACCGCGATCGGCGCGTTGCGCTTATCGGCGTATTTCAGCTGCGCTTTCATGCCGGCGGCGCCCAGATAGGCCTCGGCGCGCACGCCAGCGGCGCGCAGCTCAGCGGCCATCGCCAGCGACTCCGCCGCGCGCGCCTGATCCATCACCAACACCACAACCGGGCCATCCGATTGCACGCCCTGCGTGTTGAGCGCCGCAGCAAGACGCGAGACGCCGATGGAAAAGCCCGTCGCCGGCACAGGCTCGCCACGAAAGCGCGAAACCAGCCCATCATAGCGCCCGCCCCCGCCGACAGAGCCAAAGCCCGCGCCGTTCGCGTCCATCAACTGCGCTTCAAACACGGCGCCCGTGTAGTATTCGAGGCCGCGCACGATGGTGGGGTCAATCGCAGCGCGGGCGTCAGCGATGCCGAGCGCCGTGAGCGCCGCATCCATCACGCGCAATTCCTCAATCGCGCTTTCGCCCGCCACATCGGCAAGGCGCGCCAGCACATCGGCGCGCGCGCCGCCGCCGGCTTCAACAAGATCGAGCACGGCTTTGGCCTGGCTTGCATCAAGCCCTGCGCCTTTGGTGAAATCGCCGGACTCATCCTTGCGGCCCGCGCCCAGCAGAAGCTCAACGCCTTTGCGGCCAAGCCGATCGAACTTATCGATGGCACGCAGCACGATGAGGCGCGTGGCGAACGCATCAGGCGCAACGCCGATTTTTTCCAGCACCGCATCAAGCACGCGGCGCGAGGAGAATTTAATTTGCACCTGATCGCCTAGGCCGAGCGCGTCATACGCCGCGCACGCCATGGCGATCATTTCCGCGTCGGCGGTTGGCGAGGCGCTGCCCACCGTGTCGGCGTCGCATTGCCAGAATTCGCGGAAGCGGCCCGGCCCTGGCTTTTCGTTGCGCCACACCGGGCCCGCCGCCCAGCGGCGATAAGGCTTGGGCAAGCTATCGAAATTTTCCGCCACAAAGCGCGCTAGCGGCGCTGTGAGATCGTAGCGGAGCGAGAGCCATTTTTCGTCGTCCTGGAAGGAGAACACGCCTTCGTTGGGGCGATCCGTGTCGGGCAGGAATTTGCCCAGCGCGCCGGTATATTCGATCGCCGGCGTTTCCAGCCGCTCAAAACCCCATTGCTCATAGACAGCGCCCACCGTGCGCACGATGCGCTCTTCGGTGCGGGCGACATCGCCGAAGCGATCGATAAAGCCGCGCGGCTTCTCAGCGGCGACGCGGGGGGAAATAGGCTGGCTCATCAAGGCGGACTTTCAGATTTTCAAAGGATGCAAACGGGGGCGCAGGCGCACGAACGGCGCGCGTCAATGACGCGCGCCGCCG
>DAORMO010000332.1:0-2032 GCA_035440585.1 Terricaulis sp.
GGCGGTGCGGCGCGTTGCGCGCGTGCGGGGCGTTGCCATGTGCGCCTATGGATAAGCGCGTCGGGCTGAACAGATGATTACGCGGCGCGCATCGCGCGATACTTCATTAGCTGCTTGAGCTGCCTCGGCGTGCTGTCGATCGGCAGCCCGTCTGTGATGGGCAGCGGTTGCGCGAACACCTTCACGCCTTCGCGCGCGAACCATGGCGCGCCTGCCCGCGCGAATGCATCCCCGTCATTGAGCCCGCTACTGATCCGCATCCAAACGTTCGCGAGATTTTCCGCGTAGGCGAACTGCTCATCGGTGGCGATTGGCGCATCACCCTTTGCTTTGTTGCACTCTGCGCACGCCAAAAGGACGAACCGTTGCTCACCTTTCCTGGTGCGGGGCTTAAGGTGCTCGATGGTGGCGAACCGCTCTGTGTGGTGGCTAGCGATCGTCATCACGCCGCCGGCATCCCTGCAGCCGCTCGTGATTTGCAGGTAACAGCACCGCCCTTGCTGCTTGAATAACCAGGCGCGGTGTTTGGCTTTCGCCGTCACGCCGCCGCCTCAAGCGCATCTTGCCAGCGGCGCACGTCAAGCAGCGTCGCATTCCAGATCAGCCCCCACGCGCGACGCAGCAACGCGAGATCATCGATCGCGTCGAAGCTCTCGAGCGCTGGCATACCGAGCTGATGTCCGAGCCAGGCGAACGCTGCGCGTTTGGCCGCCGCCTGCCGATCGGCGCGCTCGAGCGCGTCAGCTGCACGCGGCCCGACCCAAGCGGCTGGCTTCCATAGCGGCTCGAACTCATCGGCGCAGATGGCGCGGGCCCGCGCGATTTCGGCGCGAGCTTTGCGCGCCAGGCGTTGGCTTTGGCGGCTCATAGGCTGCTGCTCTCCATCTGAATGTCGCGCCATTTCTCGGCGTGCTTCGGACAGAGATCCTTTCCAGGCGCCGGCTCGTGTGAGCAGCTCTCGCAGATCGGCGCATCGCAGGTGACAACGCGCGGTTTGGTGAGCTTGCCGCCGCGCGGGCCGACAAAGCGTTTGATGCGCCAATCACACTCGCGCGTAGCCGGCTTCCCGCACGCGCACCGCGCCGGCGGCTTGGCCCGGCCGCGCGTGCAAACGATGGCATTGCCGATATGATAGCAAGGCATCAGAACAGCTCCAGTTGCTTGGGCTTTGGGGCAAGAACCTTCGCCGCGTCTTCGCTGAACCCGACGACGAAGACTTCATCGTCGCTGTAGGTGCTCAGGATGCGCCTGCCGATGGCGCAATACTCGTTAAGCCACGCGGTGGGCTGCGGCCACTTTGGCCCATCACGAACGGGCCGATCGCAAACGATGCTCCAATGTTCGTAGAGCCGAACCTTGCCGCGGTTGTCGGCGTCACGCCGCCAGCGCCGGTGCGTCGAGACGACGACATAAGGCCCCGAATTATAGCTGGTTCGCACGATCGCGCCCGGCCTCACCAAACGCTGGAAATGCAACGCGCCGACGCGCAGCTCCGCGTTGTTTTCGTAGCCGAGCGATGCAAGGTAGTTAGAGCAGCCGCCTTGCATCACGCCGCCTCCGCGTTGAAATCCACCGCCTCGATGAGCTCGCGCGCGAGCGCCGTCACCATCCCGCCGAACACCACCCAACCGCGTGCCGTCCTGATTTGCCGCGGCGCGCCCTCGGGCATCACGGCGCCGACTGGCGATGGCCGCGTGATCGCGCGGCGGATCTGCGCCTGGTGCTTGGCGGGGATTTCGTTCCACGCAGCGATGAGCTTTTGGTCGAGGGCGTCCATCACGCGCTCACCCTCGCTGCACGCGCGCGCCGCGCCATGTCGGCGCGATACGTGTCGCCGTTGGCCTCGAGATCCTCGATGCGCGCCTCTTCGGGATCGAGCGCGCGGAAGGCGATGCCGGTGAGCGCGAGCGCATCGAGCCCTGCGTCGCCGGCGTTGATGCGCCGTGCGGCCTCATCGGAATGGGCGACGAGCACGCCGCGATCGGCGCGAGGCGTAGCGCGCGCCCACCAGGTGCTCCAGGCCAGCGCATCA
>DAORMO010000333.1:0-2008 GCA_035440585.1 Terricaulis sp.
ATCTTTGGCCATGACGAGACTGAAGGGCAGGCGGCCTATTCGGTCCGTGTCAGCCAGCGCCGCGCTGAGGCGGTGCAGGCCTATCTGATCTCCATGGGCTTCGATGGCGGCCTCATCAGCACCGAAGGGCGGGGGCAAAGCGATCTGGCGGTGGAAACCGGCCCTGGCGTCCGCGAGCCGCTGAACCGGCGCGCGGTGATCGATATCCGCGCCCGCCTGCGCGCTGAATAGGCCGCCCCCCGCGACCGCTTACCGTCTCGACTCTGGCCCGCCTCGGGGCCAAGAGGGGCTATGAGTATCGCTCAAAACGCTAAAGTTCCGCCTCAGGCCGCTGGCTTTGCCGCACCTGCCCCGGAAGAGTGCCAAACCATGCTCGATGTCCGCGCCGGCGTCGATGAGATCGACCGTATGCTGGTGGCGCTGATCACGCGCCGCCAGGGCTATATGGAGGCCGCCGCGCGCATCAAGCCGTCGCGCTCGGTCGTGCGCGACGAAGCCCGCATCCAGCAGGTGCTCGATAATGTGCAGGCCGAGGCGGAAAAATCCGGCCTTGCCTGGGCCATCGCCGAGCCGGTGTGGCGCGAGATGATGGAGCGCTGCATCGCGTATGAATTCAGCGTCTGGGATAAAACCCGCGTCTGATCGTGGATTAGGCTGCAGCGCTGGGCTGACTTTGCGCCTTTCATCGTGGTAACCCCTCCATGGGATTTGGGGGGGCGCTATTGGGGCTGGCCTGATGGCGCTTTATGCGGCGGACACGGTAAATCTTCGCGCTGGGCGCGAGCGGGGGCGTGCGTTTGCAAGCCCCTATGGCGCGGCGTGGCGCGGAAATCTTCATGATGATAGGCCCTTAAGCTCGCGCGCTGGGGGCGGTTCATGAGGTGGTTTCTAGGTCTGGTGCTGGTGATCGCGCTGCTTGTCGGCGTGTCCTACGGCGTCGGGCGGTTTCTGCTTTCCAACGCGCTCGAGGTGTCGCGCGCGATCACGATTGAGCGCCCGCGCGCTTCGGTGTTCGCCATGGCCAACGATTTGCGCATCGCGCGCGAATGGTCGCCCTATTACGCGATGGATCCGGATGCGGAGTATGCCTTCTCCGGCCCAGTCGGGGCCGGGCAGAGCATGCGCTGGAACTCCTCTGTGCGGGAGGTTGGCTCGGGCCGGGCGGCGATCGTCAACTCGATCGAGAACCAGCAGATCGAAAGCATCCTCACCCTGCGTGACAAAGCCACGCTCAATTCGCGCTTTGATCTGCGCCCCGTGCAGGGCGGGGCGCATGTGAGCTGGACGGTGACCGCCCAATGCGCCGAGGGCTGGATCAATGTGCCGTGCCGCTACATGAACCTTATTCTGAGCGGGCTGATCGAAAGCCATCTGGATCAAGGCCTTGCGCGCCTTAAAACGCTGGCCGAGCAGCTGCCGAACATCGATTTCGAGGGCTATGGCATCACGCAGGATAATGCGGATGCGCAGAACGTGATCTTCGTGGACGTTTCGATCGCCGCCGCCGCACCCACCTTTGCCGATCGCGCCGCCGCCGAGGCCGAAGGCCTTTCGGCGCTCAACGCCTACATGGCCGCCACCGGCGGTGAGATCACGCGCGACAACACTTTGGTGCGGGTGTTTCCGCTCGATAATGGCGAGGGCGGCCGCTTCCGCTTCAGCGTCGGCTATCCCTATTCGGGGCCTGCGCCGCTTCGGCTCGTGGGCGTGCGCGTGGGGCAGACGCCGGAAGGCAATGTGCTGCGCGTGCCGTTCGAGGGGCGGCGCTCTCAGATCGCCTCCATGTATGAGCGGCTGAGCGCGTATGTGCAGGCCCACCGCATCGTGGTGCGGCCGGGCGTTGAGGCCTGGGAGGTGGTTGATCTCTCCAGCGTGGCCGAGAGCGATTACGCCGGCGATCCGATCGAGCGCGCGGTGATCTATTTCCCCATCGAATAGCGGCGCAACCATCGCTGTGAAGAAGGCAAAGAAAAAGGCCCGCCTTTCGGCGGGCCTTTAAGCTTTCGCT
>DAORMO010000334.1:0-1586 GCA_035440585.1 Terricaulis sp.
GCCGCAGCGTAAACCGCTTCGGCGACGTGCATATCCACGCCGGCGCTGCGCCAAAAGGCAAGCAGCGCGCGGGCGGCGGCGCGGTCAGTTTCCGGCTGCATGGCGCCTACCTAGCGGGAATCGGCAAAAACAACAAAGCGCTCGCCCTTGCGCGCCCCGCCCACAGCTTTGATAAGCGCATGAACAGGAGGATAGCTTCAGCATGGCCGATGAAGAAGCGCGTGAGTTCATGGAATACGACGTCGTCATCGTGGGCGCAGGGCCCGCGGGATTGGCGGCGGCGATCAAACTAAAGCAACTCGCGGCTGAGGCAGGCTCGGAGATTTCCGTCGCCGTGCTGGAGAAGGGAGCCGAGGTTGGCGCGCATGTGCTGTCCGGCGCGGTGATCGATCCGATCGGGCTCGACGCGCTGATCCCCGATTGGCGCGAGAAAGGCGCCCCGCTCGAAACCGAAGTCACGAGCGATGAGTTCAAGATCCTCGGCCCCAACGGCGCGGCCAGCTTGCCTACCTTCCTCATGCCGCCGCTGATGAACAATCACGGCAATTACATCGCCTCGTTGTCGAACGTGGCCAAATGGCTCGGCGCGCAGGCTGAAGAGCTTGGCGTTGAAATTTATCCGGGCATGGCGGCCTCCGCGCCGGTGTTTGATGAAAGCGGCGCGCTTAAAGGCGTTGTCGCCGGCGTGTTCGGCATCGCCAAGGAAGGCGAGAAAAAAGCCGATTATCAGCCAGGCATGGAATTGCACGGCAAGTACGTGTTCATCGCCGAAGGCGTGCGCGGCTCACTCGCCAAAGTGCTGCAAAAGCACTTTGATCTCTGCAGCGAAAGCGATCCGCAAAAGTTCGGCATCGGCATCAAGGAATTGTGGGAGATCCCGAAGGATCAGCACAAGCCGGGCGCAGTGCTGCACACTGTCGGCTGGCCGCTGGATGATAAAACCGGCGGCGGCTCGTTCCTCTATCATTGGGGCGATCGCTACGTGTCCGTAGGCTACGTGGTGCACCTCAATTACAAGAACCCGTATCTTTCGCCGTTCGATATTTTCCAACAGCACAAGCTGCACCCGGAAATCCGCGCGCATATCGAAGGCGGCAAGCGCATCGCCTACGGCGCGCGCGCCATCACCGAGGGCGGCTACCAATCGGTGCCGCAGCTTTCGTTTCCGGGCGGGGCGCTGATCGGCTGCTCAGCCGGGTTCGTCAACGTGCCGCGCATCAAGGGCAGCCACAACGCGATCCTCACTGGCATGATGGCGGCGGAAGCTGCGTTCGAGGCGATCGCCGCTGGCCGCCAGCGCGATCGGCTCGAAGCCTATGATGAAGCCTATGCCGAGAGCGATGTGCGCAAGGATCTCTTCCGCGTGCGCAACGCCAAGCCTCTGCTCTCCAAGCTCGGCACGTTCTGGGGCGGGGTCGTCGGCATGTTCGATATGTGGACCACCACGTTGCTCGGCGGCTTTTCATTCCTGGGCACGATTAAGCATGGCAAGGCCGACTATGCGGCGCTGGATAAGGCCTCCAAGCACCAGCCGATCGCCTATCCCAAGCCGGACGGGGTGCTGACGTTCGACAAGCTTTCTTCGG
>DAORMO010000334.1:1662-1962 GCA_035440585.1 Terricaulis sp.
CCCGATCCGCGTGAACCTCCCCGAATACGCCGAGCCGGCGACACGATATTGCCCCGCCGGGGTGTATGAAGTGCTCTATGATGAGGCAGGGGCCAATCCGCGCTTCCAGATCAACGCGCAAAACTGCGTTCACTGTAAAACGTGCGACATCAAGGATCCGAGCCAGAATATAAACTGGGTGACGCCCGAAGGCGGCGGCGGCCCCAATTATGCCAATCTCTAAGCGCCGGTAATCGGCGGAAAGGCGATATGTATGCGTAAAGCGTTATGGGCGGGATGCGCGGCGATTTTGGCGATGGC
>DAORMO010000335.1:0-1945 GCA_035440585.1 Terricaulis sp.
CCAAGCAAAGATTCAGGTAAGCGGTCCAAGTAACGTCTCGGAAACCAAATCACCCGATTTCTGGTGACTCGATTCGGTGGGGACCGGGATGACGCAAAACGATGCGCTGGCCGCATTTTTAGGGCCAGAGATATTTGAACGACTCGAATGGAGCCGCCTCAGCGCTTCTCAGCGTGAAGCGATTCTCTCCGTCTTCCGAGTCGGTTTGGGCGCGGGCGCCCAGTCCGGCTCGGTGTCAACCATTGACGCGGTGATGGCGCGCGGGCGCGTGCTGATCTGCGAGGATGGCTCCCAATGGCAAACGCGCGAGCGCGACGATGCGGAGCTGATCGAAGATTGGGGCGAGGGCGCCCTGGTCGCGATCCACCGCCAACTGGTCTACCGGCTTGACCCCTATCAAGCGGCAGAGGTTGAGCTTCTGCGGCTCTGACGCGCCGGATCGCCAGTCGCCAAGTCGCGAGATCGCCAAGTCAAGATTGTGATTGCGGAACGTAAGGAGAGGGGCGCTAGTCTCCGATTGGCGATTTGCCGATCTGACGACTTGGCGAAAGAATCCCCCATGCCTGAGTTTCAAACCATCACGCTCGACATCGCCGATGGCGTCGCCACGCTGACGCTGAACCGGCCTGAACGCATGAATGCGTTCACCGGGCAGATGATGCACGAGCTGATCGCGGCGTTCGACATCACCGATGCGGACGACGCCGTGCGCGCGGTGATCGTCACCGGCGCGGGGCGGGCGTTTTGCGCGGGCGCCGATCTCGAAGCGGGCGGGGATACGTTCAATTATGAAAAGCGCCGCGCCGATGGCGAAGGCGCGGAGGCTGTCGGTGATGAGCGCGACGGCGGTGGGCGCGTGGGCTTGCGCATCTATGAAAGCCTCAAGCCGGTGATCGCGGCGATCAACGGACCGGCTGTAGGCGTGGGCGCCACCATGCTGCTGGCGATGGATCTGCGCCTTGCAGTGGAAGGCGCGAAGATGGGCTTTGTGTTCGCGCGGCGCGGCATCGTGCCTGAAACGCTGTCCTCTTATTTTTTGCCGCGCCTCGTTGGCGTGCAAACCGCGCTTGAATGGATGATGACGGGGCGCGTGTTCACAAGCGAGGAGGCGCACGCGCGCGGGCTGGTGCGCTCGCTGCATAAGCCGGGCGATGTGTTGCCTGCAGCCTATGCCTTGGCGCGCGAGATCGCCGACAACACAGCGCCGGTGTCGGTCACGCTGGCGCGGCGCATGTTGCTGGATATGCTCGATGCGCGCCACCCGATGGAGGCGCATCGGCTCGAAAGCCGGCTCATGGTGGCGCGCGGGCGCGCGGGTGACGCCGCCGAAGGCGTCACCGCATTTCTGGAAAAGCGCGCGCCGATCTATCCCGATAAAGTCAGCACGGACTTGCCGCAGCCATACCCATGGCGGCCAACGCCGCCGTTTAAGGCATAAAAAAGCCCCCTCGCGCGTGCGCGAGAGGGCTTTGATATTGTGCGCAGGGCGGCGGCTTAGCCGGCCTTGCTCATGGCCTTGTCGAGATTATCGCCAACCGCGTCGAGGAAGCCCTCGGTGGTGAGCCAGCTTTGCTTGTCGCCGACCAGCAGCGCGAGATCCTTCGTCATCTGCCCGCTTTCGACCGTGTCGATCACCACCTTCTCAAGCAGCAGCGCGTAATCGATCAGCTTTTGATTGCCGTCGAGCTTGCCGCGATGGGCAAGGCCGCGCGTCCAGGCGAAGATCGAGGCGACGGAGTTGGTGGAGGTCGGCTCGCCCTTCTGGTGCTGGCGATAATGGCGCGTCACCGTGCCGTGCGCGGCCTCCGCTTCCATGGTTTTGCCGTCCGGCGTGATCAACACGGAGGTCATCAGCCCCAGCGAGCCGAAGCCTTGCGCCACGGTATCGGATTGCACGTCGCCATCGTAATTTTTGCAGGCCCATACATAGCCGCCGCTCCATTTC
>DAORMO010000336.1:0-1916 GCA_035440585.1 Terricaulis sp.
CAGGCCATGACGCGGCGATGGCGGCGCGATGCGATAGCAAGCGCGCGTTTGAAGATAAGCTCGCAAAACTCGCCGCGCCGCTGCGGCGGGCGGTGGAGCGGGTGGTGCTCTATGAGGATGGGATCGAAGCGTTGGAGCGCGGCGAGGGCTGGCCGGCGCGCTCAGGCAAGCTGGCGCTGAAGCTGGGGCTGGCGCAATTGGCGCTCGGCTGATCAGGCGGCGGCGCGGGCGGCGTCCTGCATGCGCGTCATCATCGCAAAAAGCCCGTTCGAGCGCTGCTGCGTCAGCGCATCTTTAAGGCCCAGCCGCTCAAACACCGCGCGCGGATCGGCGGCGAGAATTTCCGCCGGCGTGCGCGCAGAGAAGATGCGCAGCAGCATGGCGATTTCCCCGCGCACCAGGTGCGCATCGGAATCGCCGCGAAAATAGAGCTTTTCCGGCGCCTCGGCGCGGCGCTCGCTCACCAGCCAAACCCGGCTTACGCAGCCGCGCACGCGGGTGTCTTCGTTGCGCTCCTCATCGGTGAGCGGCTCAAGCGTGCGGGCAAGCTCGATGACATGGGCGATCCGCTCCTCCCAATCAGGGAGGAGCGAAAATTCATCCGCCAGCGTTTGGATTGCGTCGTCGATCGAGGCCATGGGCAGCACATGCGCCCCGCGGCGCGTGGGGGCAAGCCCTAACGCTGGCCGCCGGTGCTTGCGGGCGCGAGCGCGGTGGTGGCGCCCGGGAGCGCCACATCGCCAATGCATTGGCCGACATCGCGCAAGCCATGCGCGGCCAAGCAGAAGGTGTTCTCATAGCGGAAGCGCGCAGCCGACATGCACTGGAACAGCTGCAATTGCGACATCTCAAGGCAATCGCGCGAGCGCGGGTCGTTGAGCAATTGCGAAATCTGCGGCTGGTGTGTGGTCTCGGCGTCGAGCGCTTGCAGTGCGGCGACGGCGGCCATGCGGTCAATCGCTTCGCCGCGGGTGTGGTTGATGCGCCATTCTTGGCGCGGCAGGGACGAAACCTGCGTGACCTCGGCCTGGCCGCTCAGCGCGTCCCAGAAGCGGCGGCCGCCAAAGGCGGAAGGATCTTGGTGCGGGGCGGTTGAAAGCGCGGCCACCGAGAGGCGCGGGGCGTAGGCATCCGGCACCGCCGTGGGCGGGGCGCCGTTGACCGAAAGATCACGCACGCGCTGCAGGCGCTGGCGCTGTTGCGGGGCGACGGCGTTGGCCCAACGCTGGCGCTGCAGCGTGTAGGAGAGCTCACGATAGCGATCGGCCATTTCAACGATGCGGGCGGAATCGGCGTTAGCTGATTCAAGCAATGTGCGGGTGGCTTGCTGGCCCCCGCGCAGGCCGCGCGCATAGGTGGGATCCACCGTGATGGCCCAGATCACCGCGTCGCGCCCATAATAGGCTGCCGCATCGCGCACGCCTTGCACAAATTCCGGCGATTGCGCCGCCGTGGATGCGCCATAGGCGACCCACCCGCGCGCCAGCTGGGCGCGATTGTGCCGGCCGAGCCGGTCAATCACGCCTTCCAGATCGCCGTCATTGCGCAGCGTAATCGTGCGCAGCTCTGAAACATCATTCTGGTAGGCGGCGTAAGCGTTGAGTGCGCTGCGCACTTCCCCGGTCGCGGGGGCTGGCGCAGGGGCGTTTGCATCCTGGGCGCTTGCGGCCCCAAGCAGGGCGACGACAGCCGTTGTGGTCCAGATGGCCAGGCCTCGCATCGGCGTGCTCCTCGTGAATCTAAGTGGGTGAGTCCGCTTCCAGTTGCGACTCAGAGCGGGCAGCATTGGCTCTGTCGCGTTAAGAAGTCTTTTACTCGCGGGCCGCGCACCAGTGTCAACACAACAGGCCGTAAGCTCAGCAGTTGGCGCACAGCCAAAAGCAGCGCCGCACCGCGCCCGTTTGGGCGTGCCCATC
>DAORMO010000337.1:0-225 GCA_035440585.1 Terricaulis sp.
GCCGGCGGTCCAGAGGTGGGGGATAGAGGCGCGGCGCGTCCGCCTATTTCGCCACTTTCGGCTGGCCGAGCGTCATGAAGATCACCGGGCCTTCGGTGGGGGCGCGGTAGACGCCGAAGGCGGCGTTCACTTTCATGGCCAGCGCCGTCATCTGCCAGGCGTGGCGTTCGTCCATGCGCAAAGACGGCGTGATGAGATCTTCGATCTCGTGCTTATCGCCGAACC
>DAORMO010000337.1:243-1894 GCA_035440585.1 Terricaulis sp.
AGCGGGTGCGTTCGGCGTCGTTGCGCAGGCGCTGGGCCACCATCGGGTGATCCCAGCCCCAGCGGAACATTTCCGTGCGCGGGTTCCAGGCGCCGATGATCTGCACCGGCGCCGTCACTGTCGCGCCATCGCTGCGGGCGAATTGGATGAGGCCCGATTGCTGATCCACCTGCCAGGGCGCGGTTTCGACCTTCAGCTTGCGCGCGAACCAGCGCTGGCGGTTGAGCAAATCGATCCAGCTCTCGGCCCAGAAGCGATCGACATCGACGATCTCCCCGCCCCAAGGAGTCAGCGCCCGCGCGGGCGCTGGCGCGCGCGCCTCTGCTCCCTTCGGTTTGCGCTTGGCTTTGAGCAAGGATTGTCCCCTTCGCGTGCGGCATGTGGATAATCAATTTCACGCCGCGCGGGAATGATTTTCCTAAGACGCGTCGTTTTTGCGGCCTCCGCGCCCGATTGTGAGCGCCTTGATGACGCCGCGCAGCGTGCGCACCTCCTGCTCGGTCAAATGCGCCCGCAAAAGCGGCGCTTTGAGGTTTCGCTTCATCAGCGGCGCCTTATCGGGCGGATGAAAAAACCGCCCGCGATCAAGCTCTTCTTCCAGATGCGCGAACAGCTTTTCAAGCTCGGCCTGCGGCGCGGGCGGATCTTGCTGATCGGCGAACCAGGGCGGGACTGACGCCTCCTGGCGCACCTCGGCGTAGGCGTGGCAGAAAATCGCCGCCGCATTGGCGAGGTTGAGTGAGGCAAAGCCCGGATTGACCGGCAGCGTCAGGATCGCATCGGCGCGGGCGACATCCTCGGTTTCAAGGCCCGAGGCTTCGGGGCCGAACATCACCGCCGGGCGCTCCCCCGCCGCCAGCGCGGCGCGGATCTTGAGCGCAGCCTCACGCGCGCCCCAAACCGGCTTTTGCATCCCGCGCGGGCGGGCGGTGGCGGCCAGCACTAACGTGGCGTCGGCCAATGCATCCTCGGTGCGCCATTCGATGCGCGCGTGATCGAGCACCACATCGGCGCCCACAGCCACCTGCTGGGCCTTCGGATTGGGCCAGCGATCGCGCGGATTGACGAGACGCAGCGAGGTGAGCCCGAAATTCAGCATCGCCCGGGCCACCGCGCCGATATTTTCGCCCAATTGGGGCGTCACCAGCACGATGGCGGGCCAGGCCTCCTCGATCGGGGCGGGCATATTGGGGGCGCGGGTCATGGCTGGCCTTTTTCCCCGGCGCGCGGCGTTCCCGCAAGCGGAGACGGCGCGTCACAGTTTGCGCCGCAGCATCAAACTGCTACCACGCCCGGCGAAACTTTAGACCGCGAAGGGCAAGGCATATGGCGAAGATCAAGGTGGACAATCCCGTCGTCGAAATGGACGGCGATGAGATGACGCGGATCATCTGGCAGCTCATCAAGGACCGCCTGATCCTCCCCTATCTCGATATTGACCTGAAATATTTCGATCTCGGCGTGGAGGCGCGCGACGCCACCAATGACCAGATCACCATCGATGCGGCCAACGCCACCAAACAATACGGCGTGGCCGTGAAGTGCGCGACCATCACGCCCGACGAAGCGCGCGTGAAAGAATTCAACCTCAAGGAAATGTGGAAGAGCCCCAACGGCACGATCCGCAACATCCTGGGCGGGGTGATCTTCC
>DAORMO010000338.1:0-1479 GCA_035440585.1 Terricaulis sp.
CGGCGGGCGACGACGTGCTGGTTGGGGTGCTGTTCGCTCTGTGGGTTTGGCGTCCCGCGAGCGAATGGACAGAGCTGATCCGGGATGCGACCGTGCCGCGCACAACGACACTTTCAGCGGCTTTCATTCGCGCCGCCGCAGCGGGCGATCTGGAAGCCGGCGAGCGCGACCGCCTCGGGCGGGGTCGGGAATTCGCGGAACACCATGCGCACCTGGCCGCGATCGATGAAATCGGCCTTGAGCTGATCCCAGGCGAGTTCGTGGAACGCCGCACAGGCCGGGCATGTCGAGGACGCATATTCGATCAGCGTGACGGGCGCATCGGCCGCGCCGAGCACAACGTCATCGTCTGTCAGCTGGGCGCCGCCCGCGCCGCCATTGCAGGCTGTGAGCAGCGCAGCCGCCCCCGCGCTGAGCAAGAGAGAACGGCGACCGAGTGCGAACATGCAAATCCTCCTGGATACGGGCGGGAGGCATAGTGGCTTTTGGCCGGGGAGGAAACCTCAGCCCTGCTTGACCGCGCGCCCAAGCCGCAGCAGCGCCGATTTCAGGGCAGGATCGCCCACATGGTCAAGCGCTTGCGCCAGGGCGGCCTCCTCCTCGGGCGCGAGCGGGCGCTTGAGCGGGGCGATGTTGGCGTCGGCCTTGCGCGGGGCGGCGCGCTGCTCGAGCCGGATGGCCTTCACTTTGGCGCCGGCATGGTTGAGCCGCTCAATCAGCAGCGGGATCTGCTGCTGCAGGAACGGAGCGAGCGCGCCGGGCACGCGCAGCGTCAACGTGCCGGCGACCAGCTTTTCAGGGGTGGAGCGGGCGAAGCTTTCGCCGGCGATCTCGCGCCAATTGCGCTGCAATTCACGCAGCGAGAAACCCGCTTTCTTTGCGAAGGGCCGGATCAGGGCGGTGATGGATTTGGACGCTGTGGGCGCTGCAGCGATCGCGCCCCTGCCCCGCTGCGCGGCCAGCGCTTGAGACGCGCGCGCTTCGGCCCGAAGATCGGGCCCGTTGGCCGCTTGGGGCGGCTGGAAGCGGTCGCGCAGTGACATGGGACCTTCAAGCGAATCGTAAATCGATGAACAAAGAGTAAAGACGCCCATGCCCGCGCCTTCGTCCCGCCAACGCCCCTCTGTGGATAATCGCGCCGCGACTCGGGATAAGTTGAGGAAATCATTGCTTTCCTGGTACGATCGGGGCGGCCGCGATCTGCCCTGGCGGGTGCGCGGGGGGCTGGGCGATCCTTACCGGGTGTGGCTCTCCGAGATCATGCTGCAGCAGACGACTGTGGCCGCCGCGACCGGCTATTTCCTCCGTTTTACAGAGACTTGGCCGGATGCGGCGGCGCTGGCGGGGGCGCAGCGGGATGACCTGCTGAGCGCCTGGGCGGGGCTTGGCTATTATTCCCGCGCCCGCAATCTGCATGCGACGGCGCAAATTTTGGCGCGCGAGGGCTTTCCGACCACCGAGGACGGCTGGCGCGCCCTG
>DAORMO010000338.1:1589-1870 GCA_035440585.1 Terricaulis sp.
GGAAGCGCCCCTGCCCGCAGCGAAGGCGGAATTAAAGGCGCTGGCGGGCGAGCTCGTCACCAGCCACCGGCCCGGCGATTGGGCGCAGGCGCTGATGGATCTGGGCGCGACGGTGTGCACGCCGCGATCGCCGAAATGCGACGCCTGCCCATGGGTGTCGATGTGCGCCGCGCGGGCGGGCGGCGCGCCGGAAACTTATCCGCGCAAAACCGCGAAGGCGGCGCGGCCGGAGCGGCGCGGCGCGGTGTTTGTGCTCAAGCGCGGGGCGCGGGTGTGGCAGG
>DAORMO010000339.1:0-1848 GCA_035440585.1 Terricaulis sp.
CGGCATCTTTTCAACTCAGCAGCGGGCGTGTAGCAGCAGCATGCCGGCTAGAAGCCGGCGGTCCGGAACGAACCATGCTGGCGAAAATCTACCGCCCCGCGAAGAACGCGATGCAATCAGGCAAGGCCGCCACGCGCAAATGGCGGCTCGAATTTGTCGCCGCCGCCGCCCCGCGCACCGAAGCGCTGATGGGCTGGACGAGTTCGGCCGATCCCAACGGCCAAGTGCGCATCACCTTCGACACTAAAGAACAAGCCATCGCCTTCGCGCGCGCGCACGCCATCCCGCATCAAGTGATTGATCGGCCAGAGCCCAAGCGCATCCCGCGCGCCTATGGCGACAATTTCGCGTTCAGCCGGCGCGAGCCCTGGTCGCACTAGACCTCCGCCGCTTTTAAAAAGCGCCCGTAGCTCAACTGGATAGAGCATCCGCCTTCTAAGCGGACGGTTGCAGGTTCAAGTCCTGCCGGGCGCGCCATGCGCGCTCGTCTTTGCGCGACGTGCACGCCTTACCAGAGCGTTAAAATTGGGGATGACGCTCCCGCAGGGAGGGGCTAAGCTTTTTCACTCCTGCCCTTCGCGGATGCATTATGATCGCGAACCAGTTCGACCCCGAAGATTTGCAAACGCTCTCGGAGATCCTCGAGAACGAAAAGCGCATGCATGCGCGCAAGTGCAGCATGTGCTTTGCGCTGTTTGCCTCGGCGGTTGCTGTGCTGATAGCAGCCTTCATCATGGTGGTGATCACCTTGGCCGCCGATCTCAGCGGCGGCGGCGCGTTGGGCATTGAAGATATTGGCGAGCACGCGGTGTTGGTGCAGGCGCTCGGCACGCTGGCGGGCGCGGTGTTGCTGTTTTTCAGCATTTGGTGCGGCGCCCAAAACTGCGTGAACACAATCGAGCGCACGCTGTGCGCGGCGCGCAATCAGCGCATGAAATTGTTCGAGACGTTCCTCAGCCAGATCCAATGCGCCGATAAAAAGAAAAAAGAAGCCTGGCTTGAGATCGTGAAGGGCGTGGTGATGTAGGCGCGTACGCCAAGGGGAAAACGATGACAGCGTCGGGGGACGAAGATCTTGCTAATTTAATCGTGCGCGAGCAGCGCGGCTTCCGCCGCATGCTAATGGTGGGGCTCGTCACGCTGATTTTCATGGCGCTGCTCAGCATCGGCATGGGTTTTTATTTCTGGTTCGTCTCTCAGCGGCTCGATGAGGCCACCGCGCGCTTGCAGTTCGACAGCCGCCGCGCCTTCATGGCGCAGAACACCCAGCTCGCGGCGCAGGAGCGGCGCATGGCGCGGCTCAATAATGAGATGCGCGCGGCGATGGGGCAGGGGGCGGAGGTCGCCGCTTCGCCGGAGAACATCGCCCAGGCGCGCGCGGCGGTGCAGGCGTTTTTCATGCGCGGGCATCGGCTCTCCAGCGCCGAGCAGCGCGCCATCAGCCAATTCAGCCGCCGCGAGGATGTGGCCGATCTTGCCCCGAGTTTGCGCGCGCTGATGGGCGCCACATGGCAGATCATCAATTTTGAAAACAGCGGTGAGCCGGTGATCAGCGGCGAGGATGGGCTCAACCGCCGGCTCAGCGCGGCCAATGCGCAACTCGACGCCGCCCGCGCAGATCCCGCTTTGGCGACGCTGGCGCTCGCGGGGCAAGCCTGGATTTTGTTCGCCGAGGCCGCCGCCGCCAATTATACGCCCGCTGCGTGCGAGCCGGTGTTCGCCGCCATCGAGGGCCTACACAATGGCGTCGCCGCGCCTCTGCCGCTCTATTGGCGCGCGCAGTGCGAGCGCAAGCTTGGCCGCGCGCTTGAGGCGTTGGGCAATTACGCACTTAGCCTTGAGGCGGTG
>DAORMO010000340.1:0-1847 GCA_035440585.1 Terricaulis sp.
GCCGCCCGAAGGCACAGCCGAAGCCGCCGCCCGCGTCGGCCGCGCGCGCGGCGCGCAGGCAGAGCGCGGCAAGGGCCTTAACAGCGCGCTTGATCTGGATGCGCTCGAAGCGCTCGCTGCGCCGGATGCACCGGGCGCTGCGCTGCTGCAAAAGGCCGCCACGCAGCTCGCGCTTTCCGCCCGCGCCTATCACCGCACGCTGAAAGTGGCGCGCACGATCGCCGATCTCGACGGCGCCGGCGGCGTCAAACGCATCCACATCGCCGAAGCGCTCAGCCTCAAACGCCAATGGGCTGGCGCAGAGGCGGGCGCGTAACCAAGGGTAAGACAACCCGCGTCAGCAACCTGGCGGCGCTCAAGCAGATTGTCTCGGCCGACGGAAAGCGGGTGCTTTCGCTTGTTCAAACAGGCTCTGGCTTGTTCAGCTTTGTCGAGGAAACCGAAAGCTACGTCTCACCGGGCGAGAGCCTCGATGGCTACTGGTATTGGGAGGAGACGATCTGCGGCGGCCTCTATGGTCAAGAGGATGAGGCGTGGCGTGCGGCGCGTCGCGCAATTTCCTGGGGCGAAGCGGGCTAGTTCCGCGCGTGTCTTAGTAACATGCTAACGCCCTTGGCGCTTGATCGCCCCCATGGCTAACCCCGCGCCCGCGATGACTTTTGACGCTTTTGACGCGCTGCCCGATCCGGCGTGCGTGCTGGCGCCCAATGGCGCGCTGATCCGTGCGAACCCTGCGTTCCACGCCGCCTTCAAGCACGCCATCAGCCCGCAGCGTCCGCCGTGGGGCCGGTTTGCGCCGCCCGATTTCACAGAGGGCGAGCGCCGCTTTGATGCGCCGTCCCCCGATGGGCGGCATTTCTCCTGGGTGGAGCGCGTGCTGCCCGATGGCGCGCGCATCGCCGTCGCGCACGATGTCACAGATCACGCCCGCGCCGCTGAAGAGGGGATGCGCGGTAAAACCACGCTGTTCGCCACGCTCACGCATGAATTGCGCACGCCGCTCAATGGCATTCTCGGCATGGCCGGCTTGCTAGAGCTTGCCAAGCTTGAGCCGAACGCGCGCGAATATGTCGGCTTCATCAAGCAGAGCGGGGAGCATCTGCTCGAACTCATCACTGAGATCCTCGATTATTCACGCATCGAAGCCGGCCACGTCGCGCTCGAAAACGCCGCCTTCGATCCCGAAGCGGTGATGCAGGATGTGGCCGAGCTGCTTTCACCCAAGGCGCAAAGCAAAGGGCTTGAAGTCACCACCGCCGTCCGCGCCGATTCTCCGCGCACAGTGATTGGCGATGACGGGCGTTTGCGCCAGATCCTCTTCAACCTCGCCGGCAACGCGGTCAAGTTCACTGAAACCGGCGGCGTCACCATCGATATGGCGCCGCGCGCCGGCGGGCGCTTGCGCTTTTCGGTGCGTGATACTGGCCCCGGCGTCCCGCCGGAGAAACAAGCGCTGATCTTTGAGGAATTCGCCCAAGCCGATGCCGGCGTCGCGCGCCGCCATGGCGGCACGGGCCTTGGCCTTGCCATCGTGCGCAAGCTGGCGCGCGCCATGGGCGGGGAGGTGGGGCTTGTCAGCCGCCCTGGCTTTGGCGCGGCGTTCTGGGTCGAGCTGCCGTTCGAGGTGGTGAATGAAGAAGCGCCGCCGCCGCCCTTGCCGGGTGTGCGCCTCGCTGTTGTCAGCGCCTCGCCGGTGCTGACGCAATCGCTGCGCGCCATGGCGGCCTCCCTCGGCGCCCTAGCGGTGACGCCCGATGAAGCGCCGGACGTCGTGCTCTATGATTGGCGCGAAAGCCAAGGCGGCGGCGATGGCGAAGAGATCGCCGCGCTCAAGCGGCGTGCGCGCG
>DAORMO010000341.1:0-1741 GCA_035440585.1 Terricaulis sp.
CGGGCCCCGCCTTCGCGCAGGCCGATGAAGCGCCCGCTGCGCAGGCGGCGCCAGCCGGCGTTGGCGTCTCGCCCCTGCTGGCCGCGACCTCACCGCCCGACGCCGCGCCCGACCGCACCTATGACAGCCCGGAAGCGGCGCTCCGCGCGGCTGATCTCGATTATGTCGTCACCCACGGCCGCGCACAGATGGCCGAGCCGAACCCGCAGCCGATCTGGCTTGTCGCCGTGTTCGCCGATGAGATGGCCGCAGGCCGCACCGCCGAAGCGCGCCGCGTGCTGGAGCGCGCGCCGGGCGGCCTCAACGGCCCGATGGCCGATATGCTCGAGCCGTTCCTGCTTGCCGCCGAAGGCCGCCCCGATCGCGGTGTCGAGCGCGTGGATGCAGGCAACGACAATCTGCCCGCGCCGCTGCCTGAGGTGGCGCGCGCGCTGGTGTTTGAAGCCGCCGGCCGTTTGCCGGAAGCGGCGGCTGTGTATGCGGCGATGGTGGAGCGTCTCGATCTCACCCCGCCGCCGCGCGCAGAGCCCTCGAACCTGCAAGAATTTGAGCGTTCGCTCGCAGCGCCGCGCACGGCGCATTCTGTGTATCGCGCGGCGCTGACGCATCATCGCCTTGGCCGCACGGCAGAGGCGCGCCGCTATTATGGCGTCGTCAAAGAGTTTGCGCCGCGCTCGGTTGATGTTGATCGCAATCTCGCGCGCCTGGAAGCGGGCGAGCCGCCGGTGGAAGCCGCGCTTGATGCGCCGCGGGCGCTCGGCCGCTGGATGCTGTTCCTGGCGGAGTTCGTCACGCAGGCGGAAATGCTGACGCGCGTGCTCGCGGCGGAAGATCCCGCGCTCGGGCTCGACAGCACCACCGGTTCTGCGCTGCTGCAATTTGGCGTGCAACTCGCCGGCGACGCCGATGATTGGCGCCTGCATGCCGCTTCGCAGCTCGCCGGCGTGCGCAGTTTTGACGGCGCAGAGCGCATCCTCGCCACCATGCCGGCCGACAGCGTGTTCGCGCCGGACGCTGAGATCGCCCGCGCCGGCATTTATATTGAGCGTGATCAGGATGCGCAGGCGATCGCAGCGGCCGAGCGTGCGCTGGCGCGCGCCGGGGATCGCTGGTCGATCATCGCCTCGGCGGGCGATATCTATCGCCAAACTTACCGCCCGCGCGAATCCACCGCCGCCTTCGATCGCGCCTATGCGCTGACGGAAGATGCCGAAGATCGCGCCGACATCCTCGGCTGGCGCGCTTACGCGCATCGCTTCGCCGGCAATTACAGCGCCGCCACCGCCGATGCGCGCCGTGCGCTTGAACTCGATCCCAGCGTCGATACGCGCATGCTTTATGTGTCGATCCTGATGGATGATCCGCGCGCCTGGTCAGACGGGATCAATGTGGCGCGCGCGCTGTTTGCGGAGCAGCCAGATTCCGTGTTGCGCCTCAACGCGCTTGGCTATGCGCTGATCCAGAAGCCGGAAGGGCTGGAAGAGGGCTATCGCTTGCTGTGGCGCGGCTACGCTTATGGGCAAACCAATTACGCGGTGATCGATAGCCTTGGCTGGGCGTATTATCTCTATGGCCGGTTTGACGATGCGCTGACGCTGATCCAGCGCGCGGCCGAGCTTTCGGTGAATGCGCCCAACGCGGAAATCCTCGATCATTTGGGCGATGTGTATTGGCGGCTGAACCGCCGCGACGAAGCGCGCGATTCCTGGCGCCAAGCGCTGGCGGCCCGGCCTGATACGCC
>DAORMO010000342.1:0-1711 GCA_035440585.1 Terricaulis sp.
CCGGCCAACATCAGCGCCATCACGCCGGTGGCGCCCCAAAGCACGATGCGGCTTTTGCCGCGCAGGCTTTCAGCGGGGCGTTCGGCGCGCGCCTTGGTTGGCGCGGGCTGCGATTGGGCTTGGGCGGCGCGGCGCGCGGCGGCGAGATAATCGTTTTTGCCGGGCGGGGGCGGCGGATCTTCCACGGTTTGCGGATGCGGCGGCGCGTCCGCGCCGGGCGAGACGTCAAACATCGCTGCATCGAGCGCGGCTTCAGCGCTCTCTTCCGGGGGCAGTTCCGCCTCTGCGGGCGCCGCCTCGTTTTCCGGACTCCAGAAATGATCCTCGGTTTCGGCGGCGGCTGGCGGGGCCGTTTCGACGAACACGACATCATCGTCCAGCGCGCGATCATCGATCAGCAAATCATCGTCGCCGCTGTCGAACGTCGCCGTGGCAGGCGGGGCAAAGCCATTGGCCGCGCCATCGCCTTCGAGCACCAGATCTTCGGAATCATCTGCGAAATAGATATCGAGATCATCGCTGTTCTCGATGGAAGCAGTGGCGATCTCTTGCGCAGGCTCAGGCGCGCGCGGCGGCAGCGGGCCCGCGCGCAGCGGCTTGGCCGCATCCATGGGCGCAACGTAGGGCTCAGGCGCGCTGAATGCGCTGAAATCCTCGGGCCGGCCCAGCGGGGGCTGGGCGTAATCGGATGCGAAATCGGCCTTCGCATCGCCGGCTTGGCTTTCAAATTGCTCAAGCTTGGAGGCGACCGATGAAACCGCCTTCTGCACCGGGGCGATGGCTTCGGCGGAATGCTCTTCCACTTCCGCCAAACGCTGCATGATCGAGCCGATCGCGTCGGAAACGCGCGCGCCGGTGCGCTCTTCGCTATCGATCATGCGCTCGGAAAGCTCGCGCGTGAGCTGCTCGTGCCGCGCGTTGAAGCGCTCGGCCATGCGGGCGACTTGCTCGCCCACATGCTCGATCGCTTGCGCGCTGCGGGTTTCCACTGCGCCCACGCGCTCTTCCAAGCGCTCGGAAAGGCGGCCCACTTCAAGGCCCATGCGGTCAAACGCAGCGGCTTCGCGGCGCTCGATCTCATCGAAGCGCTGCTCCAGCGTGGAGGACATGCGTGAAAGCTCTTCACGCACCGCCGCTGCGGCGGCGTCATCGTTGCGCGTTTCCACGCTGCGCAGGCGCTTGTCCACTGTCTCGGACATGCGCTTGATCTCAAGCGAGATGGCCTCGATGGTTTGCGCTTGGCGCCGTTCGGCGGCGGCGAGGCGGTGGTTCACGTCCTTGAGCGCATCCTCAAGGCCCGCGCTTTGCGCGCCGGCCAGCGCGGCTTGCACTTGGCCCGTCAGCTCTTCGCGCGCTTCGCCCACCATGGTGTGGACGGAGTTCGCCATCGCGTCCAAGCGCTGCTCAAGCATCGCCCGCAGCGCTTCGGTTTCTTGCGCCGCATCGGTGGCCTCAACGCGCGCGCCGAGCGCGGAGACGGTTTCTTCCAGCGTGCGGATCGCGGTGTTGGCGGTGGATTCCGTTTCTGCGAGGCGCTGGGCGAGGCGGCTTAGGCTGTCATCCAGCGTTTTCACCGCGCCGCCGCTCTCGATTTCGGCGAGGCGCTGCTCGAACGCGGCCAGCGCGTCCGTTACCGGGCTGTGCTCAGCTTGCGTTTCCAGCTGCGCGAGGCGCTCGGCGATGTCTTGCTGCTGCTGGCGCACGTCGGTGA
>DAORMO010000343.1:0-1708 GCA_035440585.1 Terricaulis sp.
CCAAGCGGGCAAAACAATCTCGCCGCGCGCGGGCGCATCGCTGAATTGCGCGCCCAGCCCGAAACGCCCGGTGAAAACGCGCTGCCGGAAGAGATCATCGGCCCAGCCGATCCGGTTGATCCTGATCTGTTGCCGCCGGGCGCGCTGAATGGGCCTGAGCCCACGCTGGAAGAGCCGCCTTCCGCCGCCGGCCCCGTGCCGCTACAGCCCGCGCCTCAACCCGAGCCGCAGCCCGAACCCGGCCCCGGCCCAACGCCGCTGACGCCGGGCGGGGAGTAAAGACGCGATCAGCGCTGCTGGCGCCCATGGAAAAATCTGAGGATCACAACCTTATCGCCTGCCACTTGGTAGACAGCGATGAACGGCGTACGCGTGATCACCAATTCGCGGACGCCCGGAGCGCGGGAAGCGCTGCCGATGAGCGGGAAGAGCATCAATTGCGCGACGCAGGCTTCAATTCTTCGCTCTAAGCGGTCTGCCGCGCGCGGATTGCGGGCCCGCACAAATTCCAATTGCTCGCGAAGCTGCCGGGCAGCGCCCGCGCGCCATGCGATTCTCACGGTTGTTTAGCTTGTCCCGCAGCAAAGAGCTTTTCGTGCGGGATTTCCGCCTCATTGCGATCGGCCAGCGCGCGCTCAACCTCGGCCCATTGCGCCTCAGAAAGCAAGGATGCGCCCGGCTCGTCATCATCCAAAAGTATTTCGATCTGCACCGCCATCGCCTCTTGCCGCTCGGGCGGAAGCTGGCGGATGCGGGCGAGTACGGAATCGAGCTTGGTCATCTCAATAGAGGCGCCCGCCTTCGGTGGCGGGGCGGTCGATATTGAGCAGCACGACATTGCCGTTGCGATCGGGGAAGCCAAGGCAGAGCACTTCGGACATGAACTTGCCGATCTGCTTGGGCTCGAAATTCACCACCGCCGCGACGCGGCGGCCAAGCAGCTCGCCGATGTCATAGTTTTGCGTGACCTGCGCGGAGGATTTCTTCACGCCCAGCGGATCGCCGAAATCGATCCAGAGCTGATAGGCGGCCTTCTTGGCCTCCTCGAACACTTTCACATCCACGATGGTGCCCAGGCGGATGTCCACCTTGAGAAAATCCTCGAACGAGATGATCGGCAGGCGGGAATTGTTCTTAGAATCGTTCTGGGGATCGTCGGCCATGTCGGCGTTCCTCTAAAAAGCTATTGCCCGATCTTGGCGGGTTCTGTGCGAGGCCCATCCGGCCCCATGACAATCTGATCGACCTCGAGCTGCGCGTCCTTAAGCTGGCTTTCGCAGCGGGCCTTGAGGGCCGCGCCGCGCTTATAGATGCGAATCGAATCCGCCAGCGGCACGTCCCCGCGCTCCAGATGCGCGACGATTTTTTCCAGCTCCGCCAGGGAGTCCTCGAAAGAAAGCTGGGCGGGATCACGAGCTTCGGTGGTCATCGTGTGAAAATATGGGGTCGGGGCGAATTAGGGAATAGGGGTTTGCGCGGGATCGGGGTTTCAGGGCTCGAAACCCCGTCACTTCACCTTCTCATACCGCCTGTAGGACCAGTGCTTGTCCCCTCCGTCGGCGACTTCGCGCCAGCCTTGCGCGCGCAGCACCGGGCGCATCATGCGGTTAAACCAGCCATGGGCGCAGAGCAGCACGTTCTGCCCGCGCAGCGCCTGGGCGGTCAACGTGGCGACCGCCGCCTCGGCGCGCAGCTCAGCCTCAGCCCG
>DAORMO010000344.1:0-1703 GCA_035440585.1 Terricaulis sp.
CCTGAGCGATTCCGAACTGGTGATCGTCGCGCGCCAGGACGCGTTTGAGGGCGATGTGCGCGCGCGCATCGATGATCTGATAGCGCGGCTTGATCGCGATACGGAAGCGGCCGCCGCTGGCGCGCACGCCAACGCCGCCAATATTGAACGCGTTGAAGCCAGCGTTTTCGCCTCACTGCAAAAGCTGGCGCACGACATCGTCAACAACAACACCGCCCAAACCGCGCGCCATGAAGATACGCTCAAGCGCGCGCGCGCGGGCGTTGACCATTTGGCGCAGCGCCAGGATACGGTCGAAGGCTGGTTGGCGCAGGTGGATAAGGCGCTGCTTGCCCAGGCCGCCACCAACAGCGACGCAGATGCGCGCCTGGATCGGCTCGAGCGCAATGCCGAGGATGCTAGCACCCAGCGCGCGCTCGCGGCGCTGGCCGAAGATGTGAACGCCCGCATCGGCCAGCTTGAACAAACCGCCGCCAACGCCAGCATGCAAGAAGCGCTCACCGCCCTCGGCGAAGAAATCGGGCTGATTTCCGCGCGGATCGAAGCAACCGACGCCCCGGCCCAGTTCGCAGCGCTTCATGCGCAGCTCGCCGACCACAGCGCCCAGCTCAGCGCCGCCGCCGAGCGCAGCCAGGGCGTGTCACGCACGCTGGCCCGCGTGGCCGCGCAAAACGAGGACGCCGCTGTCCAACTCGACGAGCGCATGAGCCGGCTTGAGGAAGAGGCCCAGCACAACGCCCTCGCCGCTGCGGAAGAAATCGCCGCGCGCATCGAGTCGATGGATCAGCGCCACACCGATGCGCTGGAAGCCCTGCGCGCCGAGATCGCTTCCTGGCCGAGAATGAGCTGCGCCTGCACCAGATCGAGCACGCCGAAGCGACCATGCTCACCGGTGATGAATTGCTGATCGCGCGCGCCATCGAAGCGCGGCTGACTGAACTTGAGCAGCGCGACGTGGCCGCCGATTTCGATTCCCTGCGCCGCCGCATTGAAACGCGCATCAGCGATGTCGAGCGCTCAAGCGTGCGGGCGCTTGAGCAGATGGCCAACACCATTGAGCTGATTGAGAAGCGCTACGCCGAGGGCGAAGACGCCTTCTCCCGCAGCGCCTAATTGACGGCGACCCGATAGGCTGGCTGCTGCTCGGGCGGTTCATCAAACGAGAGCAGCGCACTGGCCGCATCCATCGCCCGCAGCGCGGCGTCCTGAGAAGCAGCAATGAGGCGTTCGCGCCACGGCAAGGGCGCAGCGAGGCGGCCGGCCTCGACGGCGCGGATCAGCGCCTCATCGCCATCGGCCAAAAGCTGCGCCAATGCGCTGCGCCACCCCGCCCCGAACAGGGCTTCGCCTGTGCGGACCAGCTCTTCAGCCGTCAAAACGGGGAAGGTGGGCTTCTGCATGGCGCAAGGACACCACGCAATTGGTTAGGAAGGTTTTTCCAGCGCTGTATTTTTCCTTACAATTAGGCGATTTTTCGCGAACGTTGACGCTTCGCTAAGACTTTGGCGCCGTTTTGGCGCACATGCGCATCGGAAAATACCGCTTCGCCAAAGTGCAGATTGCGCTCGCCGTGCTGATCGCAGGCGCTGCGCTCGTGATCACGCCGCAGGAGCAGGCGTTTTCGCCGACGCCCGCTAGCGCGGACGAGTGGCGGCGCGTCCACGTGATTGATGGCGACACGATCGAAGCGGGCGGGCGGCGGT
>DAORMO010000345.1:0-1646 GCA_035440585.1 Terricaulis sp.
GGGCGCGGCGGGGCTGGTGTTTTTCCTGCTGCTGATCACGCAGCTGAACGATGTGGCGCAATATTGCTGGGGCAAAGCGATTGGCCGCACCAAAATCACGCCGAACGTGTCGCCGAACAAAACCTGGGAAGGCGCGATCGGCGGCTGGCTGACGACAGCGGCGGTGTTTTATTTGCTCGCGCCCTATTTCACCCCGCTTTCGCCGCTGCACGCGGCGATCATGGGTCTTATCGTGCCGCTGGCTGGCTTTTTTGGCGACATTACCATGAGCGCGATCAAGCGGGATCTTGGCGTGAAGGATACATCGCGCCTCATCCCCGGCCATGGCGGGGTGCTGGATCGGCTCGATAGCCTCACTTTCGCCGCGCCGGTTTATTTTCACTTGCTGGCGTATTTCGCGATTGAGCGGTTTTGATGCTGCAGACATTCCGCCGCTATCTGCTGATGCTGATTGTGCGCCCCATCGCGCGGCTGATGTTCGGGCTCGACGTGATCGGGGCGGAGCATTTGCCGAAGCATGGGCCGGCGATCATCGCGGCCAATCACAACAGCCATGTCGATACGGTGGTGCTGCTGTGCCTGTTTCCTTCCAGGCTGTTGCCGAAGCTCAGGCCCGTGGCGGCGGCGGATCATTTTGACAAAGGCGGCTTTGGTTCTTGGTTTTCGCGCAACATTATCGGCATCATCCCGATCAAGCGCAGCGGCGCAGAACGCGGCGAGGATGTGCTGGCCGGTGCGAAAGAGGCGCTGGGGCGCGGGGAAATCCTGGTGATCTTCCCCGAAGGCTCGCGCGGCGCGCCGGAGGAAATGACGCGCTTCAAAAGCGGCGTGGCGCGGCTGGCGGAATCTGCGCCAGACGCCCCGATCGTGCCGGTGTATCTGCAAGGCGCGGGGCGCTCGCTGCCGAAAGATGCGAAACTACTGGTGCCGTTCAACACCACCGCTGTGGTGGGGCAAGCGCTGCATTGGCGCGGCGATTCTCGCGCGCTGGTGGATGAATTGCGGGCGAAGATTGAGGCGCTAAAGTCCGAGGCGCCGCCGCTTAGGTGGAAGTAGCGCGCCGCACCGCTCGCACACTGATCCGCTCCCGCTCCCCAGCAAAGCGCTCGCACAGCAGCCGCGCGATTTGGCTGTCGTCCACGAACACATGGCCTTTGAGCGCATCAAGCAGCGCTTTGGCGAGGTTGTCCAAATCCAGGCGCGGGGCTTCGCCGACATATTCCATGCGCAGCTCGACCTCGAACTCGCCATAGCGCGGGCGCACGTCGAAATGCTTTCGGAAAAATTCGTAGACCAGTTGCTTGTAATAGCGCGCCTGGGTGGTGATGCCGTCGATCGTCAGCTCCACGCCGCCGGGAATTGCGCGCGCGCGCACTTTGCCGTGGGCGATCCATTCGCTCATGCGGACATGGCCTTGATCAGCGCTGCGCGGAAGGCGGCCCGGTGCTGGATTTCACCATCCGGCGCGTAATGATGCGCAATCGCGCTCATGCCGCGCGCGTCGAGCGCCGCTTGCGCCGCATCAAGCTTGCCCCAAAGGGCGACGAACACGCAAGCGCCGGGATCGGCGCTGAGCGCGGCGAGCGCAGCGTCTGCATCCTGCGACAGATCAACGATCAGCGCGTCCGCCGAGCCCTCGCCCAATG
>DAORMO010000346.1:0-1641 GCA_035440585.1 Terricaulis sp.
GCCTATGCGCGCGATGATGCGCAACTGACGCTGACTTTGATCGCGCTGGCCCCGGGCGCGGCGCCTGCGGCGATCATGGCGGCGCAAGATGGCCTCATCGCACGCCAGGACGGCGCCGATTACGCCCGCCACCACGTCGCCGAAGGGCGCTTGTTGGCGGAAAGCGTCAGCGGCGGCGCGGTGCGTTACGCGCTGATCGGGCGCGGCGTCGCCGTAGCTGTTGAAGGCGAGGGCGGCGCGGCGATGGATGACGCGCGCGCCGCGATCGAGACGATCGGCGTCAGCCGGCTTGAGGACGCCTTCCGCCGCTGAGACTTACGCCTCAGCCTGCATGAGGCCGCGTTCTGCGGCCACGCGCTTCATCGCTTTCTGCAGCTTTTCAAACGCCCGCACCTCGATTTGGCGCACGCGCTCGCGGCTGACGCCGTATTCGGTGGAGAGTTCCTCCAAGGTGGAGGGCTCGTCCTTGAGGCGCCGCTCTTGGATGATGTGGCGCTCGCGCTCGTTCAATTCGCCCATGGCTTCCTGCAGAAGCGTCATGCGCGCATCGAACTCCTCGGTATCGGCGAGGCGCGTTTCCTGGGTGCCTTCGGCTTGATCATCGGCCAGCCAATCCATCCACTCGCTGTCGCCTTCGCCGCCGGCGCCGCCGATCGGGCTGTTGAGCGACGCATCGCCGCCGCCGCTCATGCGGCGGTTCATGGAGATGACTTCCTCTTCCGTCACGGCCAGCTTGTGGGCGATGGTGGCGACATGCTCGGGGCGGAGATCGCCTTCCTCGAGCGCGGCCATTTCGCCCTTCATGCGGCGCAGGTTGAAGAACAGCTTCTTCTGCGCGGCGGTGGTGCCCATTTTCACGAGGCTCCACGAACGCAGGATGTATTCTTGGATCGAGGCGCGGATCCACCACATGGCGTAGGTCGCCAAGCGGAAGCCCTTATCGGGATCGAATTTCTTCACCGCTTGCATGAGGCCGACATTGCCTTCGGAGATCACTTCCCCGATCGGCAGGCCATAGCCGCGATAGCCCATCGCGATCTTGGCCACCAAGCGCAGGTGCGAGGTCACGAGCTGATGCGCCGATTGCGCATCGCCGTGTTCTTGCCAGCGCTTGGCCAGCATGAATTCGTTTTCTTTGGTGAGCATCGGAAATTTGCGGATTTCCGAAAGATAGCGTTGCAGCCCCTGCTCAGGAGAGAGTGCAAGCGTAAGCGCGGTAGATGCCATGTTGAGTTTCCCCTCTCTTGGCCGCTGGGCAGGTCGCCGTTCTTCACGTTTGAACAAACGGCCGCGCCTGTGGCGCCAGCGCCGAGTGTTAATATAGGGAGTGGTCAAGACTTTGCCCGGGGTGTGGCGATGTTTGGCCCCTTTGGCCCGTTCAAATCGAATTTACCACTCCTTCACCACTGGAACATAACAAGAACCCGCCGATTCGACAAGCGAAACGACATCAGCATCTTGATTCGGCGCCGTGAACGTCTTGGCATCCAGGCCCAGATATAGGGTCAGGGGGCGGAAACGGCGTCTGGCGGCGGCGCGCAGGGCCCCCCCAGGCCATCCTCCTGGCAGAGCTGTTCCGGGCTGCGCGAGGGCGGCGGCGGGCGCTGGTCGCTCGATCACCTCCTGCTCGACCAGGACGGC
>DAORMO010000347.1:0-1371 GCA_035440585.1 Terricaulis sp.
CCAAGCGCGCTTTTGATGGTGAACCACACCATCAGGATGAACCAGCCGCACGCCACGATGGCCAGGATCGGAAAGCCGATCAGCACGATGGTCAAAATCCAGCCCAGCACGCACACCAGCGCCAGCACGACATGCCACCAAAACGAGATCATCCAGATCCGCACCTGGTCATCCAGATGCTGGCGCGGCAGCGGGGCCGCCTCGCCGCGCGCCGTCAGCGCCCAAATCATGCCAATCACCGCAAAGATCCCGGCGCTCGGGATCGAGGCGAGGTACAGGCAATAGACGATAAACGCCGATGATCGGCCAGCGCTCTGCGGCAGGGCGGGGTAGGTCATGGCACCAATCTAGTCCTGCTTGGGCTTCTTCGCCAGCGGGTGCTTGGTTTCCACCAGCGTCTTGAGCCGGCCTTGGGCCACATGCGTGTAAATCTGCGTGGTGGCGATGTCGGCATGGCCCAGCAGCGTCTGCACGGTGCGGAGATCCGCCCCGCCCTCCACCAGATGCGTGGCGAACGCATGCCGCAGCACGTGCGGGGACACCCGCGCCGGATCGAGCCCGGCTTTGAGCGCCGCCTGTTCCAAAATCTGCGCCACGCGCAGTCGACGATCTGGGCCTTCACCCGCACGCCATAGCCGGTCAGCTTGCCCTCGGCGGCGCTGGCCGAAGGGAACAGCCAGCGGCCCGCACGCGCGCGCTTTTGCTCATCCTTCGGCAGCAGGCCCTCGCGCGCCTCCAGATGCGCGGCGAGCGCCTTCAGCGCCGGCCCGCCTAGCACCACCATGCGCTCCTTGCCGCCTTTGCCTTCAATGATCATGTGCGCTTGCCCCGGCTTTGGCGCCGTGCGCAGCGGCAGCGCGACAAGCTCGCTCACGCGCAAGCCCGCGCCATAGAGCAATTCGATCAGCGCCGCATCGCGCGGGCTTTCCGCCGCCGCGATCAGTTTTTCGATCTCTGCGCTTTCCAGCGTTTTCGGCAAGCTGCGCCCGCGCTTGGGCGCATCGAGCCGCGCGGTGGGATCATCGCCGCGCACATTGTCTTCCAGCAGAAACCGATAAAATTGCCGTAGCGCCGAAATCCTGCGCCGCGCCGTCGCCGGCGCCATCCCGCGCCGGGCAAGGCCGGCCACATAAGCCTCAACCGCCTCCGCGCTCGCCCCGCGCAGCGTTTTCATCTCGGCAAGCGCATCTTCCAAATCGCGCGCATACGCATCCAGCGTATTCGGCCGCGCCCCGCGCTCAGCGGAGAGCATTTCCAGAAAAGATTCGATCAGCGCAGCATCGGCCATGCGGCCAATATAGCCCGGTTCGGATTTTATTGCGCCGGCGCGCCGGCCAAAATCGCCTCCGCCGCAAACGCGCGCGCGTCGGC
>DAORMO010000347.1:1396-1622 GCA_035440585.1 Terricaulis sp.
GAGCCGCAGCGTGCGGAGCGTGCGGATGATTTGGCTCACGCTTTCCGCATCGAGCCGCGAAAGCCCGCCTTCGCCCACAGCCGCCGCCGCCAGCAGCGCAGCTTCCCCGGCGGCGTTGCGATCTGCCGCGTTTTGCAGCGCTAGCATCAGCCCCGCATCCGCGCGCGCGCCGCCTTGCGGGGCGTTGGCGATGAGGAAACGCTGCGCCTGCCCATCGCTGGCGACG
>DAORMO010000348.1:0-1593 GCA_035440585.1 Terricaulis sp.
TGCGCAAGACGGGCGCCTCGTCGCCGATACCGACGTGCTCTATGGCCGCATGGAAGAGCGCACGCTTGAAGCGCCTGGCTTGGAAGAGCCGCTGGGCGAGCGCATCGGCCGCGCCGCGCGCGGGGTGGAAAAATGGCGCATCACGCCCTGGCGCGCGTCGATCACCGAAGAGGCCGAGCGCGAGCGCGCACTCGCCGGGGAGATCGCGCGCGGGGAGCGGCTCAACGATAAGGGCGAGCGCGTGGTGGCGCTGACGCTGCCGATCCGGCGCGTGCAGATGGTGCTGGGCACGGTGACGCTGGAAAGCGCGGATGTGGAGCGCATCCTGGTGGCCGAGCGCGCGGGCATGATGCCGTTTATCATCGGCGCGGCGGTGGCGATTTTTCTTTCTTCGCTGTTGCTGGCGATGTTCATTGCGCGCCCGCTCGAGCGGCTCGCGGGCGCGGCCGATCGGCTGCGCATCACCGGCTCAACGCGCCTGGCCATGCCGGAGGTGTCGCGCCGCAAGGATGAGATCGGCGGGCTTTCGCGCTCGCTCGAAGCCATGACAGGCGCGCTGGCTGATCGCATCGACGCGAACGAGCGCTTCGCCGCCGACGTGAGCCATGAGATCAAAAACCCGCTCGCCTCGATCCGCTCGGCGGTGGATGCGGCCCAGGCGGTGTCCGATCCGGAGCGGCAAGCCAAATTGCTCTCCATCGTCGCCCAGGATGTGAAGCGGCTCGATCGGCTTGTCACTGACATCGCCCGCGCCAGCCACATCGAGGCTGAAACCGCGCGTGCTGATCTTGATCCGGTTGATCTTGGGCAAATGGTGTTTGAGCTGACGCGCGCTTACGCGCCGGATGATCCGGGCGCGGTGCAGATCGGCTTTGCCGGGGCCAAGCCCGAGAACGCGATCGTGTGGGGCCAGGCGGGGCCGCTGGGCCAAGTGTTCCGCAATCTGATCGACAATGCGCGCTCGTTCAGCGCCCCTGGCGGCCGCGTGACCGTGACGATGGAGCTGGTGCGCGGCAAGGAGGGCGCGTTTGTGCGCACCAAGGTCGAGGATGAGGGCCCCGGCATACCGCCAGAAAATCTCGAAACCGTGTTTCAGCGCTTTTACACCCAGCGCCCGCAAGGGGTGGCGTTTGGCGGCAATTCCGGGCTTGGCCTGTCCATCGCCCGCCAGATCGTCACCGCCCATCAGGGCCGGATCTACGCGCAAAACCGCGACGAGGGCGGGGCGCGCCTTGTGGTTGAGCTGCCACTCGCCGGCCAGGGGAAGGTGTGACGATGCGGCCGCCGAAAAACTGCAATCGGCGTGCGGCTTTTGCTTTTCTCGCAGGTGCGAACGGGTATGGTTGCGCCCCTTGGTCAGGGGCTGAGAGGCGGGAGCTCACGGCATGATCGGCGTTGTCGTCGTATCGCACGGCCGCTTAGCGGACGAATTCGTCGCGGCGGCCGAGCACGTGCTTGGCCCGCAAGAGCAGATGCGCGCCGTGGCCATCGGCCCCTATGACGATATGGAAGAGCGCCGCACCGATATTATCGAGGCCGTGCGCGCCGTCGATAAGGGCGATGGCGTTGTGATCCTCACCGACATGTTCGGCG
>DAORMO010000349.1:0-1232 GCA_035440585.1 Terricaulis sp.
CGCGCTCTCGCGCGCGGAGATCCGCAAGCTGGCGCTGCCCGTCGCTGCGCCGCCGAAGCCATTGACCGAAGAGGGCGGGGAGCCCACCTGAGCGCCATGTTTATCCAAACCGAAGCCACGCCGAACCCGCGCACGCTGAAATTCCTCCCCGGCCGGGACGTGCTGGGCAAAGGCAGCCGCGAATTTGCCGATGCGCAAGCTGCTGATGGCTCGCCGCTGGCGGCGGCGTTGTTTGCCGTGGAGGGGGTGGAGCGCGTCTATCTTGGCGGCGATTTCATCACCATCACCCGGCATGATGATATCGAATGGCCGCATCTGAAGCCGCACGTGCTCGCCGCCATCATGGATCATTTCACCACCGGCCTGCCGGCCGTGGGCGAGGCGGGCGCCGATGCTGAAGATGTCACCGACGAGGCCGACATCGCCTATGAGGGCGAAGCCGCCGATATCGTCAAAGAGCTGAAAGAGCTGATCGAAGCGCGCGTGCGCCCGGCCGTGGCGCGCGATGGCGGGGACATCACCTTCCACTCGTGGGATCACGAAAGCGGCGTGGTGCGCCTCAACATGCGCGGCTCCTGCGCCGGCTGCCCATCCTCGACGCTGACGCTCAAGCAAGGCATCGAAAACATGCTCCGCCATTACGTGCCCGAGGTGCAAGCGGTGGAGCAGGTGGTTTAGCGCCCTGATCGTTCTTTCCATTGATACCAGCCTTGATGCATGCGCCGTCGCCATCGTGCGCGAGGGCGCGGCGCTGGCGCATGTCAGCGAAGCGATGCAGCGCGGCCAGGCCGAGCGCTTGGCCCCGATGGTGAAGGAGGCCATGGCCGAAGCCGGCATTGGCTTTCAAGCGCTTGATCGCATCGCCGTCACCACTGGGCCGGGCTCGTTCACTGGCGTGCGCGTGGGGCTTTCGTTTGCGCGCGCGCTGGCGCTTTCGCTGGGCAAGCCGTGCATCGGCGTGTCCACGTTGGAAGCTTTGGCGCTCGCGGAAGGGCAGGCGGGCTTGCGCGCGGCAGTGATCGAAACGCCGGGCGCGGCGTATTTCGCGTCTTACCAAGATGGCGCGCCGCTGACGCCGCCGCAGGGCGTTGATCATGGCGCCTTTGAAAGCCTTGCGCCTGCCGGCGCGCAGCTGATCGGCCCTGGCGCGCGCGTGGATGTGGCGGCGCTTGCGCGCTATGCGGCTAGGCTCGATCCGGCCGCCTATCCGCCGAACCCCAACTATCTGCGCG
>DAORMO010000349.1:1299-1526 GCA_035440585.1 Terricaulis sp.
GCGCGCGCTTTCGCGCGGCCCTGGAGCGCAGACGAGATCGAGAAGCTTTTGCAAAACCCTACGACCTTTGCGCTTTTGGCGCAGAGGGACGGCGCGGCCGCGCAGGGGTTTGTCATGGCCTGGGCGATCGGCGCGGATTCAGAGCTGCTGACAGTCGCGGTCACGCCCGAAGCGCGCGGGGCCGGCCTTGGCGCCGCGCTTGTCGGCGCTGCGCTCACCGCCGCCGC
>DAORMO010000350.1:0-1522 GCA_035440585.1 Terricaulis sp.
CGGGGTCGAGGCCGTGACGGTCGTGCCCCTGAGCGCGCACGCCCTCTTCGCGCGTCCAGCGCTTCGCATGGAGGCCGGTGTCGACGACAAGGCGGCACGCCCGGAACGCCAGCGACTGGAGATAGCCGAGCCGCCCCAGCGGATCGCTCGCGTAAACGCCGAGCTCATCGCAGAGTTGCTCGGCATAAAGCGCCCAGCCTTCGCTAAAGGCCGAAAAGCCCAGCATGGCGCTGCGAATAAACGGCAGCTCGCCCGCTTCCTGCTGGATGGAAATCTGCCAGTGATGGCCGGGCACGCCCTCGTGATAATTCAGCGTCGGCAGCGTGAAGCGCGGCCATTCGTGCGTGTTGCGCAGATTGATGAAATAGGCGCCGGGCCGTGAGCCATCGAGCGCGCCGCGCTGATAATAGCCGCCCGGCGCGCCAGCTTCGGTGAAGGGCGGGATGCGGCGAATTTCCAGCTCCGCGCGCGCCGGCGTGCCAAAGGCCTGCGGCATGAGCGTGAGCACATGCTGGGTCTGGGTGTTGAGATCGGCCAGGATCTGCGCGCGGCCTTCATCGGTGTTGGGATAAAGCTGATCCGGGCGCTGGGCGATGACCTGCACGCGCTGGGCGACGCTGCCCTCGGTGAGCCCCTCGGCGCGCAGGATGGCATCCATCTCAGCGTTGAACTGCGCAATCAGTTCAAGCCCGGTGTTGTGGATGTCCTCCGGGCTCATCTCTGTGGTGGTGCGGCTCAGCAGGGCGGCGCGATACATTTCCTCTCCGCGCGGCAGCCGCCAGCAGCCGGCGTCATGCACCGCGCGCGGGCGCACCGCCGCCAGCGCATCGATCTGCCGTTGGAACGCAGGGCCGACGCGGTCGCGCAGCGCCGCCTCGGTGCGTTCGATGTAGGCGGCGCGCTCGCTCTCTGGAATGTCCGCCGCTTGCGGCAGGCGGCGCGCCAGCGATTGCACGATTGCGCTCTCGCTCGGGCTCGTTGCAGCGAAGGCGCGCAATTGGATCAGCGCTTTATCGATGGCGAAATCAGGCGGGATCACGCCCGCGCGCGCGTCCTCGCCGATGATCGCAGTTTGCGCGTCCATCTGGCCGACAAAGCCGTCGAGCCGCGCCAGAAACGCATCAGCTTCCTCGCGATTGCGGATCGGATGCTGCTGCGCCAGGAAATTCGGCATCGAAGAATAAACGCCGGAAAGCTGCGTCACCGCGTAGGGCGAGCCCGCGCCGCCGCCAGCGGTGAAGGCGCTGTTGGCCAGCGAATGCTCGAACGACGTGCGCACCACGTCGTGGGTGACTTGCTCTTGCGGCGTGAGCCGATCGCGCCGGATGCGGCCAAGATCGCGCAGCGCGCGCTGGGTGGCGGCGCGGTTTTCGCGCTGGGCGCGCTTGGAATAATCGCTGACGCGATCGATGAAGCGCCCGCCGGCGCGTTCTTCGGTCACGCCAAGCGAGGTCGCGCGCTCAGGTGAGCGGCGCAGCATGTCTGTGACGATGTTATCCAGCAGCGTGTTCAGCCGCTCGCT
>DAORMO010000351.1:0-1190 GCA_035440585.1 Terricaulis sp.
TGCTATGTTGGGGAAAGAATACTTGCCGCACTTTGCGGAACTTCGCACCAATTCCGGCCCACCTGCCGGGTCTTCACTGGTCCATTTATGCGCGAGAGCCGGTTTTCCCGCAAGCGGCAAAAGCGTACTTACGCCGGTTTCATCTCGATTTTGGCGGCTTTCCGCTCCTGCCGCGCCACTAGGCGCGAGATCACCCAGGCGCCAATCAGTTTGGATACGATCCCGGTAACTATAGAGCCCCAAGCGAAGAGGCCAGGCACGACCAACGAGGCCAAGCCTAAAAACACGATCTGATCCAGCGGCGCGCCGATTGCGCTGGACAGCATGATGCGCTGCGAAAGCGGGCGTTTCACAAAAGTGTAGACCGCCCAATCGGCTGTTTCGCTGATCAGGAACGCCAGCCCGCTGGCCACCACGATCACTGGCCACGTCGTCAGCGTCGAGAGCGTGAGGCCGATCAGCATCGACCCGAAAATCCAATGTTTCAGCTCCCGCTGGGCAAAATCGCGCGCCACCAGCACAAGGCCCGTCACGATCGTAAAGGGGTGCCATTCGCCCCCGCCCATCCATTCCGGCAGCGGCAGGGTGGGGATCCCGGCGAAGGCCCAATTGATCAGCGGCATCAGCGCCACATAGATCGCCGTGAACGGCCGCCCCGAAAGGAAGATCGCCGCCACCGTGCCGATGACGATGGGCAGGGCGATGAAGGGTTGCTGCAGGAAGGCGAGGATGTCTGTCATGCCGGCTTTGTGGCCGCGAAACCGCCGCTTCGTCTAGTGACGGGCGTAACGCTGGCTTCGCGCCAGTCGCGGTTAGGTTTGCGCCTACACCAAGTTGAGCTGCGCCATGCCTTGCCTGGCGCGGCTTGGGGGAAAGGGCGCGGAGCGATCCGCGCCCTTATTATTGCAGCGTCAGCCGCCAGCCGTGCCTGCCTTTGGAGAGCGCCTCGGCCAGGAAGGGCAGCGCTTCACGCAGGCTGGCCTCAAGCCCGAACGGCGGGTTGATCACCAGGATGCTCGAACCATTGAGCCGCCCCTCCGGCGCGGGCGCATCGATCCAAAGATCGGCCCGCAGCGCATCGCGCACGCCCAGCGCCCGCAGCTCCGCATCGGCGGCGTTGAGCGCGGGCCCGCTTTTCAGCGGGCGCCACCAAAGATACGTGCCATGGCCGAAGCGCTTGAGCGCAGGGG
>DAORMO010000351.1:1200-1516 GCA_035440585.1 Terricaulis sp.
AGCGCTGCAACGCTTTGAGCGAGCTCATCTGTCGCCTCATAAGGCGGATCGATCAGCACCAGCCCGCGCCGTTGCGCCGGCGGCAACAGCGCCGTCAGCGCGCCAAACCCGTCGCGCTGATGCACTTGCACGCGGCCGGTGCGCGGCAGCGCGCGCTTGAGCGCGGCGTGCTCTTCGGGGTGAAGCTCGCACGCGAGCAGCACGTCCTCGTCGCGCAGCGCGGCGGTGATGAGCGCGGGGCTGCCCGGATAGGTGCGCAGCGGGCCCTCGCTGTTGAAGCCCCGGATGGCGTCGAGATAGCGCGTAATCGGCGGGG
>DAORMO010000352.1:0-1492 GCA_035440585.1 Terricaulis sp.
GCATCATCCGAAGAAGTGGATGCCGGTTCTTCGATAAGATGATGCTTCATCAAAACTTAGAGCCCCGTACCGATTCTATCGGAACGGGGCTCTAAGGCTCACCATGTCGCGCTCACCGGCGCATCGCTGAATATTTCCGCAATGCGCCGCCGCGTGCCGGGTGTTGTCTCATCCGGCAGCGCATCGATGGCAAAGAAGCCGCGCTCGGCGATTTCTCCGCCCTGCGGCGCGCAAGCCTCCCACGCCTCGATGCGATAGAGCGCGATATGATCGTTCGGGAAGTTCGCGTGATTGGCGTAGAAGCCGATCAGGCGCGGCGCACTCGTCGCGGCGACGCCGCCTTCCTCGGCCATTTCGCGCACGATCGCTTCGCTTGCGAGTTCGCCATGCTCCACCCCGCCGCCCGGCAGGTGCCAGCCCTTCGCATAAGTGTGCCGCACCAAGAGCACGCGCCCGGCTTCATCGCAGGCCACGCCCCTCACGCCCAGCGTCATCGCCCGGCTCACGCGCCACCAGGTGCGGAACACCGGCGTGAGCACAGGCTCAAGAAAGATCCGCCAATTGCGCATTTCCTGCCTAAGCCTTTGACCTTACACATCGTGCAAATGTGATTGCAGCAAACACTGCAACGTACGCTTGCTTGAGGCTCTACACTTTGTCATCCGCCGCGCCCATGGCTTATCTTGAAACGCCGCCGCCGAAACTCGCGGGCGGCCCTTACATCATGGGCGTGCTCAATCTCACGCCGGATTCGTTTTCCGATGGCGGCAAATGGGCCGACGGCGGCGCCGCGCGCCATGGCCTTGCGATGCTGGAAGCGGGCGCTGACATCATCGATGTCGGCGGTGAATCCACCCGCCCAGGCGCTGCGGCTGTGGAGGAGGGCGAAGAGATCGCCCGCGTCGTGCCCGTCATCGCCGCGTTGCGCGCCGCAACCAAAGCTCCGATCTCGGTCGATACCATGAAGCCTAGCGTGGCGCGCGCGGCGATGGCCGCAGGCGCCAGCATCTGGAACGATGTCGCCGCGCTCACCGCGCCAGGCGCGCTCGAAACCGCCGCATCTTTGCACCGCCCGGTCATCCTCATGCACATGCAGGGTGAGCCGCGCACCATGCAGGATGCGCCGCATTATGAGGATGTGGTGGCTGAGGTGATCGCGTTTTTAAAAGCGCGCGCCGATGCGGCGGCGGCGCTGGGCGTTGAAGAGATCTGGGTCGATCCCGGCATCGGCTTCGGCAAAACCCTGGCGCATAATCTGGCGCTGCTGAACAATGTCGGCCGCATCCGCGAAGAGACTGGCCGCCCGGTGGTGATCGGCGCCTCGCGCAAGCGTTTCATCGCCGCGATTGATGCGTCCGCCAAAGACGCCGGCGCCGATCGCCTCGGCGGCTCCATCGCCGCCCACCTCATCGCCGCGCAAAACGGGGCCGACATGGTGCGCGTGCATGATGTTGCCGAAACCGCGCAAGCCCTGAAACTCTGGCGCGCCGTG
>DAORMO010000353.1:0-1480 GCA_035440585.1 Terricaulis sp.
TCGGCAAAGCGGTCGCAGATCACCCACGCGCCGCGATCAAGCGCCGGCGTGATCCCAACGATGGCGCCTGAGCCGCTTTAATCGGCCGCGCTCTGCGGGGCGACGAGCTTCATGTGCGGGTAAGGGATATCGATGCCGGCTTCGTCGAACGCGGCCTTGATGCGTTGCAAATACCCGCGCTGAACCCCCCATTGCTTACCTGGGCTGGTCTTGATCCGGGCTTTCAGCATGATCGCGGAATCAGCCAGCGCATCGACGCCGGCGATATCGATGTCGTCAAGGATCGACGCCGCAAATTCCGGATCCGCGCGCATTTCGGCGGCGACCGCACGCATTGTCTCGATCGCTTTGCGCACATCGGTTTGATAATCGACCGAAAGGTTGAACACTGCGAACGAGAACATCTTGGTGCGGTTGTGGATGATCTGCGCTTCGCTGTAGGGGAACACGTGCAGCGTGCCGTCATAATCGCGCAACTTAATGGTGCGGAGCGACATTTCCTCAACGACGCCGCCGAAATCGCCGATGCCGATCACGTCGCCGACGGAGACGATGTCTTCGAGAATGAGGAAGATGCCGGTGAGAAAATCCTTCACCAGCGTTTGCGCGCCAAAGCCCACGGCAAGGCCGATAATGCCGGCGCCGGCAATCAGCGGCCCGATCTCCACTCCGATCTCAGAAAGCGCCATCATCGCCGCAATGACGATCAGCACCGAGGTGATGACCCCGCTCAGCAACGGCGCGAGCGTGCGCACTTGCGAGGCCCGGCGCGGTGAGCGCGCGCGGTTGGCGATGCGCGAGAACATGCGCGAAATGCCGAGCTGAGCCAGCTCAATAACGCCGAAGGCGATCACGAGAATAATCAGGATGCGCGTGGCCGTGCCGAAGATCGCCCCGATCGGGCCTTGGCTGAAATCTTCGAAATCGAGGCCCCACAGCCGTAGGATGGCGAGCAGCGCGGCGGCAACGACGCCGATCCGCACAAGCCGCAGCAGCCAACGGCTGAGCGCGCGTTGCTTGGCGGCGCCCTCGGCCTTTTCCGGCGCCACACGCTCAAGCATGGTTTTGTAAAGGACGCGCATGCCCCAAATCAGCATCGCCGCCGCGATGACGATGAGCAGCGTCAGCCCGCCGCGCAGCGCAGCCTGCTCGGGATTCAGCGAGATGATGTCGGTGACGAAGGTCTGAATCGACGCAAACAGGGAATCTGCGTCCAGATTGAAAGCGGGCGTTTCGGCGGGGGCGGGGGCGGCGATTTCAAACATGGGCGCGATATAGAGCGCCTCGCCGCCAAAGGCGAGGCTTAGCGGCTCGGCCTAGCAAAGGCTGCAACAATCCAACCGCCAATCAGCGTGAGCCCGCCGAACGGCGCGAATTTGGAAGCCCACGGCAGGTGCGGGATGGCGAGCGTGTAAAGCGCTGCGGCAAACAAGGCCGCGCCGCCGACGATCATCGCGCCGGCGATCAGATTGAGACGGCC
>DAORMO010000354.1:0-1465 GCA_035440585.1 Terricaulis sp.
GAAACTGCGCATCTGTCAGGCCCGCGCGCATTTCCGTGAGCAGCAAAACGCCCACCGCCAGCAGCATGAAGCCGACGAAGTTCCAGATGAAGATGATGCGGGCGATGCGCGAACGCAGGATCGCCCGCAGGCCCTCAGGCTTCGTTGTATCGGTACCCGACGCCATAGAGCGTTTCGATCGCGTCGAACTCGCCGTCGATGTCGCGGAACTTTTTGCGGAGCCGCTTGATGTGGCTATCGATGGTTCTGTCGTCGACATAGACCTGATCATCATAGGCCGCGTCCATCAATTGGTCGCGGCTTTTCACGTAACCCGGCCGCTGGGCCAAAGCTTGCAGAATAAGAAACTCAGTCACCGTGAGGCGAACCTGATCGCCCTTCCAGGTGCAGGCGTGGCGATTCGGATCAAGCACCAGCTCGCCGCGCACGATCGGCTTTTTATCGCCAACCTCAGAGCCCGGCGCGCCCGCGCGCGTGCGGCGCAGCAGCGCCTTCACCCGCTCATTGAGCAGGCGCTGCGAGAACGGCTTGGTGATGTAGTCGTCAGCCCCGATCGAGAAGCCCACCACCTCATCCATCTCATCATCTTTCGAGGTGAGAAAGATCACCGGCAGGTTCGAGCTTTGGCGCAGGCGCTTAAGCACCTCCACCCCATCCATGCGCGGCATCTTGATATCGAGGATGGCGAGATCAGGCGGGCTTTCCGCCAGCGCCGTCAGCGCCGTCGCGCCATCAGTATAGGTGCGCACATTATAACCCTCGGACTCGAAGAAAATCTTCAGCGAGGCGAGGATGTTCTCGTCATCATCGACAAGGGCGAGTGTGGACATGGGCGGAAAGGTTTCCTGACTTTGCCGTAATGAAGCGGCTTGGCTTTCTTACCCGCCAATCCGCCGCGTGAAAACAGGTTCTCGCCATCGAAGCGGCCGCTCTCCTGAAATTGAGCGGCGCGGCGGGCGAAACAAGGCCGCGCCATGGCGAAATCTAGCGCGCGCGGGCGCCGTTCCACGGCGCGTTCACAATCTCGCCATCGTCGCTCGACCAAACGCCGGTGAAATTATCGGCGTCGCTGAACACGAATCGGAACGTGCCCATCGTCGCGCCCTCCGGCCAGATGCTGGCCCAGCGGCCCGACCAGATCAGCGATCCGTTCGGCCCCGGCTCGACCTCCCCGGTCTGCACGCCGTCCCAGCCCGAAGAGGGCGTTGAGCCATCGAGCGCATCGGGGCTCTCATCCAAGCGGATAATCAGCGGCCCGCCGCCGCTCACCTCCTCCCCGCCGCGATTGCCCCATTGCGTTTGCCACGTCCCCACAAGATCCGCCGGCTCGAGCGCTGCGGCGAGCGGCGCAAGCGCAAACCAGGCGATGGCGGCGAGTGCGATGCGTTTCATGCGGAAGCTCCCCGATTAAGCGCGCAGCTTGAGAAGTAAGCGCGGCATTTCTTGGACCGCCGGCGTCCTCGCC
>DAORMO010000355.1:0-218 GCA_035440585.1 Terricaulis sp.
TGGCGGCGGGCGCGGTGCGTGCGCGCCTGGCGGCGCCGGCTGTGCTGGCGGTGGCGATCGGGGCGCTGGTGGCGGGCTTTATGCTTTATCTTGGCGCGCGCACGTATGCGCTGCCGCCGAGCCTTTATCCGTTCATGCTGTTCGCCGCCGGCATTGTGGCGGCCGCGGCGATGAATGCGCGGCCGCATCGGCGCGAGCGCGCGACGCTTTCCATCGCC
>DAORMO010000355.1:335-1433 GCA_035440585.1 Terricaulis sp.
CTTGGCCGCTGTGCAGGCGCAAAGCGTGGCGCAGCCGCGTGCGAGCACGGCGGTTGATGCATGGGCGGTTGCGGGGGCGGTGCTGGCGTTTGCTGGTGTTGAATCGCTTGTGGGCGCGGATTGGCGCACGGCGGCGCATGCGGGGCTCGCGTTTGTATTTGCCTTTGCGCTGCATGAGCGCGGGTGGCGCGCGTTGGCGTGGGCGGCGCTTGGCGCGGGCGCGCTGGCGCTGGCGCATGGATTTTCCGACGCGACCGTGGGCGGCGCGATGGCGGGCGGCCTGTTGCAAGCGCTGGCCACGCTGGGGCTCGCAGCGGGCTTGCTGTTTGCGGCGTCATGGAGCGCGGCGAAGGTGCGCACGCCCTCTTCCATCAGCGAAGCGCTGAGCGCGGGCGCGATCATTCTGGCGCTGCTGGGCGTTTTTCTGCTGCTGCGCTGGATCGCGGCGGGCGGCGCGGGCGCGCCGCTCGATCGCTTTACGGATTCTGCTTTGCGCGGCTGCGCGCTGATGGCGGGCGCGCACATGGCGCTGGCACGGCCGCGGCAAAAACTGGGCCGCATCGGGGCGTGGCGCGGGCATGTGCTGCTGGCGCTGGGCGTTTTGCAAATCGCGCTGAGCAATGGGCTGATGCTCAATCCGTGGTGGGGCCTTAGCCCCGCGGCGATTGGCGGGCCGGCGCTGTTTAATGCTTTAGCGCTTGGCTTTGCGGCGCCGGCGGCTTTGCTGTTCTTCGCGGCGCGGCGGCTTTACGCGCATCAGCGCGAACCGGCGCGCGCTTATGCGGGCGCGGGCGCGTTGATGGCGCTGGTTTGGGCGGCGCTTGAAATCCGCCGCGCGTTTCATGGCGCAGAAATGGCCGCACCGTTTGTGCTCAACACCGAGGGCGCGGCCTATGGCTTGCTGCTTCTCAGCGCCGGCGTGCTCAACGCCGCGTTCGCGCAACGCTGGCGCGGGCGTGTGGGCGCGGATTTGCGCGCGATCAGTGATGGCGTCGCCGGGGGGGCGATGGCGCTGGGCGGGCTCTTGCTGCTGCTGAGCCTGATCGGCGGCTGGGATCGCGGCGCGGGCACGGGCTTTGCGCTTGTGCTGGCGCTGCT
>DAORMO010000356.1:0-1427 GCA_035440585.1 Terricaulis sp.
GGGGCGACCTCCACCCCGCGCGGAGACGGCACATCCTCATCATCGCCCGCGCCCAGCTCACGGAACTTGCGCGTTTGCGGCAGCACCATGCGCTCAAGCGAGCCGACGACGGAATTGTAACGCTCATTCGCGCCGATAATGGCGCGGCCCAGATCATCGATATGCTTCACCATCACGCCCATGCGCCGGTAAAGCTCGCGGCCCAGATCGGCGATTTCCTGCGCGTTCTTGGCGCTTTGCTCCTGGCGCCAGCCGTAAGCGACCGATTTGGCAAGCGCGACCATGGTGGAGGGCGTGGTGATGATCACCTTCTGGGCGAAGGCGTCGTCAAACAAGTTCGGATCGCGCTCTGCGGCGGCGGCGAGGAAGTTTTCGCCCGGCACGAACAGCACCACGAAATCAGCCGTATCGGGCACGTGCCGCCAATAATCCTTGGAAGAAAGCCCTTTCACATGCGCCTTCAATTCCGCCGCATGCTTTTTCAGATGCGCTTCGCGGGTCGCGTCATCTGTCGCTTCCATTGCATCGAGATAGCCTGAGAGCGCGACCTTGGAATCCACCACGATGCAGCGCCCGCCGGGCAGATTGATCAGCACGTCCGGGCGCAGGCGCGCGCCTTCGCCATCGGTGGTGGAGGCTTGCTCGGTAAAATCCACATGCGCGGAAAGGCCGGAGATTTCGAGCACGTTGCGCAACGTCTGCTCGCCCCAGCGGCCGCGCATTTTCGGGCTAGCGCGCAAGGCGGTGAGCAGGTTCTGCGTGGTTTTGTTGGTGGAGCCGACAGCATCCATGATCTGGCGCACCTGCTCGCCCATCACCGATTTATCGGCCAAGCGCGCCTTATCCAGCGCCTCCACGCTTTGCGCGAGCTTGTTCAAATGCTCCTGCGCTGGGGCGAGCACCTCTTTCACCCCGCCGGCGGCGGCGAGGCTGTGCTTCTCGAACGTCTGATTGGCCAGCGCCATGGAATTGGCTTGCGAGGCTTCCAGCGCCTTGGCCGCGAGCGCGAGGAAGCGGGCTTCCTCAGATTCCGTGCGCCCCTCCGTCGTCGCCTTGGCGGCGGCGAGTTCGGCGGCGAGGCGGGTGTTTTCCTGGCGCAGTGTTGTGAGCTCACCCACGGCGCGATCCCGCTCGGCGCGGATCGGCTCAACGCCGGCCGCCCGCACAGCGAACCAGAGCGCGGCGCCGCCCGCCGCTAGGGCGAGCACGAGGAGAAGGTAAGGAAGCGATTCGGTCATGGGTGGAGTTTGGCCCACCCTTCCTTCACGCGGGAGAAGAAAAGCAGAATCCGCGGCCGCTTCGTCCTCCCCCGCGAGGGGGAGGTGGCGCGCGCGAAGCGCGTGACGGAGGGGTGGGCGCTGATGTGGGCAAGCGCCGGCGCCGCCCCCTCAGTCATGCTTCGCATGACAGCTCCCCCTAGCGGGGGA
>DAORMO010000357.1:0-1367 GCA_035440585.1 Terricaulis sp.
CATGCGCGACGCGCCGGCGCTCGACATCGTGCCGACGCTGCAAGCCGAAGGCGCGCGCGTGCGCGCGTTCGATCCCGAAGGCATGGAAGAGGCCAAGCACATGCTCAAGGATGTGCAATTCGCCACCGGGCCTTACGATTGCGTGCAGAACGCCGATGCGGTGGTGATTGTCACCGAATGGGATCAATTCCGCGCGCTTGATTTTGACCGCATGAAGGATGCGCTGGCCTCGCCCATCGTCATCGATCTGCGCAACATTTACGCGCCGGCGGAAATGAAGGCCAAAGGCTTCACCTATGTGAGCGTGGGCCGCCCCTAATCGTTCCAGCGCCGCCAAGGAGCCGCCGATGTCTGACGCCATCACAGAAGCCTGGGCGCGTGTGGAGGCGGAAGCCGCGCGCCTCAAAAAAACGCCGCTGCTGGATCTCTTCGCGGAAAACGCCAAGCGCGCTGAGGCGCTGACGCGCACGGCCCCGCGCCTCACCGCTGATTTTTCCAAGCAGCGCATCGATGGCCCCGCGCTCAGTGCGCTTGCAGGCCTTGCTGAAGCTGCAGGGTTTGACGATTGGCGCAGCAAATTGTTTGCCGGCGAGATCGTCAACAACACCGAAGGCCGCGCCGCCAAGCATTGGGCGCTGCGCGGTGATGATGCGCCCAAGGAAGTCCAGCACACGCGCGCCGCCATGGCCGCCTTCGCCAAGCGCATCCGCCCTGAGATCAACGCCATCGTGCATCTCGGCATCGGCGGCTCAGATCTTGGGCCGCGCCTGATCATCGATGCGCTGAAGCCGCTGCGCGTGGCCGGCATCGAGGTGCGCTTCGCCGCCAATGTCGATGGCGCGGACGCGGCCGATGCGATCGAAGGGCTAGACCCCGCGCGCACGCTGCTGATCGTTGTGTCAAAAACCTTCACCACGCAGGAAACGCTAGCCAACGCCGCGTTCGTGCACGCCTGGGGCCCGGCGCACCTCGCCGCCGCCACCGCTGCGCCAGAGAAAGCTATCGCCTGGGGCGTGCCGGCGGAGAATGTGTTTGCGTTCTGGGATTGGGTCGGCGGGCGTTACTCGCTGTGGTCCAGCGTCAGCCTTGTCTGCGCCGTTGCGTTGCTGGATGGCGCGTTTGAAGCGCTGCTCGCGGGCGCGGCGGAAATGGACGCGCACTTCCGCGACGCGCCCTTCGCGCAGAACCTGCCCGCGCTCTCGGCCGCCGTGCAGATGTGGAACCGCGAAGCACTGGGCCATGGCTCTTATGCGCTGATCCCTTATCTCGAGCGCCTGCGGCTTTTGCCTGCTTATCTGCAGCAGCTCGAAATGGAATCGAACGGCAAGGGCGTTGCGCGCGATGGCGCGCCGCTCGCGCGTTCGGCT
>DAORMO010000358.1:0-1366 GCA_035440585.1 Terricaulis sp.
GCTTCGGCGCGGGTCATCCAGCCATCGCCGTCCGTATCGGAGAAGCTGTGGCTGATCACGAGCCCGCGGCGGTGTTCGCCGGCGGCGGCGGCGCTGGTCAGCGCCAATGCGGCGCAGCCCAGGGCGAGCAAGAAGCGTTTCATGTCTGTTAACCCTCAATCGCCCCGGAGCGGGCGTGGGCGCGCTTATCCTGACGCTGCGTTGCGTCGGTGCGTCAGCGTTGAAACATTGGCGAAACAGGGGCCCTTTAGGCGCTTGCCCGACGATGAGGGCGCCTCAGACCGATGAAAGCCGCTAAGCTCCAATTCATGACAGATCCCGCCCCGCGCGTGCTGATCGTTGATGACGATCCAGAAATCCGCAACGGCCTTGCCGAGGTGTTCGTGCGCGCGGGCTTTTCCGCCGCCACCGCAGGCGATGTGGCGGCGATGGAGCGCGCGCTGGAAAAGAACGGCGCCGACCTTATCGTGCTTGATCTGATGATGCCGGGGGAGGATGGGCTTTCCGCTTGCCGGCGGCTCTCTGGCTCAGGCCGGCCGCCCATCATCATGCTCTCGGCGCTGGGCGATGACGCCGATCGCATCGTCGGGCTTGAGATTGGCGCAGATGATTATCTGGCCAAGCCATGCAACCCGCGTGAATTGGTGGCGCGCGCGCGCGCGGTGCTGCGGCGGGCGAAAGAAAACGATGCTCCGCTGGGTGAGGCCGTGCGCTTCGCCGGCTTCCGGCTCGATATCGCGCGGCGTGAGCTTAACGATCCTGATGGGATCGTCATCCCGCTTTCCGCGGGCGAGTTCCGCCTGTTGCGCGCGTTTGTGGAGCATCCGCGCCGCGTGCTCACCCGCGAGCAATTGCTCGATTACGCCTTCTCCAGCGATGGCGATGTGTTTGACCGCGCGGTGGATGTGCAAGTCTCGCGGCTGCGCCGCAAGCTTGAGCGCCCCGGCGCGCCTGAGGTGATCCGCACGGTGCGCGGGGAGGGCTACATGTTCGATGTGAAGCCTGGCCCATGACGCGGCAAAACGGCCTGCCGATTGCGGCCTATCTTGCAGCGCTGGTGGCGCTCGCGCTGGCGGCGGCGTTCATCGCTGTGGTGGCGATCGTGCTGTGGCTGCCGCCGCGCCCGCCGGATGTGATGCGCTCCGATAAGGTCACGCATTATTTTCTCGCCGGCTATGATCACGTGACCGCCACCGGCCGCCCGGTGGATGATGAAATGGCCTGGTCGATCCGGCGTGAGGCGCCAGATCAGCACGATCTGCATGAGCTTGATTCAACGCAGCACGAGATCGCCGCCGAGTTGCGGCTCGATCCAGATCAGGTGCGCATCGCCGCGGCGCAAGTGACGCGCAGCGACGTGATCGTG
>DAORMO010000359.1:0-1341 GCA_035440585.1 Terricaulis sp.
CGACTGGCGGCGGAGCCACCGGAGGCGGTGGCGGCGCGACGGGCGGCGGCGCCGGTGGCGTCACGGGGGGCGGAGTCGGCGGCGATTGATTGCGCTTACGGCCAAAAAGCGCGCCGAACAGCCAATTGAAAAACCCCATGATCGCCCTCCCCTAAACCTGCGGCTTTAAGCGCGCATAAGCCTCACGCATGAGGCGCGCATACCGCTCAACTTGGCCTACGCCGTTGTACCCGGCGGCGAAGCCTTCCCAATCCTTGCGCTGCAGCTCATCATCCAGCTTGTTGGCGCGAACGAAGTTCGCGAACGCCTTCAATTGCTGTACTTCGCTGCGGCACATATCCGCCACGAAGCTTTTTGGATCAGGAAATCCGCAAGCATCGTGATTGAAGCCCATAATCTGGAATTTGCCCCAACTCGCTGAGGCGATCGCGTCTTGCGGCGAGAGCGCATAGGCTTGCCGCAGCTGCTCCCAGCGCGCCTCCTGCGCGCGCGGATATTTTGAGGCGTCCCAAGTGCGATAGGAAATCGTGGGATGGCTCGCATCATAGCGGCGCTCGGTGCGGCGCGAGAAAATATGCGGCTCATACAGAATGATTGGGCGCCCATCGGCCGCGAACGCGCCAAGCGCGCCGCTTTCCACCTCAACCACCGCCTGCACGGCCTCAGGCTCACAGCCCAATTGCTGCGCGATCTCTTCGTAATCGGCGCGCGTCAGCGGCGCACGCGAGCCGGCCACGAGGCTGGCGAGATAGCCATCGCCGGCTGCTGGCGGGAAGGTCGCGTAGGCGCGCTGTAGGGCCGAGGCGTACTGCCCCGCCCCTGCTTCACCCTCATAAGCGCGCGCGAACGCGGCCCAATCTTTGGCTTGCAGCGCAGCGCCAAGGCCGTTGCGGTTGATGTACGCCTCAAACGCGGCCAGCTGGCGCGCCTCTGAATGGGCATGATCGCGCACAAAGGCGTAGATGTCGGCGTAGCCGGCCTGCGCGAAATAACGCCCCGGCAATTGGAACGCGCCCCAACTGGCCGCACCCAGCGCCGCTTCCGGCGCCAGCGCATACGCCGCTTCAAGCCGTTGCCAGCGCGTGTCCTGATTGCCGCCAAGATACGCGCGGCTGGATGAAGATGAAATTTGTGGGTGGCTCGCGTCGTGACGGCCGCTGGTGCTTTGGCTGAACACGAAGGGCTCAAAGCCAAGCAGCGGGCGATTGTTTGAAAAACCCGGCCCCGCGCTTTCCACCGCGATCAGCGCGCGCAGCACATTGACCTCAACACCGAGCCGCGCTGCGGCTGCAGCGATTTCTGCATCGGTGAGGCGCGCGGCGCTCTCGGTCGCTTTGCGGC
>DAORMO010000360.1:0-238 GCA_035440585.1 Terricaulis sp.
TGGCCGGCCGCGCGTTTCCAAATCCTCCATGCCGCCGACGCCGACATCATTGAGCGCAACCGGCAAGATTTCTGCGCCAAGAAAGCGCCCGCCGCGGAAGCGGCATTCCACAATCAGGCTCTCCCAATTGGGCTCGCCATAAGCGTCCTCATCTTTCTTCGTCTGAAAGATGAAGCTGCCCAGGCCATAGAGCAGGGGCGCGTTGTTATACATTTCCAGCCCATGCAGGATCGGCGGG
>DAORMO010000360.1:274-1333 GCA_035440585.1 Terricaulis sp.
TGGATCAGGTTGCCGTCGGCGATCAACGCGACGCGGTCGGACAGGGAAAACGCCTCTTCGCGGTCATGGGTCACAAGCAGCACCGTCGCGCCGCTCGCGCGTGCTGCGCTGATTGCGGCCAAGATGCGCTGCACGTCTTCTTCCAGCAGCGCTTCGTTTGCATCGCGCCGCACCTCGTTCACGCCGGCGCGTTCGGCCGCAGCCATGCCCCCCTCGCGCACAAAGCCGGTGGCGAACGCCACGAACGCAAAGCGCCCTCCCGGCGTCTCCTGTTCGCCAGGCGCGGCCGCGCGCGCCAGATCGCGCCCCGTGCCGGCGAACGGCATGGCCCGCGCCTCCAGCGCGTCGATCGCATCGATGATGCCGCCTGTGCCGATATCGAAGGCGTGATTGTTGGAGGTCGAAAGCGCGGTGATCCCCATCTCGCGCAAACAATCGATCACGCTGGGATCGGCAGTGTGCAGCGTGTCGAGCGCGCGCGTGGGCGCGCCTTCGTTCGGCCCGCGAATGGCGACTTCGAGGTTCGAGAACACCGCATGGTTGCGCCGCAGCCGCGCCTGAATGGGCGCGAGCCCGGGCCAAGGGTTGCGCCGCAGATCGTAGCGGATCAGCGATTGGCCGATTGCGGCAAGGCGAAACTCGCCCCCTTGCGCCGCAGCGGGGCCGGCAAGGCTCATGGCGCCCGCGCCAATCAGCACGGCGCGTCGGTTCAGCATCGGCGTTTTACTCAAGCCCATATCCCATTGGCTCATCTCGCCCGCGCGCATGCAAGCCTGGCGATAAAGCGCATAAGCTGATGCGCGCCGCGCATGTCTATTCGGGATAAGCGCGCGCCAATTCGCGGCGGGCGGCGTCCAGCGTGCGCCGGAAGGCGGGATCGGCGTGCAGACGCGCCACCGCGCCGGCGGCGATCAGGCGCGCCGCCTCAATATCGCTTGGGAAATGGTAGCCGCAGATGACTCGGCTTTCACCGAAATCGCGCCCGCGCTGCAAGATCGCGTCTGCGCGCGCGGGCGCAAGCTCCGCCAGCACCAGCGCCCAAGCCCAGCCCGCGCCGCC
>DAORMO010000361.1:0-1331 GCA_035440585.1 Terricaulis sp.
CCGGCGTTGTAATCACAATAGATCAGCGGCTTGCTCATGCTCATTCTGCGGCCACGCGGGCGGCGCCGCCGTCAAACCGATTGTTCAAAACATCATCGAGCGACACCGAGCCCAGAAACACATGGATGCGATCGCCCATCTCCTGCCAAAGGCCATGCGCGATGCAGCGGCCATTGCGCCCAAGGCAGGATTTGCTGGAGGCGGAATCGCAGCGCGTGGCTTTGATCGGCTCGTTCACAGCTTCGATGATCTCGGCCACCGTCACCACATCGGCTCCGCGCGCCAGCCGATAGCCGCCGCCTGGCCCGCGCACGCCCGCCACCAGCCCCGCGCGCCGCATCCGCGCGAACAGCTGCTCAAGATAAGAGAGGGAAATCTCCTGCCGGCGCGCCACCTCCTGCAGCGGCACAGCCCGCTCCACCCCGCCATGCAGGGCCAAATCGGCCATCGCCATCACCGCGTAGCGGCCTTTTGAGGTCAAACGCATGCGCTTTCCTTCCCGTGGCCTCGCACGCCCTTAAATTTGTGCTAGAAGCCGCCCCCTTCGGGGCTGGGCACACGGGCCCTATCCTCAGGGACAGCTAGGATACCTGAGCGTTTTGGTCAAGAATTTGCCCCCGGTTTTTCAGGGCCGGGCGGCTGGGGTCGATGAATGCCAGAAGTGATTTTTCCAGGCGCCGCAGGGCGGGTTGAAGGCCGGTATCAGGAGCCCTCGCGCGAGGGCGCGCCGATTGCGCTGATCCTGCACGGGCATCCGCGCGCGCAAGGCTCGATGCACGATCGCGTCACGGTGCAGCTCTATAAGCTGTTCACCGATTTTGGCTTTGGCGTGCTGCGCTTCAATTTCCGCGGCATCGGCCGCAGCCAGGGCGTGTTCGACAACGGCATGGGCGAGTTATCTGACGCCGCTTCCGCGCTCGATTATCTGCAGAGCATGAACCCCAACGCAGAGCAGTGCTGGGTTGGCGGCTATTCGTTTGGCGCCTGGATCGGGCTGCAGCTGTTGATGCGCCGGCCTGAGATTGACGGCTTCATCGCCGTCTCCCCGCCGGCGAACCATTATGATCTCTCGTTCCTGGCGCCCTGCCCGGCTTCGGGCGTCATCATCTATGGCACGCGCGACAGCGTCACGACCGCTCCCGATATGGAGCGCGTGATCAGCCGCATCCGCACGCAAAAGAACATCAAGGTGGATGGCCAGCCAGTGGAAGGCGCGGACCATTTCTATCGCGGCCGCGATCCGGGCGAGGATCACCTTGCGGACGTCGAAAAGCACGCGCGCGATTATCTGGAAAAGCGCCTCGCCGCGCCGCCGCGGCCGCCGACCAGCA
>DAORMO010000362.1:0-1326 GCA_035440585.1 Terricaulis sp.
CGTGTCCAACGGCAAGCTGCTGCCGAAGGCGAACGACGCCATCGCCGACATCGCGGTGCAGGTCAATTCGACGGTGGAGAATATCGGCGCACGCCGTCTGCAGACCGTGATGGAGCGGGTGCTGGACGAGATCTCGTTCACGGCCACCGACCAGTCGGGCAGCGAGGTGAAGATCGACGCCGATAAGCGCGCTGAAGCGATGATCCTCGAAGCACTCGAACGCGCAGCGCCGTTTCCGGTGATCTCGGAGGAGGCCGGCTGGGTGCGTGCCCGGGAGAGCCGCTATGTGTGGGCCGTCGATCCGCTCGATGGCAGCGTCAATTATCTGCGCGGCTATCCCCATTGCGCGGTGTCGATCGCGCTGCTGGAAGAGGGCGTTCCCATCCTGGGCGTGGTGGATTGCTTTGTGCTGGGCGAGCGCTTCACCGGCCTTGTCGGCGCGGGCGCGGCGCTCAACGGCCAGCCGATCCGCGTGTCGGGCATCGATGCGCCCAGCGCCGGCATCCTGCAAACCGGCGTGCCCTCGCGCGCGACGCCTGAATCCATGGCGCTGTTTGAGGCGCGGCTCAAAGCCTGGCGCAAAGTGCGCATGATCGGCTCAGCGGCGACGGCGCTCGCCTATGTCGCGGCGGGCCGGGCTGAGGCGTATCGGGAGTCCGGCTCGATGATTTGGGATGTCGCTGCAGGCTGCGCGCTGGTGCGCGCGGCGGGCGGTGTGTTCCATATCGGCGCCGGCGCGCTCGATCAGCCGCTTGAGGTCTCTGCGTGTAACAATGTCGTGACGTTGCCTGAATGAGACGGTCTTAGCGCCGCATTGATAGGCATGGCGTTTTCTTAAGCCGCCCGGCAGCTTGACGTTGTAGACATTGCGTCCTTAGCCAGGAATAAAGATGGCCGGACAATGACACCAGCGCGGGGTGGAGACATGGCGATCGAGGCCGTTATCGCGGGCACGTCCGAGCGCGTGCGCATCGCCCTGGCTGCGAACATCGATTGGGCAAAGCACCGGCTGACGCTGAAAGGCGCTGCGATCATTGGCGGCGGTGAGGCGGACGCTACGGTGCTGGCGCGTGCACCGGCTTGGGATGCGCTCAATTTTCAGGAATTTGGCGTGCGCGCGCTGGTTTTGGCTGGACCAAAGCCTGTGCCTGTCACGCGGGCGGTGCTGGAGCGCGCTGCGGCGGCGCGGATGCTGGTTTTTGTGGTCGAGGGCGGCGCGGTGCGCCCGCTTGGGCTGGATGATCTCGTTGGCGCGCCTTTGGGTGAGCTCGATTGGGTGCGGATTCAGCAGCGCATCGCGGGCAAGCGGGTGCTGATTACCGGCGG
>DAORMO010000363.1:0-379 GCA_035440585.1 Terricaulis sp.
ATGCGCGCGGCGCCTGGCGCGCGGCCTTGCCGGCCCAGCCTGCGGGCGGGCCGCATGTTTTGGAGGTTGAAGCCGCATCGGGCGCGCGGCGCGTGGTGCGCGACGTGCTGATGGGGGATGTTTATCTCTGCGCGGGCCAATCGAACATGGAATGGAGCGTCGCCAGCGCGCTCAACGCTCGCAGTGAGATCGCCAACGCCAGCGATGACGGCGTGCGCCTCTTTCACATCGCGCATGTCAGCAGCGTCAGCCCGCGATCGGCGCTTGGCGCCGTCACGGGGTGGAGCCCGGCGGCGCCTGAAAGCGTGCGGGCTTTCTCGGCTGTCTGCTATTTTTTCGCGCGCGACTTGCGGCGGGAGAGTGATGTGCCGATCGGCTT
>DAORMO010000363.1:389-1303 GCA_035440585.1 Terricaulis sp.
GGCGGCGTGGGGCGGCTCAAATATTGAAAGCTGGATCAGCAGCGGCGGCATGCGCGCCATCGCCGGCCGCGAAGCGGAGGCCGATCTGCTTGAGCTTTACAGCCGTGACGCCAACGCCGCGCTCAGCGCGTTTGCAACGGGCTGGCAAGCTTGGTGGCGGCAGGCGGGCGAAGGTTCGCCATGGGAGCGCGCCGAAGGCGATTGGGCGCCCGCGCCGGCGCAGCTGGGCGATTGGAAGCGCTGGCGCGATGCAGGGCTTGAGCAGCATAACGGCATGGTCTGGTATCGCCGCACGGTGACGCTCACGGCGGAGCAGGCCGCCGGCGCCGCGCACCTTGAGCTTGGCGGCGTCGATGAGGTGGATCTCACCTGGGTGAACGGGCGCTTGATCGGCTCCAGCTTCGGCTGGGGCGATGCGCGCGCTTATGCTGTGCCAGCGGGCGTTTTGCGCGCCGGGGAGAACAGCATCGTCGTCAATGTGCTGAGCACGTGGGACGCGGGCGGGCTGACGGGGCCGGTTGACGCAATGCGCATCCGCTTCGCCAACGGCGAAACAGCGTCGCTCGGTGATGGCTGGCGCTATCGCGCGGCGGATGCGGCGCATGGCGGCGGGCCTGCCGCGCCTTGGCATGCGGTGCGCGGCATAAGCACAATCTATAACGGCATGATCGCCCCGCTTGGCGCTTATGGCTTGCGCGGCGCGCTTTGGTATCAGGGTGAAAGCAATGCCGGCGCGCCACAGGACTACGAAGCGCTTCTGGGCGGGCTGATCGCCGATTGGCGGCGGCAGTTCGGGCGCGATCTTGCGGTCTTCATTGCGCAATTGCCGAATTTCGGCGCGCCGTCCGCGCAGCCGATTGAGTCAGGCTGGGCCGATTTGCGTGAGGCGCAGCGGCGCGTGGCGGAGGCCGATC
>DAORMO010000364.1:0-1208 GCA_035440585.1 Terricaulis sp.
AATCCGCACTTTGCTTTCCCTGCGCAATCGCGCCCAGCCGCTCGACGAAGCGGGGCGGCTCGCCGTGCTGCGCGCCGGCGTGGCGCTGACGCTCGCGGGCGATGAAGCGGGCGTGCGCACACTCTATCGCGACTATGCGGGCGATATGGCCGGCACTGAATCGGCGGATGCGTTTGAGGTGGTGGCGGCTGGCATTCACGCTGAGGGCGCGGCGATCCGTGATGTGGCGCGCGCGGTGGCGCGCACCGATCTCATGGATCGCTTCATGGAAAACCTGCGCGCGCGCATGGCGCCGCAGGCGCCGGCGACAACCGGATAATTTACTCGCTCGCGGCCGCGTATGCGCGCCGATCAAGCGGCGTATAGATCGCGGGCCCGCCAGCGGCGAGGCGGTCAAGCTCCGGCGTGGGTTGGCCGTAGCGGCGGCGGCAGAGGCTCATGTGCGAGATCGCACGCTCCGCATAATCGCGGCTCTCGGCGCGCGGCATGGTTTCGAGCAGCATGAGCGGGTCAATATCTGCGGGCTGTGTTTCCAGCCAGCGGCGCAGCCAGCCCGGCCCGCCATTATAAGCGGCGAACACGCGGCCAAGATCGCCGTCATTATGGAACGAGTTCATCAGCCAGTGCAGATAGCTTTGGCCCAGGCGCATATTCAGGCCCGGCTCAAACAGCGCCGCAGGCTGGCGGCGATAATTGGTGGAGCGATCCATATCGCGCGCGGTGGAAGGCAGAAGCTGCATCAGCCCGCGCGCGTTGGAGCGCGAAACCGCTTTCGGATTGAAATAGCTCTCCTGGCGCACCACCGCATAGATCAGCGCGCGATCGAGCGAGAAGCCGTCATCAGGTTCAAACGTTGTCGTCGGGCAAAAGCCAGCGGCGACGTCCGGCCCGCCATATTCAGCCGCGCGCAATTGCGCTGCCGGCGCGTGCAGCGATTCCGCCAGGGCAAGGAAAACGCGATCATCTTCGGCAGAAAGATCAGCGTGCAGGCGGCGCAATTCGGCTTCCACCTCTGAGAGCCGGCCAAGCTGCGCCAACGCAGCGGCGCGACGCGCGGCGGGATAGCGCTCCACAAACCGCTCAAGCGCTGCGCGATCCACTTGCGGGGAGGTGAAAGAGAGCGGGCTCTCGCGCCCAAGCTGGCGTTCGGCCAATTGGCCGTAGAACGTCCACGGCCGATCCGCCGCTGCTTGCAAATGATGCGTCAC
>DAORMO010000365.1:0-1159 GCA_035440585.1 Terricaulis sp.
CGTCGCCATCGTCGGCGCCGGCGGGCTTGGCGCGCCGGCCGCGCTCTATCTCGCCGCCGCAGGCGTGGGCCGCCTGCGCTTGATTGACGACGATACAGTCGCGCTCTCAAACTTGCAGCGGCAGGTGATCTTCACCACCGCCGATGTCGGTGTACCGAAAACCGAAGCCGCAGCAACGGCGCTCAACGCGCTCAATCCGCATGTCGGAATCGAAACGCGCAGCACGCGGCTGACGCCGGGAAACGCGCACGCGCTGCTCGAAGGCGCCGATGTGGTGCTTGACGGCACGGATGATTTTTCAACGCGCTTTGCCGTGAACGCAGCCGCGCGCGCGCTGAACACCCCGCTGGTCTCCGGCGCGGTGGGCCGCTGGAACGGGCAAGTCAGTGTGTTCGCAGCACCTGGCCCCTGCTATCGCTGCTTTGTGCCCGAAGCGCCGCCCGATGCGGAAACCTGCGCCGCTGTCGGCATCGTCGGCGCGCTCACCGGCGTGATCGGCGCAATGATGGCGCTGGAAGCGATCAAGCTGATCGCCGAAGCCGGCGCGCCCCTTGCCGGGCGCATCCTTTTATTTGACGGCCTGCAAGGAGAAGCCCGCACCGTGAGTTTGAAACGCGACCCTGCCTGCCCAATATGCAGCAACGAGGTGTGCGGCCATGAGTGAGAGCTGGCGCGACGCGCTGATCGCCGCCGCGATGCGCGATTACGAAACCCGCACGCGGCTGGCGCAAACCGGCGCGTTGTTTGAGGGCTACCATCCCGAGATGGAAGCCGTGCATCTGGAAAACGCCGCGCTGCTCGAGCGTGTGTTTGACGCAATCGGCTGGCCGGGGCGCGGGCTACTGGGTGATGAAGGCGCCTCCGCCGCTTTCTTCATCCTGCAGCACGCCATCTCCCGCCCCGATCTGCAGCGGCGCGGGCTTGCGCTGATGCTTGAAGCCATCCCCGCCGGCGAAGCCAATGTGCTCGACGCCGCCTATCTCACCGATCGCATCGCGGTGATGGAAGGCGGCGCGCAAACCTTCGGCACCCAATTTGATTGGGACGGCCAGGGCCTTCTCTCTCCCGCCGCGATCACCGAGCCTGAAACCGTGGATGAGCGCCGCGCCAGTGTTGGCTTGCCGCCGCTGGCGGAGGTGATCGCAAACATGCGCGCCCG
>DAORMO010000366.1:0-1156 GCA_035440585.1 Terricaulis sp.
GCCGCGTTGATCTCGAACGCCAAGCGCGGGTGACGCGCGTGTCGCGCTCTGGCCCCTGGACCATGATCACCGCGCGCGACCGCACCGGCGAAACCGATGGGCAGATCACGCTGAACTTCTATGGCGAGGCTGCAGAGCTGCGCTCTTGGGATGTGACGGACGCAACGGGCGCGCGCACGCGCATCACGCTTTCGGACGTCACCCAGCCGGCGAGCCTCGATCGCGGCCTGTTCCGCCTGCCTGATATTTTGGAAGATCGCCCGCGCCGGCGGTAAGGGCGCGCGGCCTGCCGCGCGTCGCCAAACGTTGCAAGGAATTTCCCTTAGCGATCCTTGAAAAATTTGGCCTCGTGTTGTATATGTCACTCAACGGTCGCCGCTCATCCCCCTGGATTATGCGTCGTCCCCCCCGCTGACCGATCCAGCGCGGCGGCCGAAGCGCCGGCTTTCCCCTGCCGACGCATCACGCGCCCCCCTCAAGGCGCACTGGAGCCCTGGCCGCGAAGCGCGCTGGGGCTCCTTCGTTTTTGGGCTCATCGTTTTTGGACAAATGGCTTCAAAGCCTGCAAACACCGCTCATGCTTCGCATCGCCACTTGGAATATCAATTCCGTCCGTCTCCGCGCGCCAATGGTGCGCCGCTTTCTCGATGAAGCGAAGCCCGAGGTTCTGTGCCTCCAGGAAATCAAATGCCGCAATGGCGAGTTTCCGGAAAAGACCTTCCGGGACGCTGGCTATAAATACCAGCACGTCGTCGGGCAGAAGGGCTGGCATGGCGTGGCGATCGTCTCAAAACTGAAGCTTGAGCCAGTGGCGGCGCCAAAGCTCTGCCCACGCGAAGAGGCGCGCGTTGCAGCGGCGAAAGTTGCAGGGATTGAGATCCACAATCTTTATGTGCCGGCCGGCGCTGACATTCCTGATCCGACGCTGAACCCCAAATTCAAGCACAAACTCGATGTGCTCGACCGCATGAAGCGCGACTATAAAAAGCGCACCGCGCCCACGATTCTCGTCGGCGATCTCAACGTCGCGCCGGGCGAGTTCGATGTGTGGAGCCACAAGCAATTGCTCAATGTGGTGAGCCACACCCCGCCCGAAACCACACGGCTTGAAGCCGCGCGCGAGGCGGGACGCTTTGTTGATCTAGCGCGGCTGCAC
>DAORMO010000367.1:0-1073 GCA_035440585.1 Terricaulis sp.
CGCTTGCAGGCGCGCGGTTTCATCTTGCGCGCGCTGCGCGTCCGCATCGCAGCGTTCGATCGCCGCTTGCGCTTCGGCAAGATCGCGCTCGAGCCCCACGCGCACACCTTCAAGCCGGCGCAGCACGGCGGCGGCGACAGCCTCCTCTTCCCGCAGCGGGCCTAAGGCTTCGCGTGCATCTTCGGCGCCGCGTTCGGCGGCGCTGGCTTCAGCTGCGGCTTGCGCGACGGCCCGTTCAGCTTCGCGCAGATGCGTTTGCGCTTCGGCGTTGCGCTCACGCGCTTCGATCCAGCGGCGATGCAGCAGCAGCGCTTCGGTTTCGCGCAGCGTTTGCGCGAGGCCCCGATAACGCTCGGCTTGGCGGGCTTGTTTTTTGAGGCTCAGCGCTTGGGCTTCGATTTCGGCGAGCACCTCATCGAGGCGCGCAAGATTGGTTTCCGCCGCGCGCAATTTGAGATCGGCTTCATGGCGGCGCGCGTGCAGCCCTGCGATGCCGGCGGCGTCTTCAAGGATGCGCCGGCGGTTTTGCGGCTTGGCGGCGATCAGCTCGCTGATCTGGCCTTGGCGCACCAGCGCCGGCGAGTTCGCGCCCGTGGCCGCATCGGCGAACAGCAGCTGCACGTCCTTGGCGCGCACCTCTTTGCCGTTGATGCGATAAGTGGAGCCGAGCCCGCGGCGGATGCGGCGCGTTACCTCAAGCAAATCATCCTTGTGGAACGGCGCGGGCGCGCGGCCTGCGGCTTCGTTGAGCACGAGCGTGACTTCCGCATGCTCACGCGCGGGGCGGCCCGCGGTGCCAGCGAAGATCACATCCTCCATATCGGAAGCGCGCATGGATTTGGCGCTGGTGGCGCCCATCACCCAGCGCACGGCTTCGAGCAGATTGGATTTGCCGCAGCCATTGGGGCCGACGACGCCTGTGAGCCCAGGCTCAACAGGCGCGCGTGCGGTTTCGACGAAGCTCTTGAAGCCCGTGAGGCGAAGCTCTGTGATGTTCACGGGCGGCCTTGCATTTATTCAGGCGCGGCCGGCGCTTCGGCGGGGGCGGCCTCCGCCGGCGCCGGCTCCGGGGC
>DAORMO010000368.1:0-1048 GCA_035440585.1 Terricaulis sp.
TGAGGCGCATGCGCGCGCGGCGCTTGAGGCGGCGTATGACGATGGCTTCCGCGCGGCGGCGATCGCGTGCTTGCACGGCTGGGCTCATCCCGCGCATGAGGCGAAGCTGGCGGAGATCGCGCGCGCGATCGGCTTTACGCAGATTTCGGTGAGCCATGAGGTGAGCGGGTTGATCAAATTCATCCCGCGCGCAGATACCAGCGTGGCGGACGCCTACCTCTCCCCCGTGCTGCGGGCTTATGTGGATGAGGTGAGCGCGGGGCTCAGCGAAGCGCCGCTCTATTTCATGCAATCCAATGGCGGGCTGAGTGAGGCTTCGCGCTTTCGCGGGCGGGATGCGGTGCTTTCGGGGCCGGCGGGCGGGGTTGTGGGCATGGCGGCGGCGGCGGCGCGTGCAGGCTTTAGCCATGCGCTCGGCTTTGACATGGGCGGCACCTCAACCGATGTGACGCACTATGCCGGCGCGTTTGAGCGCACGCATGAAACGCTGGTGGCGGGCGTGCGCTTTGCCGCGCCGATGCTTTCGATCCACACCGTGGCGGCGGGCGGCGGCTCGATTTGCTTTTTTGACGGCGCGCGGCTGCGGGTTGGCCCGCACAGCGCCGGCGCTGATCCGGGCCCGGCCTCATATCGGCGCGGCGGGCCGCTGACGGTGACAGATTGCAACGTGCTGCTGGGGCGCGTGCGGCCTGAGTTTTTTCCAGCGATCTTTGGGCCGAACGGAGATCTGCCGCTGGACCGCGCTGCGGTGGCGCAGAAATTTGCTGAATTGTGCGCCGAGGTAGCGGCGGCGACGGGGCGCGTGCTGAGCGCGGAAGAAGCGGCCGATGGCTTTCTCACCATCGCCAACGAGCACATGGCCGAGGCGATCAAGAAGATTTCGATCCAGCGCGGCTATGATCCATCCCATTATGCGCTCGTCGCGTTTGGCGGCGCGGGCGGGCAGCATGCGTGCGCGGTGGCGGATGCTGTGGGCGTGGAGACGATTTTGCTGCATCCGCTGGCCGGCGTGCTGAGCGCGTGGGGCATGGGGCTGGCCGATGAGCGG
>DAORMO010000369.1:0-222 GCA_035440585.1 Terricaulis sp.
CTGCTGGGCGCGCTTGTGCTCTGGGCCGCGCCGGAGCTTGCGGCCGCGCCTGCGCCGGCGGCGCCGGAAACGGCTGTCGGCGCTTGGATTGCGGCGATCATTTTCGTCGCCGGCCTTGGCGTTGTCGCGCTGATCGGCTTTGGCGAGCGCGGGCCGTTTTCGGGGCCGCGCCCATGATGCGCGCGGCGCAAATCCTTTTGCTTTCGGCCGCGCGTTATTATG
>DAORMO010000369.1:366-617 GCA_035440585.1 Terricaulis sp.
CCGCTTGTTGCGCGCATTCTGCTTTCGCTTGGCGTCATTGCCGCGATCGCGGCGGCGGGCGCGCCGGGGTTTCTCTACGCGCCTTACGTGATGGAGGCGGGCCTCTTTGTCGCCACGGCGAGCGCGAGTTCGCTGATCCTCATCGCACTGATGGGCCGCGCGCTTGGCTTGCGGGACGAGGATTGGTGATGGCCGCTATTTGGCTCACCGCGTTCGCGCTTGCCGCGGCGATGGCGCTGACTTTGATCGGC
>DAORMO010000369.1:631-1038 GCA_035440585.1 Terricaulis sp.
GGCTCGGCGCCAATGCGGCCAAGCGGCTGGCGGGGCTTGTGTTCGCCTTGATGGGCGCGGTGCTCGCGCTTGGCGTGCTGGGCGCGCCGGCGGCGCTGCTTGCGGGCGCGGTTGCGCTGGCGTTTGCGTATCTTGCGCTCGGGCTCGCGCTCATGGTGCGCCAGCAAGAAACTTATGGCGGCGTCGAAACCACCGAGATTGACGCGGCCGATCGCAAAGCCGAAGCGGCGGAGCGCGCGCCGTGAGCCTGCTTGCTCTCGCTGGCCAGCATGCGCCCATGCTGATGATCGCCGCGCCGCTCGCGGGCGCTGCTGTTGCCGCGCTGCCTTTGCCTGCGCGCGTGAGCTGGGCGGTTGCGGTGCTGGCGGCGGCGGCGGCGGCGTTTGTGGCGATCGATTTTGCGGCGC